>NZ_JBHSOW010000114.1:0-61863 GCF_042656405.1 Paenibacillus solisilvae | reverse complement strand
TCAAGCTTTGCTAGCTTTTTAAAACCTTTATGACAGGTCACTCATGTTCAGTTTTCAAGGAACAAATATCATGTTTATTACTCGTGTTTACCGCGAATGTCTCAGCGGCGACTTGATTAATATATCACAGGGTTTATAAACAATGCAACACTTTTTTTTATTTTATTATGCACATGTTAATAAACCCTTGTTTTCAACGATATGTACGCATATTTAAGGCATAACGGGATAGTTCTTTTGGTGATGCAAGACGTGCATACATTCGAAAGATAACTTTGTATCTTTTGGCTATAGCCGTTTTAATATCACCGTCAAGCCGGGAATCGTTCAAATCGAGCAGCATTTCATCAAGTTCTTTACGGAGGACATAGTCGAGTTCTTTACATTCTTTGTCATTGAACAGTATTCCAAGCATAACAGTAGGCGGCCTCCTTAGTTGAATTGGCCTTAACCAGCCAACAAACGGCGTCTCCCGTATGTCACGTTAGACGCCGTCTTATTGTTATGCTCAGATTTTGGTAATTTTATTACTTGTCCAGCAACCAAACTGTAAATGTGCTCTCAATTACTGCCGCAATGATTAACATAGCAACGATTAACACCATAGCAGGAAGCGTCCGAGCTGCAAATAATTCAAAGGATCCGCTCCAACCCGGTCGCCTAAGAGCTAGTGCACCAATTCCTTGAAACATGATAGAACCAAATCTTAATCCATATGCACAAGCAATAATAATCGCGGGTATTTCTATAATTCCATGGGGCAGCAGACCTTTGACTACAAGTGTGAATAGTTCTCCGCCGCTCTGCTCCGCTGCTTTACTTACCAGATATCCGATCATCATTCCATTAATGGCCAAGAATACAATAGGAACAATGCCCAAGAAGATCCCTAGATACAGGACCAATATAGATTTAATGGCATTATTTAAAAATATAAAGGTAATAAACAATAATGTGGGATTATCGCTTGCTTCAATGGATTGTGCCATTTCGCGAATTCCCGCCATCTGTCCTTTTATGAAGGAATCCAGCGCGGGATTCGTAGCTCCGACCACCATTCCAGCAAATAAGATAACAAAGCTAAAGGCAATGTAATGCCTTAGCTCCTTTAAATGGGCCCATATTCGACGTGGAGCAAACATAGAACATACACCTCAATTTCAGCATAGTTGACGAAGATTTTCAAACGAGACGAATAAGTTGTTGGTACGAGCATAGATTGTACTAGAACAAGCCCTAAGCGGAAAGGAGATCCCCTATATGAATATGTTTTATGTGATGAATGGACGGAAACTGAAACGCTATTTTCTTATCAGTGTCGGAATATTGTTTGCTTCAGGTGTAATTTATGCAGAAAAGGACAATGTTACCGTGTTTGCCCCGGATCAGGCAGCAGCTATTTACAGCGTACCAACCGATAAGAAGGTCCTTGCTTTAACTTTTGACATTAGCTGGGGAGATAAACGGACAGAGCCCATTTTAGAGGTGCTCAAACAGAATAATGTTAAGAATGCCACCTTCTTTTTGTCTTCCCCTTGGAGCCAGTCCCACCCTGATATCGTTAAGAAAATCATGGATGCTGGTTATGAAATAGGCAGTCACGGGCATAAGCATGACAATTACAGTACGTACAGCGATGATGAAATTCGTACTCAAATTGAAACAGCCCAATCCATCCTCACACAAGTCACTGGAAAAACACCTACACTGATTCGCTTACCTAATGGTGATTTTGATAAGCGGGTACTTCGAATTGCTGACCAAATGAAAGTGAAGGTCATCCAGTGGGATACAGATTCCCTCGATTGGATGAATATCGGAACGGATAAAATTGTAAACCGGGTTGTCAGCAAAGCACATCCTGGCGATATTATTTTGATGCATGCAAGTGATTCCGTAAAACAAACGCACGAAGCCCTCCCTGTCATCATTTCACAGCTCCGTGCTAAAGGGTATGAATTCGTAACGGTATCCAGTTTAATTGCACAAACTGAGCTTCAAGGCAAAGCGGTGCAGGACAAAACAACCATGACTAAACAGCTGGATGCTTCTGCAGGATTTTAATAAAGGATCACTTAAAGAACCGGCTTCGCACTTGCTGCGGAGTCGGTTGTTTGCGGTTTGCGCACAAGGCGGTGAAGAAGCATAATTTGGTAGGCATTGCAAATGAACATTGGAATAACCATAAACACGATTGCAGACGTATTCGCTCCTTCCCCCTGCAGGCTCGGCCATGACTCCAGTATGGTAACGACCACTTGGAGAAACAAGGTTGGAATAAAGGCATTATTATTCGTTTGTTTTACTTTCACGTAGGCAACAAGCCAAGAACCTAGAGCCATTGCAAGCGGCAGCGCCCAGAATACCCAGTTGTTAAGACTCTCCCGGTCCTGGTAAAGCAAATATCCAACGCCCCCGAGCACAAATACGGTTGTGTATGCTTGAAGCGCATTCCATAAGTAACTTCTTCTGAAAACACTTAACGCTATATAATTCAGTGTTAAATAGGCGAAAAATCCCATTTGACTAAATGCACCGAAAAGCATACCTACAAGCGCCATCGTCAGGGTGTTAAAGCCTACCGCCTTTAGTCCCATAAATCCAAAGGATTGATCCGTCCATTGCATGATACTTCCAACCACTATTGTTACTACACCGCCAACTGCCATTGTACTCCAAAACAAGAAAAACCATTTTCGTAAATTCAAGCCTTTCACTCCTAAAAGTTATTGCTGAGCTTGCCCTGGGATTCCATTTGAACAGAGTAAACTCGCTTCATTAAGTAATAAGCCGGCACCTAGTTAGGGGGGCTTTGTTTTCGTACAGAAACCATATGCTTGTGATAAGTAAAAACTTGCTCCGTTAGTTGATGCTTCACTTATTGCTCAAAGGAATCGATAAGAGCTTTTTTGCGGGCATCCCTTGTATGAAAAAGCAATTGATTTTCATCCTTTATTTTACCACGTTCACTACAAAAAGCTACGTCGTCTCCATGATAATACGTTGAACAATGTCGCATACTATCGTATGAAGCACGTTGTAAATACAGAAGGGAGACGCGTCAATCATGCTTAAACGGTGCGCATGGCTGGGCAGTTTCGTGCTGTTGATGTCCGTACTTTCGAGTTGCGGATCTGAACCGGCATCAGGTGCTAGCGAAGCGGTCAGCTATAAGGACGTGAAATCGATGGTTATTGACATACTCAAAACAGAAGATGCACAAAAGGCTTTGCAGGAATCTGCAACTACTGCAAGCGGAAATACAGGGTTCAGCTCTAAGCTGCTTACTGTTCAGGATCAGGAGCAGGTAAGATTAGCTGTTAAGGAAACCCTCGTTTCTCCTGATTATGACAAAGTTATTCAGAAATTGATGACCGACCCCCGTTTTGCCGGTGAATTTGCCAAGTCGGTAAACAAACAGAATAAACAAATTCATAAGGATCTTCTAAAGGATCCAACCTACCAGAAAGACCTCATTCAAGTTATGAAGAATCCGGAAATGGACAAAATGATCCTCGATGTGCTTCAAAGCACACAGTATCGTAAGCAAGTATCAACGATTATGCAGGAATCCATGCAAAGTCCGCTGTTTCGTTTAGAGCTACTTGATCTAATGAAAAAAGCAGTATCAGAGGAATTAAAACCGAAGCCTGATGAAAAGGTAACGAAACCTAAAGACACTGGTGGCGATGGCAGCGATGGCGGCGATGGCGGTGACAGTGGCGACGGCCAAGATGGCGGCCAGGATAGTTCTGGTGGATAATTCTTGTGGAGAGCAAAATTAATATAAATAGCCCGCTAAGCGGCTGAAGAAATGAGTAGATAAGCATACATGTCAACATGTATGTGAATCCCTCAGTTTATCAGCTCGCTTAAGCGGGCTTTGTTTATTTCTATAATGAGCTTGATGATTATTACTGCTCACATTTTGAAATTACACTGTCTGCGATGTCCAGATAAATTTGGCCGGTTTCGGTGTCCGCTTTATAAACGGACGGCGCGAAATCAGGCTCAGTTGCTAAATTGTCCGGTGCCCCCAACGGGATTTGCGCCAGCAGCTCGGAATTAAGCGATTCTGCTAGACGCGCTCCGCCACCGCGGCCAAATACATATTCAATGTCACCGTTCTTGCTAACATAATAAGACATATTTTCAATGATTCCAATAATTTCATGCTCTGTCTTAATTGCCATAGCGCCTGCTCTAGCTGCTACAAAAGCTGCGGTGGCGTGTGGAGTGGTTACGATAATTTCTTTACTTTGAGGAATGAGCTGATGAACGTCTAATGCAACATCCCCAGTGCCTGGAGGCAAGTCTAAGAGCAGATAATCAAGCTCTCCCCATTCAATCTCTGCGAAGAAATTTCGCAGCATCTTACCGAGCATTGGACCGCGCCAAACGATGGGAGCATTGTCTTCTACGAAGAATCCCATGGACATGACGCGCACTCCAAATTTTTCAATCGGAATCACGCGTTCATTAATAATCTCAGGCCGCTCCTCAATCCCCATCATATCAGGTACGCTGAAGCCATAAATGTCTGCATCAATGATGCCTACACGCTTCCCTTTACGGGCTAAAGCGACCGCAAGGTTAACAGTCACTGTCGACTTGCCAACTCCACCTTTACCACTAGCCACAGCGATGAAATGAACACCGCTGCCTGCTTGCAGCAGCGTATTAGCCTCGAGGCCAGCGCCGTGACCCCGTATGGGTCCTTGACCTGCTGACGACGCTTTGCCGCCCCCTGCAGTGGCGCCAGCGCCTGTCGCAGCGCTATTTGTACCGCTGCCAGGCACAGCTTCGCCAGAACGGAACCGGAAATGTACGGTCTCGGCTCCAGCCTTAACCAGAGCTTGCCGCAACGCTTCTTCCAGCTCCGGCAGCGTTCCTTCCGCAGCTCCCACGATCGTCAGTGATACGCTGCGTTCTTTGGCTACAATATCTCGAACCGTTAATGCTTGTTCCTTGCTATATTGCGCCACTACTGATTCAGCAGCTTGTTGAATTTCTTCTCTGGACAACATATTCGTCCGACTCCTCTACAAAGGTATCCCTAGCTCCTGCCATCCTTAGGTGAACTAGTATCCATTATAACAATACAGGGAGCCTGTTCCAAGCGGCAAACATGTCTTTTACCAAACACTTCCTCATCCCGTTCATTGCGGTTTTGAATTATCGATGCCCCACTTCTCACCAGCAGAATAACGCAAAACCCCCTGATACACGGAAGCCGCAACCTGTTTCTGATAATTGGAATCCGTTAACCGACTAGCCTCTCCGGGATTAGACAAGAAACCAACCTCGACCAGAATGCTTGGAATATTTTCTATCGCTTTAAGCAAATAGATGGTATTGACTGCGGCTGCCGCACGCTGGGTATTCTCTAAGTTCCGTTTGATTTCGTCTTGAACAAGTGAAGCCAAAACAGCATTGTCCGGGTTACTTGGATAAAAGAAGGTTTGCGCGCCAGACCATTTCGGTGATGGGATGCTGTTCATGTGGATACTAATGAATAAGCTGGCTTTCTTATCTTTCACAAATTGAGCTCGTTTCACCAAATCCTCTGTTTTTCGTCTGCTGAGCTTCGATGTGCCCTCATTGGCTAAATCATAATCTCCTTCTCGTGTCATCACAACAATCGCACCTGACTGCTGCAGATAATCGCGAAGCTGCAGGGCGATAGCCAGATTCAAATCTTTTTCAACGGCTCCCTGCTTACTGACAGCCCCGCCATCGGCCCCTCCATGTCCTGCGTCAATTGCAATCACTTTACCTGACAGAGGCAAGGTCCAATACGTCCATGTGCGTGTTGCAGGTACCTCTTGAGTCAATAACAGCACAGTTAACAATACAACGGTCATTCCTAGTCCGATGCGGATCGCTCCACGGTAATTGATCCACAGGACAACACGCTTTCGAACGTTACGCATAAAAAAGACCACCCCAATCCCAAAGCGATAATTATGCGAAGGCATTTGCCTATGCTCTTTATCATCTTATGGGACGAGATGGTCGGTTATGCGGACAAAGCCTGAAGCATTACAATTAGGTAACGGGTTGTTCAGCCATACCTTCGATCAGGATCTTTGCAACTTCCGGACGAGAAAATTCCGGTGGCGGACAAACACCATCACGCAGCAAAGCGCGAACTTTCGTTCCTGACAGTGTCAGGTGATGCTCTTTGTCATGCGGACAGGTTTTGCTTGAAGCCATATTGCCGCATTTGGTACAGAAGAAGCTATGTTCAAAGAATAGCGGTGTTATGCCAAGCTCTTCGCTTGTAAACGTACGCAGCAGATCCTGTGCTTCATACGTGCCATAATAATCGCCTACTCCAGCATGGTCACGGCCAACAATAAAATGAGTACAGCCATAGTTTTTACGAACCATCGCATGGAAAATCGCTTCACGGGGTCCAGCATAACGCATAGCTGCCGGGAATACACCTAGAAAGGCGCGATCCTGCGGGTAATAGTTCTCAAGCAGAGCAATATAACTTTTCATACGAACCGCTGCCGGAACGTCATCTGACTTGGTTTCACCTACAAGCGGATTAAGAAATAAAGCATCTACGATTTCCATCGCACTTTTCTGAATATACTCATGCGCACGATGCACAGGATTACGAGTTTGGAAACCAACAATCGTTTTCCAACCCTTTTCAGCAAAAATACGGCGTGTTTCCGACGGATCAAAATAAAATTCATTGAATTTCTCAGGTACTGGACGGTTTAAAATCGTAATTGCTCCACCCACATAAGTTGATGGACGACCATAAAGTTTTGCAACACCCGGATGCTCAATGTCATCTGTTTTGAAAATGTTAACTGCTTCGTGCTTCTGATCGACTTTATAGATGCTTTCGATATCAATAACACCATAGATCACGCCATCTTCGCCGACGAGTGATGCTCTTTGACCGACGGAAAGCTCCGCTGCACGATCTTCTTCAACTGCTAGTGTAACCGGGATACTCCATACTAATCCATTAGCCAGACGCATATTCTCCACTACAGAGCGATAATCTGCTTCATTCATGAAGCCAGTAAGTGGCGAGAAAGCGCCGACGCCGATCAAATCCAAATCTGATATTGCCCATGTATTCACGATGATGGATTGCAAAGCTGTCGCTTCTGCAAGCAACACCTCGCGCTCGGCTCCATTTGCGACTCGATTGATGAGTACGCCGCCATGCGGCTTAATGTTGCTCATAATATGCAAATGCCTCCCTTATTTGTGTAAACCACATTCTGTTTTTTCTTGACCGGACCAACGTCCTGCACGTGGATCTTCTCCTGGCATAACTTGACGAGTGCAATGCTCGCAGCCAATGCTTGGATAATGGTTATCATGCAGCGGATTGTAATATACATTATTCGTACGGATATAATTCCACACATCTTCTGAAGTCCAATCAGCCAAAGGATTAAACTTCACAAGTCCGAATTTGGTATCATATTCGATTTTCTTCGCATTGGCACGAGTTGGAGCCTGATCACGGCGGATACCCGTAATCCAAGCTTCATACTTAGACAAGATTTGTGTAAGTGGATTTACTTTACGAATACCACAGCATTGGTTTGCATTGGTTTTCCAGAGCTCAGCCCCAAACTGCTCAGCCTGCTCTTCAGGTGTAATCTCTGGTTTCACTTGTACAAACTTGAGGCCATAAATTTCTTCCATCTTATCACGGGTCTCATAGGTTTCTTTAAAGTGAAAATCTGTGTCCAGATAAAAGATATCTGATTTTGGGCTGATCTTTTGCAGCATGTCGACAAGAACAACATCTTCAGCACCAAAGCTGCAGGCAAAAGTAATGTTCGGAAACGTTTCAACTGCATATCGCAGAATCGCCTCAGGCGATGCGTTCTCAAGCTCTACAGCCTTCGTGTTAATAAGTGCTTCTTTTTCAAAAAGATTCATGTTATACCCTCCGCTCCTATTGAAAACCTAGTAAAGAGATCTACATTAGATTATACGTTAAAACACACCTATACTTCAATGCCCTAAATGCTCCAAAAATCAAAAATGCCCTCTCTGATTGACAGAGAGGGCATTGAGACAAGAAACGATTAACGCTTCGAGAATTGTGGTGCACGACGTGCTGCTTTAAGACCGTATTTCTTACGCTCTTTCATACGTGGGTCACGTGTCAGGAAGCCTGCACGTTTCAATGCCGGACGGAATTCAGGATCTGCTTTAAGCAGAGCACGAGAAATACCGTGACGGATTGCACCAGCTTGACCGGAAATACCGCCACCATGAGCAATAACGAGAACATCGTATTTGCCTGTAGTGTCTGTAAGAGTCAGTGGTTGTTTAACAATCAGTTTAAGTGTGTCAAGACCAAAGTATTCGCTTAGGTCACGTTTGTTAATAATGATTCGTCCTTCACCCGGCACGAGACGTACACGTGCAACAGAGTGTTTACGACGACCCGTTCCATAGTATTGAGCTTGAGCCATGAAACTGTCCTCCCTCTATTTATCCGCGAAGTTCGTAAACTTGTGGATTTTGTGCTTGATGTGGATGTTCCGGTCCTGCATAAACTTTAAGTTTAAGCTTCATTTTGTCACCCAGACGGTTCTTAGGAAGCATGCCATGAATAGCTTGCTCAAGAACTTGTTCTGGTTTGTTTTTGATCATGTCTTGTGCCGAAGTGATTTTTAAACCGCCTTGGTACATGGAATGACGGTAGTACATTTTGTCTTGAAGTTTTTTACCCGTTAAGAAAATTTTCTCAGCGTTGATAATAACTACAAAGTCACCAGTATCAACGTGCGGGGTGAATTGTGGTTTATGCTTACCACGGATGAGGCTTGCCGCTTCGCTCGCAAGACGACCGAGCGTTTTGCCTTCAGCGTCAATGACGAACCAATTGCGTTCAACTTCATTTGGCTTAGCCATATAGGTAATGCGCATGGGTGATCCTCCTTGTTCATTAAACAATCGTTCTCATGTATGATACGTTAACCGCTGTAACGGTTCGATTGCAATTTCATTAGTTGTAATTGAAATGGCCGTTCTTAGTCGGGGCTGTGGGAGAGCCACTAAGAAAGCACAAGTTATATTCTACTATATACAATTCATAAGTGCAAGTCATTTGTTTGGGCGCTTTGCAAAAGCAGCATTGGTTAAATGATACAATCTTATTCATATTCCACTTCCCATAGGACAAGCCCATGAGACATTGCTGTGGGACCAGCTGCTGAGCGGTCTGCAGCCTGCAAAATCCGCTCAAAATCTGCTGCAGTGATCTTACCTTCTCCAACCCATAACAACGTCCCGACAATGATACGAACCATATTATAAAGGAAACCGTTGCCGGTTACGAAAATATCAATCTTGCCCACATCCTCTTCTAGCCGCACATCCAGAATCGTACGTACATGAGTTGGCTTCGTCGAGCGTTGAGAAGCAAAGGAAGTAAAATCATGCTCCCCTACGACCTTTGACAAAGCTTCTCTCATCTCTAAAACGCGAAGAGGCATGGGGTAATGAAATCGATAATGTCGTTCAAATACATCCGCAAACTTGTTTGTATCAATGGAGTATCGATATGTTTTTCGTATCGCAAAATGACTGGAATGAAAATCAAGCGATACCTCATCTGCTCTTTGAATGCGTATGTCTCTGGGCAGTCTTGAGTTAAGCGCCAATGCCCAGCGCTCGATCGGTATCGGAGACATGGTAATAAAATTAAATACTTGTCCCCGGGCGTGTACACCGGCATCTGTTCGGCCTGATGCGGTTATACTAATTTTCTCACCGGTAAGCACTTGAAGCGCTTGCTCAATTATGTCTTGAATCGTATTACCTATCGGCTGCGTCTGGAAGCCGTAGTACTTCGTACCGTCGTAACTGACAATCATCTTGATATTCCTCATCCCACACCTCCTTCACTGCATGTTTGAGCCCGTCTAAGGCATGTGAGTGTTAACCGAATCACAAGTAATAACCTGCATTTCACCAAGCTTCATCCGAACCGGTTATCATGGCATTCTCCCACCACACCATGAATCCAGGCAACAAAAAAAGGTGGCCGCAAGGTCCACCCTTCGTTTGTTACGCGCGATCAACCAGTTCCAGGTAAACCATAGGTGCCGCGTCTCCGCGACGAGGTCCTAGTTTCAAAATACGCGTGTATCCGCCCGGACGTTCCGAGTAACGAGTAGCCAGATCGGAGAACAATTTTTGAATTGCATCTTGCTCGCCACCAGTAATAGTCTCGCGGCGAACGAAAGCAGCAACCTGACGGCGAGCATGAAGATCTCCACGTTTTGCAAGTGTGATCAACTTCTCAGCGATTGGACGAAGTTCTTTCGCTTTCGCTTCTGTCGTTTGGATGCGCTCATACAGGAACAAGTCAGTAACGAGGTCGCGGAAAAGTGCTTTCCGGGAACTAGCGTCACGGCTCAATTTAGAATATGCCATCGTGAAATTTCCCCTCCTTAACGCTTAGTAAGCATTGCAAACGTTAGTTTACGCTGCTCTCTATTCTTCCATGCGGAGGCCAAGACCGAGTTCTTCAAGCTTCTCTTGTACTTCCTCTAAAGACTTGCGTCCGAGGTTACGGACTTTCATCATATCTTCTTCGGTTTTCGTGATCAGCTCTTGAACGGTGTTGATACCTGCACGCTTAAGACAATTGTACGAACGTACGGAAAGATCCAGTTCCTCGATCGTCATCTCGAGTACTTTTTCTTTCTTGTCTTCTTCTTTTTCAACCATGATCTCAGCATCTTTCGCTTCATCGGTCAAACCGACGAACAGATCGAGATGCTCAGTCAAAATTTTGGCTCCGAGACTAACTGCCTCTTCCGGTCGAATACTGCCATCGGTCCATACTTCCAGAGTCAGCTTGTCATAGTTAGTTACTTGACCGACGCGAGTATTTTCTACGCTGTAGTTGACGCGGGTAATCGGCGTGTAGATCGAATCCACAGGAATAACACCAATCGGTTGATCATCCCGCTTGTTACGATCCGCTTGGACATAACCGCGTCCACGGTTAGCGAATACCCGCATGTGGAGACGTGCACCGGAGGCCAGCGTCGCGATATGAAGATCAGGGCTTAAAATCTCGACATCGCTGTCTGCGCGAATATCGCCAGCCGTAACGTTTCCTTCACCTTCCGCATCGATTTCCAATACCTTCTCTTCGTCGGAATGGATTTTCAGCGAGAGGCCTTTGAGGTTCAGGATGATTTCAGTTACGTCTTCCACCACTCCTGGAACCGTTGAGAACTCATGAAGCACACCATCGATTTGAACCGAGGTAACTGCTGCACCTGGCAGTGACGACAATAGGATTCGGCGAAGCGAATTCCCAAGCGTCGTGCCATATCCGCGTTCTAGCGGTTCGACTACGAAACGTCCGTATGTGCCATCTTCGTTCAGCTCAACGGTTTCGATTTTCGGCTTTTCGATTTCAATCACTAATAATACCCTCCTTCAAAACGTCGCTCCGTTACCATTATCGCATTAGAAGTCTAATCATGTAGTATGGCAAACCTTCACAACCATTATTTACAAGTTGTTGACATTTGATACCACACGTAGATCACTATACGCGACGACGTTTCGGCGGACGGCATCCGTTGTGCGGAACTGGCGTTACGTCTTTAATGAGGTTAACTTCAAGACCTGCTGCTTGCAACGAACGAATCGCTGCTTCGCGGCCTGCGCCTGGACCTTTAACCATTACTTCAACAGCTTTCATGCCGTGTTCCATAGCTGCTTTTGCAGCGGATTCAGCAGCCATTTGAGCTGCGAAAGGCGTGCTTTTACGGGAACCTTTGAATCCAAGGTTACCTGAGCTTGCCCAGGAAATCGCATTACCGTGCGGATCGGTAATCGTTACGATCGTGTTATTGAATGTCGAGCGAATGTGCGCTACGCCAGATTCGATATTTTTACGGTCGCGACGTTTAGTACGAACCACTTTTTTAGGTTTAGCCATTTCGGTTATCCCCCCTTATTATTTTTTCTTGTTCGCTACAGTCCGGCGAGGACCTTTACGAGTACGAGCATTTGTTTTAGTCCGTTGACCACGGACTGGAAGACCACGACGGTGACGAACGCCACGATAACAGCCGATTTCGATCAGACGCTTAATGTTAAGCGAAATTTCGCGGCGAAGATCGCCTTCAACCTTAGTTGTTTTATCGATCGTTTCGCGTAGTTTACTAACTTCGTCTTCTGTCAGATCACGAACGCGAGTTGATTCATTAATTTCAGCTTCAGCTAAAATTTTATGAGCTGTTGTTGTGCCGATACCGAAAATGTACGTCAAAGCGATGACAACGCGTTTGTCACGCGGTAAGTCTACACCAGCAATACGTGCCATGTATGGTTATCCCTCCTTATCCTTGTTTTTGTTTGTGTTTCGGATTTTCACAAATCACCATAACGTTGCCTCTGCGACGTATGACTTTACATTTTTCGCAAATTGGCTTGACCGACGGTCTAACCTTCATTGTGATTACCTCCCGAATTCTCTCGTAAGCAGTGCTGATTTACAGCCTACTTCCGATAGGTAATGCGTCCTCTAGACAAATCATAAGGTGATAACTGAATGACAACCTTATCTCCAGTCAGAATACGAATAAAATGCATTCTGAGTTTGCCCGATACATGGGCGAGAATCTGGTGTCCGTTTTCAAGTTCCACCTTGAACATGGCGTTGGGTAGCGGTTCTAATACCGTACCTTCGACTTCAATGACGTCCTCTTTAGCCACAGTCATTCTCCTTTCCTTGCACTGCCTTCTGAATCACAAAACGCAGCTTCGCGTTTGTTACACGCCCGGTTTCCCGCATGCTGTCCGTCACTTCATGACTGACGACCGGTTGCATCTCTAGATGCAGAACGTTCTTCTTCTTTGGCTGATCAAAGCGTCGCTTATCTCCATCTACGATCTGGACGAACCGATCATCGACAATGCCGACGATCACGGCATATGAGCCTTCGTCTTTACCTCGTAGCACTTTAACAACGCGACCGATTTCTGGCATGTATTCCAATGCGCTCAACCTGCCTGCTCCCTGGGTAGGGTTAAAATTTCGCAGCCATTCTCCGTGACTGCAACAGTATGCTCAAAATGAGCGCACCATGAACCGTCTTCGGTAACAACCGTCCAATTATCCTCCAGCGTACGCACATACCGTTCACCGATATTGGCCATCGGCTCGATAGCCAAAGCCATACCAGGTTTAAGCAGAGGTCCGCGGTCAGGTAAGCCATAATTCGGAATTTCAGGAGCTTCATGGAGGTTTGCACCTATGCCATGACCTGAATAATCACGAACGACGGAGAAACCAGCAGCTTCAATCACTTGTTGAATGGCATGCGAGATGGTGAACAAACGAACATCCGGTTTCACTAAATCGAGTCCTGCATGCAGCGACTTTTCAGTTACAGCAAGCAGCCGCTTCGATTCTTCACTGATCTTGCCCACACCGTAGGTCCAAGCGGAGTCGCCATGGTAGCCTTCGAACTGTGCGCCAATATCAATGCTGATAATGTCACCATCATTCAGCTTTCGTGTTCCCGGAATGCCATGTACCAGCTCATTGTTTACAGAAGCACAAATGCTGGCAGGGAAATCGTATAAACCTTTAAAAGAAGGTGTTGCGCCCTGACTGCGAATGTACGATTCAGCGATCCCATCGAGTTCATCTGTAGTTATGCCTGAACGGATCGCTTCTTTCAACAATCGATGCGTTTCCGCAACGATGCGGCCAGCTTCTCTCATATATTGCAATTCCACTTCGGATTTGCAAATAATCATTCGGCTTGGCCTCTTAAGCAGTTTACGATATCCGCGGTTACTTCGTCGATCTCTTTTTCTCCATCTACTTCTCTAAGATTGCCTTTGCTTGAGTAATAATCAAGCAATGGAGCAGTCTTGGAAATGTATTCATCAAGACGAGTTCCGACTTTAGCTTCCGTATCGTCTGACCGCTGGTACAGCTCGCCGCCGCATTTATCACATACGTCTAATTGCTTAGGCGGGTTAAACATAACATGATATGTTGCACCGCAAGCCTTGCAAATGCGACGACCGGTCAGACGCGCAAGCAGCAATCCCCGGTCTACCTTTAAGTTGACAACATGATCGATGCTGCGTCCCATCTCAGTAAGCATTCCATCCAGTGCTTCGGCTTGTTGAAGTGTCCGTGGAAAACCATCAAGCAGGAAACCTTTATCGCAATCCTCAAGGAGCAGACGTTCACGAACAATGCCGTTCGTAATTTCATCCGGTACAAGAAGACCTTGATCAACGAATTCCTTTGCTTTCTGACCCAGCGGAGTACCTTGTTTCATTGCCAAGCGGAATGCATCACCGGTAGAGATATGAGGAATCCCGAAAGTTTCCACGATACGCTCGGCTTGCGTTCCTTTTCCAGCTCCTGGAGGACCCATGAATAAAATATTCATTAGCGTGTTCCTCGCTTTAAGCACAATAGGCTCGGCCGGGATCCCTCACATGGTAAGATGCGCGGAAGCCCGCTTGCGAACCTATCATTATTTATTGATAAACCCTTTGTAGTGGCGCTTGATCAGTTGAGTCTCTATTTGCTTCATCGTATCAAGTGCAACCCCAATAACGATTAGCAAAGAGGTACCACCAAGCTTAACGTCACGAGGTAAATCTGCGAGCGTGCCGAAGATTACTGGCAGGATCGAGATAACCGACAAGAATATCGCACCGCTTAGCGTAATCCTCGACATGACGCGCGTGATGTAGGAAGACGTTGGCTTGCCAGGACGAATGCCTGGAATATAGCCGCCGTTTTTCTTCATTTGATCAGCCATCTGCACCGGATTAATTTGCACAAAAGTGTAAAAGAATGTGAAAGCGATAATCAGCAATACGTACAAAGTCATGCCTAGTGGCTTGTCATAGTACATATGGTTTTGAACCCATGTTGCCCAGCTATGTGTGGACCAGAATTGCGCGATTGTAATCGGGAACATCAGAAGTGAGACCGCGAAGATGACCGGGATAACACCTGCTCCGTTTACTTTCAGCGGAATATGAGTTGATTGACCGCCATACATTTTCCGTCCTACAACACGTTTAGCGTATTGTACCGGAATTTTGCGAATACCTTGTTGAACAAATATTACGCCAACGATAATCGCAACGATAACAATCAGTATAACGATTACCTTAATGATGTTAAGGAATGTTGCATCTCCAGCATCAACGAATTCTTGCTGATAGATGGAGCGAATATGCTTTGGAATAGCAGCAACGATACCGGCAAAGATTAGAACGGAAATCCCGTTCCCAATGCCTTTCTCCGTGATTTGCTCACCGAGCCACATGAGGAAGGCCGTACCTGCCGTAAGAATTATCGCAATCATGAGATAATCCGTAAACGTTGCACCAGGAATCATATCATATTGATATGACCGGTTAAAGCCGATCGCAGTACCGAAACCTTGAACCAAGCCAAGAATAACTGTACCATAACGTGTGATTTGTGCAAGTTTGCGTTTACCATTTTCGCCTTCTTTTGCCCATTCAGCAAATTTCGGAATTACGTCCATCGACAATAGCTGTACGATGATTGATGACGTAATGTAAGGCATGATCCCGATCGCGAAAATCGAGAACTGGAACAATGCCCCACCTGAGAATGTGTTAAGCAAACCGAACAGATCAGAACCGGATTGATCTACTTGTGTAAAAACATCCTTATTGACACCAGGAACCGGGATGAATGAACCGATCCGGTAGACAAGCAAGATGAACAATGTGAACAAAATCCGCTTGCGAAGGTCTTCCACTTTCCAAATGTTGGACACGGTCTTGAACAATTAGATCACCTCGGTTTTACCGCCGGCAGCCTGGATTTTCTCTACCGCAGATTGAGAGAACTTGCTTGCTTTTACCGAAATCTGAACAGTAATTTCGCCAGTTCCCAAAATTTTAATGCCGCTTTGTGGGTTCTTAACGATACCTTGCTCGAGCAGCAGTTCAGGAGTTACCTCTGTACCTGCAGCGAAGCCGTTCAGTTGATCGATGTTCACAATCGCATACTCTTTGCGGAATGGATTGTTAAATCCGCGTTTAGGCAAGCGACGATACAACGGGTTTTGACCGCCTTCGAAGCCCGGACGAACACCACCGCCGGAGCGGCTGTTTTGACCTTTGTGACCGCGACCGGACGTTTTACCGTTGCCGCTACCGATACCGCGGCCAACGCGGAAGCCCTCTTTACGAGAACCCGGTGCTGGTTTGAGATCATGCAATTTCATCGTACGTTGCACCTCCTTAAAGTTTTGCGCCACTTCCTTGAGTAATTTGCAGTTAAGCAAAATCACCTTGGAAGTTTATGCTAGGTTTTGCGCCACTTCTTGATCGAGCTTCATAGATATAAAACTCGATTCAGAAGCAAGTGCCGATTTGTATTTCATTCGTCATGGCTGACGATTTACGCTTTTACTTCTTCTACTGATACCAAGTGGCTGACATGGTTAATCATGCCGCGGATAGCCGGGCTGTCGTTGTGGACAACCGATTGACGAATTTTGCGAAGACCAAGCGATGTAACAGTCGCACGCTGCTTCTCGTTACGACCAATTAGGCTGCGAACGAGGGTGATTTGCAATTTTGCCATCGTATTCTCCTCCTTAGCCCAAAAGCTCTTTTACTGTTTTTCCACGCAATTTGGCAACATCTTCTGCACGTTTCAGACGGGAAAGTCCTTCAAGTGTAGCATTAACCATATTCATGGAATTGGATGATCCAAGCGATTTCGTCAAGATATCGCCAACACCAGCAAGTTCAAGAACCGCACGAACAGGGCCGCCTGCAATAACTCCGGTACCTTCAGATGCCGGTTTAAGCAGTACGCGTCCTGCGCCGAAGTGTCCAAGCACTTGATGCGGAATCGTTGTTTTTACGAAAGGTACGTGGATCAGGTTTTTCTTAGCATCTTCGATGCCTTTACGGATCGCATCAGGAACTTCTCCTGCTTTACCGATCCCTGCGCCAACGTATCCTTTGCCGTCACCAACCACTACTAGAGCACTAAAGCTGAAACGGCGTCCGCCTTTTACAACTTTCGATACGCGGTTGATTTGGACTACTTTTTCAGTCAGTTCTAACGCATTCGGATCTATACGCAAGTCGTCTTACCTCCTTAAATAAGTATTATCAATTAGAATTCTAGACCAGCTTCGCGAGCTGCATCTGCTAGTGCTTGAATTCTTCCATGGTACAAGTAACCGCCACGATCAAAGACAACTTGCTCAACGCCTTTCGCTTTAGCGCGGTTTGCGATAAGTTCGCCAATTTTACGAGCCGCTTCGGTGTTACCACCGTTAGTGACTTGACCAGCGATTTCTTTATCGAGCGTAGACGCGGAAGCGACCGTTACGCCTAGAACATCATCAATCAGTTGTGCATAGATGTGTTTAGAAGAACGGAATACAGAGAGACGCGGACGCTGCGTTGTTCCGTTAATTTTCTTACGTACACGTAGGTGACGTTTTAAACGCGCTTTGTTCTTATCGCCTTTTGTAATCATTCGTTGTACACTCCTTCCTTATAAGGCTTATGATGCTATCCGATTAAGCAGCCAGGACGGCTTGCTTATTTCTTCTTACCAGCTTTACCTTCTTTACGAATAATACGCTCACCTTCGTACTTAATTCCTTTACCTTTATACGGCTCAGGCTCACGTACGGAACGAATTTTCGCAGCTGTAGCTCCAACCAATTCTTTGTCGATTCCACGAACAGTAATTTTAGTGTTTGAAGGAACTTCAAACTCAATACCGTTTTCCGGTGTGATTTCAACCGGATGGGAGTAACCAACGTTAAGAACGATTTTTTCGCCAGTTTTGTTTGCACGGTAACCAACGCCTACAAGCTCAAGGTTCTTAGCAAACCCTTCTGTAACACCACTCACCATATTAGCGATGACGCTACGAGTTGTACCGTGTAGGGAACGATGCAATTTATTGTCAGAAGGACGCTCTACTGTGATGACACTGTCCGCAACTACGATTTTCATATCCTTGTGCAGTTCACGGCTAAGTGTACCTTTAGGTCCTTTAACAGTAATGAAGCTGTTGTCCAAGTCGATGTTTACGCCACCTGGGACTTGGATCGGCTTACGGCCAATACGAGACATTGTTACACCTCCAATCGTTGTGACAGTTTATTACCAAACGTAGCAGACAACTTCTCCGCCGGATTTAACTTGACGTGCTTCTTTATCAGTCATGATGCCTTGGGAAGTCGAGATGATCGCCATTCCAAGTCCACCTAGTACGCGAGGAACTTCAGTGCTTTTCGTGTAAACGCGTAATCCCGGTTTGCTGATACGTTTCAGACCCGTAATAACACGTTCTTGGTTAGGGCCGTATTTCAAAAAGATACGGATAATCCCTTGTTTGTTATCTTCGATATACTCAGCATCACGGATGAAGCCCTCGCGTTTCAAAATTTCAGCGATTTGCTTCTTCACTTTCGAAGCCGGCATTTCCACGGTCTCATGACGCACAACGTTTGCATTGCGAATGCGTGTAAGCATATCTGCGATAGGATCAGACATAACCATTGTGTAAACCTCCTTCCTGAACTAGGCTGATTACCAGCTTGCTTTTTTAACGCCAGGTATCTGGCCTTTATGTGCTAATTCACGGAAACAAATCCGGCAAATTTTAAACTTTTGCAAAACGGAATGCGGACGGCCGCAACGTTCGCAGCGTGTGTAAGCCTGCACTTTGAATTTAGGTGTACGTTGCTGCTTAACCTTCATCGAAGTTTTTGCCACTTGGTGTTACACCTCCTGTGGATTACTTCGTAAACGGCATGCCCAATTGGGTCAGCAGTTCACGAGCTTCTTCGTCCGTTTTTGCCGTCGTGACGATAACGACGTCCATACCACGCACTTTGTCTACTTTGTCATACTCGATCTCCGGGAAGATCAATTGTTCTTTCAAACCGAGCGTATAGTTGCCACGACCGTCAAATGCTTTGTTCGATACGCCGCGGAAGTCACGTACGCGTGGAAGAGTAACATTCAACAATTTATCAAGGAAGTAGTACATACGCTCACCGCGCAGTGTTACTTTAACCCCGATTGGCATATTTTCGCGAAGTTTGAAACCAGCAATTGATTTCTTGGAACGAGTGACAACTGGTTTTTGACCAGAGATCAGACGCATGTCTTCTACTGCAACATCGAGAACCTTGGAATTGGAAACAGCTTCACCAACACCCATGTTGATAACGATTTTCTCGATTTTCGGCACTTGCATGACGGTTGAGTAGTTAAACTTCTGCATGAGAGCCGGTGTGATTTCATTCAGGAAACGATCTTTCATTCTTACTGCCATGTAACCTATACCTCCTTTCCAATTCGGTCAATTAATCGATTACTTCGCCGGATTTTTTAGCGATCCGAACTTTTTTACCGTTATCAAGCACTTTGTATCCAATGCGAGTTACTTTACCGCTTTTCGGATCAATGTGCATAACGTTCGAAACGTGAATGGCCGCTTCTTGTTCGATAATACCGCCCTGTGGGTTAGCTTGTGATGGACGAGTATGTTTCTTAACCATATTGACGCCTTCGATAAGAACGCGGTTTTGACGTGGATAAGCTGCGATGACGCGGCCTTTTTTACCTTTGTCTTTACCGGTGATTACGATAACGGAGTCGTCTTTTTTCACGTGCATTTTATTGTTGTGGGACTCTAATATTTTTTTCAACCGTGGCATGAGTTACACCTCCTGCGTTCATGCGCGCTTTGCGCAAGTTGTTTAGATAACTTCCGGAGCAAGCGATACGATTTTCATAAAGTCACGATCGCGAAGTTCGCGAGCAACTGGTCCGAAGATACGTGTGCCGCGCGGGCTCTTGTCTTCTTTAACAATAACTGCTGCATTCTCATCAAATGCAATGTATGAACCGTCTTTACGGCGAACCGCACGTTTCGTACGAACGATAACCGCTTTTACTACATCACCCTTTTTGACAACGCCACCGGGTGTTGCTTGTTTTACGGAGCAGACGATCAAATCACCGATGTGGCCAACACGACGTCCTGTACCACCCAGCACACGAATGCACATAAGTTCTTTCGCGCCGGAGTTGTCAGCGACGGCCAAACGCGTAAATGGTTGAATCATTTCAACGTCCTCCTTTCGAGAAAATGCTTATCGAAAGCAATTTTACAAGATAACAGCTACTTCAACGATTTCAACAAGGCGGAACCGTTTGTCTTTCGAAAGCGGACGAGTTTCCATAACTTTGACGACATCGCCAATCTTAGCTTGGTTATTCTCATCATGCGCTTTAAATTTTTTCGTATATTTGATGCGTTTATGGTACAGATCATGTTTTTTGTATGTTTCAACAGCAACAACGATCGTTTTATCCATTTTGTCGCTTACGACTTTACCGACTTGAACTTTGCGGGCATTACGTTCGCTCATGTTCTTCCTCCTTCCTTACAATAAAACAATTCGTATCCCAACCCGGATCTTAACAATTAGCTGCTAATTCCAAGTTCTCTTTCGCGAAGAATCGTTTTGGCGCGAGCGATATCCTTACGCACATCACGGATGCGAGTAGGGTTCTCCAGTTGGCCTGTAGCCAATTGAAAACGAAGGTTAAAAAGCTCTTCTTTAAATCCAGCGACTTTCTGTTCAAGCTCAACAGAAGTCAGGTTGCGGAATTCATTAGCTTTCATTTGCTTCACCACCCACTTCTTCGCGTTTCACGAACTTCGTTTTAATTGGGAGTTTATGTGCTGCAAGACGCATTGCTTCGCGAGCGATCTCTTCAGATACACCTGCAAGCTCGAACATAATTTTGCCCGGTTTTACGACTGCAACCCATTTCTCAACGTTACCTTTACCGCTACCCATACGTACTTCAAGAGGCTTTTGGGTAATTGGTTTCGAAGGGAAGATTTTGATCCATACTTTACCGCCACGTTTGATGTAGCGAGTCATAGCGATACGAGCCGCTTCGATCTGACGGTTTGTGATCCATGACGGTTCTAGTGCTTGCAAACCGAATTCACCAAAGGTAACATCAGTGCCGCCTTTTGCGCGACCTTTCATGTGACCGCGTTGTTGTTTACGATGTTTGACACGTTTTGGTACCAACATGATTAGTTGCCTCCTTCCTGGGGAGCAGCTTTCTTCTTCGTTGGAAGGATTTCGCCGCGATAGATCCATACTTTTACGCCTATACGGCCGTATGTTGTTGCTGCTTCAGCTGTGCCATAATCGATATCAGCACGAAGTGTATGAAGCGGAACTGTACCTTCGCTGTAACCTTCCTGACGAGCAATTTCGGCACCGCCAAGACGACCGCTGACCGAAGTTTTGATACCTTTAGCACCTGAACGAATCGTACGTTGAATCGATTGTTTCATTGCACGACGGAACGAGATACGGCGCTCAAGTTGTTGAGCAATGCTTTCTGCGACCAAGACTGCATCAAGTTCTGGATGTTTGATTTCTGCGATGTTGATATGAACTTTTTTACCTTTAGCGATTTTCGAAAGAGCAGCGCGAAGGTTTTCAACTTCGGAACCACCTTTACCGATAACCATACCAGGTTTAGCCGTGTTAATTGTAACGTTAACGCGGTTAGCAGCACGTTCAATTTCAAAACGAGAAACAGCTGCATCTTTCAGCTTGTTTTTAAGGAACTCACGAATTTTAACATCTTCTATGAGCAATTCGCCAAAATCTTTACCTGCGAACCATTTGGATTCCCAATCGCGGATAACACCAATTCGAAATCCGACGGGATTTACCTTTTGTCCCACACGTTTTCCCTCCTTATTTTTCGGATACCACCAAAGTAATGTGGCTGGTTCTTTTGTTAATCCGGCTAGCACGACCCATTGCCCGCGGACGGAAACGTTTCATTGTTGGACCTTGGTTTACGAATACTTGTGTAATCACCAATTTATTAACGTCCAATTGGTAGTTGTGCTCCGCATTAGCAATAGCAGAATTCAAAAGCTTCTCCACGATAGGGGAAGCCGATTTCGGCGTATGACGCAAAATCGCGATTGCTTCGCCTACTTGCTTGCCGCGAATTAAATCGACAACCAGCTGCGCTTTACGAGGTGCAATGCGCACGTGGTTAGCGAACGCTTTAGCTTGTTGCATGGATGAACCTCCTTTCAATCACTGTGACAATATTATTTGTTTCACCGATTAACGACGACCTGTTTTCTTGTCGTCACTACCGTGACCTTTGTACGAACGAGTCGGTGCAAACTCACCGAGCTTGTGGCCAACCATATCTTCCGTCACATAAACCGGTACATGTTTACGTCCATCATAGACTGCAAGCGTATGACCGATGAATTGCGGGAAAATTGTCGAACGGCGGGACCAAGTTTTAATAACAACTTTTTTCTCCGCTTGGTTCAGCACTTCAACCTTTTTAAGCAGGTAACCGTCAATAAACGGACCTTTCTTCAAACTGCGACCCATGGATGTTCCTCCCTTCACGCTAACGTTACGCGACGCAGCGCGTCATGTAGGTGGCGCTCATGCGCCTATTACTTCGTACGTCCACGAACAATATATTGGCTTGATGCTTTTTTCTTTTTGCGCGTTTTGAAACCAAGTGTTGGTTTGCCCCATGGGGACATAGGCGATTTGCGTCCGATTGGAGCACGGCCTTCACCACCACCGTGTGGGTGATCGTTCGGGTTCATAACAACACCACGTACTTCAGGGCGTTTGCCCATCCAACGGGAACGACCGGCTTTACCAATGCTGATAAGCTCATGATCTTCGTTACCAACTGAACCGATTGTCGCGCGGCATTTTTTCAGAATACGACGCACTTCACCTGACGTCAAGCGAATTGTAACGTAATTCTCTTCTTTACCAAGAAGTTGTGCAGAAGTACCAGCAGAACGAACCAATTGCCCGCCTTTACCAGGCTTCAATTCGATATTGTGGATAACCGTACCTACAGGAATGTTCTCAAGCGGCATTGCATTACCCACTTTGATATCCGATCCTGCTCCGGAAACGACTTTATCCCCAACTTTAAGTCCTTTTGGTGCGATGATGTAAGCTTTCTCGCCATCCACATAGTGGATAAGTGCGATGTTGGATGTACGGTTCGGATCATACTCGATCGTAGCTACATTACCAACGATTCCGTCTTTATTCCGTTTGAAGTCGATGATCCGGTATTTACGTTTATGTCCACCACCGTGATGACGAACCGTAATTTTACCTTGATTGTTGCGGCCGGCTTTTTTGAAAAGCGGCGCAAGAAGCGATTTCTCCGGAGTACTTGTCGTAATCTCTTCAAATGTAGAGACAGACATGTTACGTCTAGCTGGAGAAGTCGGTTTATACTTCTTGATCGGCACTTCGATTCCCTCCTTAACTTTTATCTATCTGTCTATTAGACAATCCGAGCTCATAAGCTCAGATGATTTTAGACTGATTCGAAAAATTCAAGTTCATTGCTGTCAGCGCTTAGTTGAACATACGCTTTTTTCCACTCAGATGTATATCCGCTATGTTTACCGTAGCGTTTAGGCTTGGCAGGCATACGAAGCGTATTTACACTTGTAACTTTAACTTTAAAAATTTGTTGAATAGCGAGTTTGATTTCCGTTTTGTTAGCACGCATATCGACTTCAAATACATATTTCTTGTTAGCCATGAAGTCACTCGTTTGTTCCGTAATGATGGGGCGCTTGATAATATCGCGAGGATTTTTCATTACGCAAGCACCTCCTGTACTTTTTCAATCGCTTCTTTAGTGATGATTAGCTTGTCATGTTTCATGACGTCCAGAACATTAATGCCATCCGCTGCAACGAACTTGATACCAGGAATATTACGAGCAGACAATGCTACGTTATCTTCGTAGGATGCTGTTACAACAAGTGCTTTACGAGCCACTTTCAGGTTGTTCAGGATTGCTGTGAATTCTTTTGTCTTCGGTTGCGCGAACGCCAGTTGATCAAGCACGATCAGATCGTTGTCAATCACCTTGGAAGACAAAGCGGATTTAATTGCCAAGCGACGAACTTTCTTAGGCAATTTGAAGCTATAGCTGCGTGGTGTCGGTCCAAATACAGTACCGCCGCCAACCCATTGCGGGGAGCGAATGCTACCTTGACGAGCGCGACCTGTTCCTTTTTGTTTCCAAGGCTTACGTCCGCCGCCGCGTACTTCAGAGCGACCTTTAGTTTTGTGCGTTCCTCTGCGTTCAGAAGCTTGTTGAAGCAGAACTGCACTATGCAACACATGAACGTTAGGTTGGATACCGAAAATCGTTTCCGATAGTTCAACTTCACCAACTTGCGAGCCGTTCACGCTTAAAAGTGCTACTTTCGGCATTTCTTGTTCCTCCTTTCTTATAGACGGTTATTTCTTCACCGTGGATTTAACTTTTACAAAGCTATTTTTAGGACCCGGTACGGAGCCTTTAATGAGCAATACATTGCGTTCTGCATCAACACGTACGATCTCAAGGTTTTGAATCGTAACTGTTTCATGTCCCATGTGTCCTGGAAGGTGTTTGCCTTTCGGTACACGGTTCGCTTGGATAGAACCCATCGAACCTGGTCCACGGTGATAACGCGATCCGTGAGCCATTGGTCCACGGCTTTGGTTCCAACGTTTAATGTTACCTTGGAAACCTTTACCTTTGGATGTTGATGTTACGTCAACGAACTCGCCTTGTGCAAAATGATCAGCCTTCAAAAGTTGGCCAACTTCATATTCGCCAAGTGTAATACCGCGAAATTCACGAACGTAGCGCTTAGGAGCCGTTTCAGCCTTCTTTGCATGGCCGATTTCTGGCTTAGTTGCTCTTTTTTCTTTCTTGTCGGAGAAACCAATTTGAACAGCTTCATAGCCATCGTTTTCTTGGTCCTTCTTTTGCAAAACAACACAAGGTCCTGCTTCGATAACCGTTACCGGAATAACGTTGCCTTCTGCAGTAAACACTTGAGTCATTCCAAGTTTTTTCCCTAAGATACCTTTCATGTTGACACCTCATTTCCTTTCCATTTTCCGTTATGCTTTACAGTTTAATTTCGATATCTACACCGGATGGCAGATCCAAGCGCATCAATGCATCAACCGTTTGCGGCGTTGGGTTTACAATGTCGATCAAGCGCTTGTGTGTGCGCATTTCGAATTGTTCCCTTGAATCTTTGTACTTGTGTACCGCACGCAGAATAGTGATGATTTGCTTCTCAGTTGGAAGCGGAATCGGCCCAGAAACACCTGCACCGGAACGTTTAGCAGTTTCTACAATCTTCTCTGCTGACTGGTCCAAAATTCTGTGATCGTACGCTTTCAAACGAATACGAATTTTTTGCTTAGCCATATAAGTCCCTCCTTCTATCGCCCAATTTAGTATCGGACATACTCCGCAAGAAAACCCGACACGCTCCTCATGGCAAAGGAGCCGTGTGTGTCGGCAACCTCTTGCATCATCGCAACGTCACAGACCAACGCTCACTATTATATCTGAATTGGCGGGCGAATGCAACAACAATATTGGGCTTCATTGAAAGCATCGTTTCTAACACGATTCCACTTCCTCATTGCACTTACCGCCAAATCAAATACAGCTGCTATGTTTGAATAACGAAGTCTCTTATCAAAACTCATCTATCATCACATGTATAGTAGATCGTTCCGAGAAAGTTATCCACATTGTGTGAACCAGGAATGAATTGTGGATAATTTGATTTGTGTTACCCGAGGATGCCGTTCTTGGGAGAACTGTCTTTACTATTATTATAGAAGAAACAATATTATTCAAACCTCAAAATATAGAAATAAATAAAAGCCCTCACCGGAGTGAGGGCTCTGAGTGATGGCTTGCGCCGCCATTCATAATTATTTTTGGATGGATGCTACTGCTCCAGCGCCAACAGTACGTCCGCCTTCGCGGATAGCGAAGCGAGTACCTTCTTCGATAGCGATCGGGTTGATCAGCTCAACTGTAACTGTGATGTTATCACCAGGCATAACCATTTCAGTACCTTCAGGCAGGCTGATGATACCAGTTACGTCAGTTGTACGGAAGTAGAACTGTGGACGGTAACCTGTGAAGAAAGGTTTGTGACGTCCGCCCTCTTCTTTAGTCAGAACGTAGATTTGAGCTGTGAAGTTCGTGTGCGGTTTAACCGAACCTGGCTTAGCAAGAACTTGGCCGCGCTCGATATCTTTACGATCCACACCACGAAGCAATGCGCCGATGTTGTCGCCTGCTTGAGCGGAATCAAGCAATTTACGGAACATCTCAACACCCGTACAAACGGATTTGCGAGTTTCTTCAGCGATACCAACGATTTCAACCTCGTCGCCGACTTTAACTACGCCACGCTCAACACGTCCGGTAGCAACTGTACCACGACCTGTAATTGTGAAAACATCCTCAACTGGCATAAGGAATGGTTTTTCAGTATCACGTTGTGGAGTTGGGATGTAAGTGTCAACTTGCTCGAACAACTCAATGATTTTGTCAGCCCAAGGACCATCTGGGTTGGACAAAGCTTCACGAGCAGCTCCGCGGATGATTGGAGTGTCGTCACCTGGGAACTCATATTCGCTAAGAAGGTCGCGAACTTCCATCTCAACGAGTTCAAGCAACTCTTCGTCTTCAACCATATCGCATTTGTTAAGGAATACTACGATGTAAGGTACGCCTACTTGACGGGAGAGCAAGATGTGCTCACGTGTTTGTGGCATAGGACCGTCTGCAGCGGATACAACGAGAATCGCGCCATCCATTTGTGCAGCACCAGTGATCATGTTTTTAACATAGTCAGCATGGCCTGGGCAGTCAACGTGTGCATAGTGACGGTTAGGAGTTTCGTATTCAACGTGAGCTGTGGAGATTGTGATACCACGCTCGCGCTCTTCTGGAGCTTTATCGATTTGGTCGAATGCTACAGCAGCACCACCATAACGTTTGGAAAGTACAGTTGTGATAGCAGCAGTCAAAGTTGTTTTACCATGATCGACGTGACCGATAGTACCGATATTAACGTGCGGTTTGTTACGTTCAAATTTTGCCTTAGCCATTGAACTAATTCCTCCTTAATATATAGAAATCTATGTGGTAGGCCGAATGGGCAAGCATCAAGGCTTTCCGTCATTCGACCGGTTTACAACTTATGCGTAACAAGTTGTTAAAACGTTCCTATTAGGAATCGCCTTTTGATTTTGCAATGATTTCTTCCGAAATCGATTTTGGTACTTCATCATAGTGTGAAAGCTCCATGGAGAATACACCGCGGCCCTGCGTACCAGAACGTAGAGTTGTTGAATATCCAAACATCTCGGAAAGAGGTACCTTAGCACGGATGATTTGTGCACCAGCACGGGAATCCATACCTTCAATACGACCACGACGGGAGTTCAACATACCCATTACATCACCCATGTACTCTTCAGGAACCGTTACTTCAACCTTCATGATAGGCTCAAGCAGTACGGGATGACATTTATCCTTCGCTGCTTTAAGTGCCATCGATCCAGCAATTTTGAACGCCATCTCCGAGGAGTCAACGTCATGGTAAGATCCGTCAACGACAACTGCTTTGATGTCAACAAGCGGGAAACCTGCAATAACACCATTCTTCATTGACTCTTCGATACCTGCTTGAATTGGAGCAATAAATTCCCGTGGAATGGATCCACCGACAGTTTTATTCTCGAATATAAAGCCTGTACCTGCTTCTTGAGGCGAGAATTCAACCCAGCAATGTCCGAATTGACCACGACCACCAGACTGACGAACGAATTTTCCTTCGACTTTCGCAGGCGTACGGAACGTTTCACGATAAGCTACTTGAGGCTTACCAACGTTTGTTTCGACTTTGAATTCGCGAAGCATACGGTCAACGAGGATCTCAAGGTGAAGCTCACCCATACCTGAAATAATCGTTTGGTTTGTTTCTTCGTCCGTATGCGCTCGGAACGTAGGATCTTCTTCAGCAAGTTTGGAAATCGCGATTCCAAGTTTATCTTGATCGGCTTTTGTTTTCGGCTCAATAGCAACCGAAATTACCGGATCAGGGAAGTTCATGGATTCGAGAATTACCGGTTCTTTCTCATCGCAAAGCGTATCGCCTGTTATTGTATCTTTAAGACCAACTGCAGCAGCGATATCTCCGGAGTAAACGATAGCAATTTCTTGACGAGCGTTAGCATGCATTTGGAGAATACGACCGATACGTTCGCGTTTACCCTTAGTAGAGTTTAGCACGTACGAACCTGATTGCAGTACACCAGAGTACACACGGAAGAACGTCAACTTACCAACATATGGATCCGTCATGATTTTGAATGCTAGTGCCGCGAACGGCTGATCGTCTGCTGATTTACGAACCGTTTCTGTTCCATCTTCAAGAGTACCCTTGATATCTGGAACATCAATCGGAGCTGGCAGGTAATCTACTACAGCATCAAGCATCATTTGAACGCCTTTGTTACGGTATGATGAACCACAAATAACTGGGAAGATCTTAACGTCACAGACACCTTTACGCAATACTGCTTTGATCTCTGGAACTGTAATTTCTTCACCCTCGAGGTATTTCATTGTGAGCTCTTCATCAAGCTCAGCAACTTTCTCGATAAGTTCTAAGCGGAGTTCTTCAACTTGCTCTTTGTATTCTTCAGGAATTTCAACTTTTTCCGGTTCTTTACCGAGATCGTCTTTATATTTGTAAGCAACTCGCTCAAGCAAGTCGATTACGCCTAAAAAGTCATTCTCAGCACCGATCGGCAGTTGAATTGCAACAGCGTTAGCTTGTAGACGTGTGCGCATGTCTTTGATAACATTCAAAAAGTCTGCGCCGATGATGTCCATTTTGTTAACGTATGCGATCCGTGGAACGTTGTAACGGTCAGCTTGACGCCAAACCGTTTCGGATTGTGGCTCTACGCCTTCTTTAGCACTGAAAACCCCAACAGCCCCGTCCAATACACGCAGGGAACGTTCAACTTCAACCGTGAAGTCAACGTGCCCCGGGGTGTCGATAATATTAATGCGGTGACCATCCCATTGAGCTGTCGTAGCCGCGGAAGTAATCGTAATTCCGCGCTCTTGTTCCTGCTCCATCCAGTCCATCGTTGCTGCACCTTCATGCACTTCACCGATCTTGTGGGTACGGCCTGTGTAGAACAGGATCCGCTCTGTCGTGGTCGTTTTACCAGCATCAATATGCGCCATGATCCCGATATTACGAGTATTTTTCAAGGAGAACTCTCTTGCCATAATCTCGTCTCCTTTCGATTAAGCGAATTCTACCAACGATAGTGAGCGAATGCTTTATTCGCTTCAGCCATTTTATGCGTATCTTCGCGTTTTTTAACAGATGAACCAGTGTTATTGGATGCGTCGATAATCTCAGCAGCCAAACGCTCTTCCATCGTTTTCTCACCGCGGTTACGTGAGTAATTCACGAGCCAACGGAGACCAAGCGCCGTGCGACGTTCAGGTTTAACTTCGATCGGTACTTGATAGTTCGAACCACCGACACGACGTGCCTTAACTTCGAGCACTGGCATAATGTTCTTAATTGCTACTTCAAAAACTTCCATCGGATCTTTGCCTGTACGTTCGTTGATTAGCTTGAACGCATCATACAAAATTGTTGCTGCTACACCGCGTTTACCGTCGACCATGATACGGTTGATCAAACGAGTAACGAGTTTGCTGCTGTACATCGGATCTGGCAAAACATCACGTTTTGTTACTGGACCTTTGCGTGGCATGAGGAAGTCCCCCTTTCTTCATATTCATTTCGTTTAGGATAACACGAACTGCTTGCAGTTATGTCTTATTTCTTAACTTTAGGACGTTTAGTACCGTATTTGGAACGTGCTTGCTTACGGTTGTTCACACCTGCAGTATCAAGCGCACCGCGAACGATATGGTAACGTACACCCGGAAGATCTTTAACCCGGCCTCCGCGAACCAATACCACGCTATGCTCTTGCAAGTTGTGACCGATACCTCCGATATAAGCTGTAACCTCTACGCGGTTAGTTAAACGAACACGCGCATATTTCCGCAAAGCGGAGTTAGGTTTCTTCGGCGTCATCGTGCCTACACGAGTACAAACACCGCGTTTTTGAGGCGCGCTAAGGTTTGTTTCCTCACGTTTCAATGCGTTAAATCCTCTTTGCAGCGCTGGCGATTTCGATTTAACGACTTTCGCTTCACGGCCTTTACGGACTAACTGGTTAATAGTTGGCATGTTGCCACCCCCTTCCCACATTAATAAACCTTTCAAGCGATACTGGCTATTTAAGCCCACAGATCCAGGCGGTTCATAAAGAAACAAATGAAAGTTCTTACCGCATCCTTCTCTCGGTAAAAACGATATTTCCTTATTCTTTTTCCGGTATTACCACCGCCGCCATCGCAGCCCCGACTTCAATTCCACAAGTTTCCCCAAGAATCTTCATCGTTTCAACCCAAGAGATTGGAACGTTCGCCGCTTCGCATAGTCGGACAATGTTGTCCTTCAATCGCGGATCTGTATCTTGTGCAACATAGACTTCAGTGGCTTTGCCTTGCTCTACCATCTTCGTCGTCTGTTTACTACCGATAACAAACTGCATGCAATCCCATCCTTCTAAACCAAGTCAAAACTCAATCTTTTAAGTAGATAAAAGTTCTGAAAGGACCAGTGCAGGGGCTTTGCAATTAGGCACACTTCGACATATTAGCATCTAGCTTACTGTTATGTCAAGCTGCTTTATACATAATGATGATGCAGATTTTGTAAACCTATATTCGCATGACGGCGCAAAGAGCGATTGGGTCCGGTCTGCAAAGGCAGATCGTATCCGTTCGCTCTTTGCGGCATGCAACTATAGAGTTACAGTACCACTACTATATTCTATTCAACCGTAACGGTTTCTGCTTCTTGTTGTTCCTCTGCCTGAACGGCATAATCGTCCATCCCTGCGCCTGAAAGTCTAATGCCCCGGTAACGCTGCATTCCCGTACCAGCCGGGATGAGCTTACCGATGATAACATTTTCTTTCAGTCCGAGCAATTGGTCAACTTTACCTTTAATTGCTGCGTCGGTGAGGACACGAGTTGTCTCCTGGAATGACGCGGCTGACAAGAAGGAATCTGTCTCAAGAGATGCTTTCGTAATACCAAGCAATACAGGTTTTGCGACAGCAGGCTCTTTACCAGAGAGGATAGCCTCACGGTTATTCGCCTCGTATTCATGAATGTCTACAAACGCACCCGGCAGCAGCGGTGTTTCACCAGCTTCAACGATACGGATTTTACGAAGCATCTGTTTGATCATAACTTCGATATGCTTATCGTTGATTTCTACCCCTTGGTTACGGTAAACACGCTGAACCTCTTGCAGGATATAGTTCTGTACGCCGCGGATACCTTTAATGCGAAGCATATCTTTCGGATCGATAGAACCGTCTGTCAGCTCATCGCCGGCTTCGATCTGCTTGCCTTTGGTAACACGAATACGGGAACCATAGGTGACTGCATAGACTTTCGATTCCGCTTCACCCTGCACTTCTATTTCACGGCGATCCTTCGTTTCACGGATGTCTTTAATAACACCGTCGAGTTCGGAAATGATCGCTTGGCCTTTAGGATTACGCGCCTCGAAAAGCTCTTGAATACGCGGCAAACCTTGTGTAATATCGTCTCCCGCCACACCGCCGGTATGGAACGTACGCATTGTAAGCTGCGTTCCTGGCTCACCGATGGATTGTGCGGCAATGATACCAACCGCTTCACCGATTTCAACGAACTTACCAGTCGCAAGGTTCCGTCCATAACAAATCTTACAAACCCCGTGACGCGCACGGCAGCTAAGAACAGAACGAATTTGCAGTTTCTCTACACCGGCTTCGATTACTTCTTCCGCTTTGTTTGAGTCGATAAGCTGGTTGCGGTGAAGAATGATTTCGCCAGTTTGCGGATTGCGGACCGTTTCAAAGGAGTAGCGTCCCTCAATACGGTCATAGAGATCCTCAATAACCTCTTTACCGTCTTGAATTTTGCTAACTGTAAATCCTTTGTCTGTACCGCAATCGTCTTCACGAACGATAACATCTTGTGCAACGTCAACAAGTCGACGAGTCAAGTAACCGGAATCCGCTGTACGAAGCGCCGTATCGGCAAGACCTTTACGAGCACCATGCGTCGAGATAAAGTACTCGAGAACGGTCAGACCTTCACGGAAATTCGATTTGATTGGCAACTCGATGATCCGACCCGATGGATTCGCCATCAGACCACGCATACCGCCAAGCTGTGTAATTTGTGATTTGTTACCCCGTGCTTTGGAATCAACCATGAGCATGATGGAGTTGTAACGATCCATCGATTTCATGAGGATATCCGTAATGGCATCTTTGGTTTTACCCCAGATATCAATAACGCGGTCATAACGCTCTTCGTTCGTAATCAAACCTCTGCGGTATTGATTGGAAACGACTTTGACCTTGTCTTCAGACTCCTTCAGAATGTCAACTTTCTCCGGCGGAACGATAACGTCTGAAACCGCGATTGTGATACCCGCACGTGTGGAGTAAGTGAATCCGAGTTGTTTGATCTTATCGAGCATAATCGAAGTCTTCGTTGTGTGGTATTGACGGAAGCATTCCGCGATCACAAGACCGAGGTACTCTTTACCAACACCGCCCATTTGAGGTACTTCGTTCATAAACTTAATAAGGTCTGCACCTTTTTCGTACACGAAATATTTATCCGGTGTTCCTTGCAGCAGGTTAACTTTAGTAGGCTCATTGATATAAGGGAAATCCTCAGGGAAAATCTCATTGAAAATAACTTTACCAACCGTAGTTGAGATCAGCGATTTTTGTTGAGCTTCCGTAAAGAGAACCTTATTCAACACTTTAACTGGCATGAAAATCCGCGCATGCAGGGATACGATACCACGTTGGTACGCAGAAATCGCTTCATTAACGGAAGCAAATACAGATCCGCTGCCCTTGGCTTCTTTATTATCCATTGTTAAGTAGAAGCTTCCTAGAACCATATCCTGTGAAGGTGTAACGACCGGTTTACCGTCTTTCGGGTTCAAAATGTTACCCGATGCCAGCATAAGAAGTCTTGCTTCCGCTTGTGCTTCAGCAGACAATGGTACGTGAACAGCCATTTGGTCACCGTCGAAATCCGCGTTATAAGCGGTACATACGAGCGGATGCAGTTTGATTGCGCGTCCCTCTACGAGAATCGGCTCAAATGCTTGGATACCCAATCTGTGAAGGGTCGGGGCACGGTTCAGAAGAACCGGATGCTCCTTAATGACTTCTTCAAGGACATCCCAAACCTCTGGACTTACGCGTTCAACTTTGCGTTTTGCGCTCTTAATGTTATGCGCCAAGCCTTTATTAACAAGCTCTTTCATGACGAAAGGCTTGAAAAGCTCAAGCGCCATTTCTTTAGGAAGACCGCATTGATACATTTTGAGACTAGGCCCTACAACGATAACGGAACGGCCAGAGTAGTCAACCCGTTTACCTAGTAGGTTCTGACGGAAACGTCCCTGCTTACCTTTCAGCATATGACTGAGGGATTTAAGCGGACGGTTACCCGGACCTGTTACCGGACGTCCACGACGGCCGTTATCGATCAGCGCATCAACCGCTTCTTGAAGCATCCGTTTCTCGTTCTGCACGATAATATCAGGTGCACCGAGATCCAAAAGACGTTTTAGACGGTTGTTACGATTAATAACACGACGATACAGATCATTAAGGTCAGAAGTTGCAAAACGGCCACCGTCGAGCTGTACCATTGGGCGCAGTTCAGGCGGGATAACCGGAAGCACATCAAGAATCATCCATTCCGGCATATTGCCAGAGTTACGGAATGCTTCAATGACTTCAAGACGTTTAATGGCACGATTACGACGCTGTCCTTGAGCTGTGCGAAGGTCTTCCTTCAACGTCTCAAGTTCACGTTCTACATCGATGTCCTGTAAAAGTTTCTTAACCGCCTCAGCACCCATGCCAGCATGGAACCCATAACCGTATTTCTCACGGTAGCTGCGGTATTCCTTCTCGGATAACAGCTGCTTTTTCTCAAGCGGCGTATCCCCTGGATCAGTTACAACATAAGATGCAAAGTAAATAATCTCTTCCAACGAACGCGGTGACATATCCAGTGCAAGCCCCATACGACTTGGAATCCCTTTGAAGTACCAAATATGTGATACAGGAGCAGCAAGCTCAATGTGCCCCATCCGTTCGCGACGGACTTTAGCACGAGTTACTTCAACGCCGCAACGATCACAGACAACGCCCTTGTAACGAACGCGTTTATACTTGCCGCAATGGCACTCCCAATCTTTCGTTGGTCCGAAGATCTTCTCACAGAAGAGGCCTTCTTTTTCCGGTTTCAACGTTCTATAGTTGATCGTTTCCGGCTTCTTCACTTCTCCACGGGACCAAGAGCGGATTTTATCCGGAGATGCCAATCCAATCTTCATATACTCGAAGTTGTTCACGTCCAACAAGGAGCAACCCTCCTTCGTTATGGTTCACTTATGTTTACGTACCGTACATGCCATTCCATGCCGGACTGCAGAACCTAGGCTCTGCAGTCCGGCATGGGCTCCGTCCGTGAAGGCGGATTGGCGATCTATCTTGTCTTACATCCTTACAACCGTTATTCGACGCCTACCTCGGTTCCTTCAAGGTTTAGATTGAGCTTATCGCTAGCTCCATCATCCTCGTCGTCGATTTCTTTCATTTCAATCTCTTCTTCGTTCTCGGTTAAGATTTTAACATCCATACCTAAGCTCTGGAGTTCTTTGATCAAAACCTTAAACGATTCCGGTACGCCTGGTTCCGGGACATTCTCGCCCTTAACGATAGACTCATAGGTTTTGACACGTCCGACGACATCATCGGATTTAACAGTCAAAATCTCCTGCAGCGTATAAGCCGCACCATAAGCCTCAAGCGCCCAAACCTCCATCTCCCCGAAACGCTGTCCACCGAACTGCGCTTTACCACCCAGCGGCTGCTGAGTAACAAGTGAGTAAGGACCTGTGGAACGGGCATGGATTTTATCATCAACCATGTGAGCCAGTTTAATCATGTACATGACGCCGACTGTAACTTCACGCTCGAACTCTTCACCAGAGCGGCCATCGTAGAGAACAGTCTTACCGTTACGCTGCATGCCTGCTTCTTCCATGGAGTTAAACACGTCATGCTCACGCGCTCCGTCGAATACCGGTGTCGCTGCATGAATACCTAGGTGTTTACATGCCATACCAAGGTGGACTTCAAGCACTTGACCGATGTTCATCCGTGAAGGAACCCCCAGCGGGTTTAGAACAACCTCTACCGGCGTACCATCAGGAAGGAACGGCATGTCTTCCTCCGGAAGAATACGAGCGATAACCCCTTTGTTACCGTGACGACCAGCCATTTTATCTCCCTCGGAGATTTTACGTTTCTGCGCGATGTACGCACGAACGAGCTGGTTAACGCCTGGCGGCAGTTCATCGCCGTTCTCACGGGTAAATACTTTAACGTCAACGACAATACCGTCTGTACCATGCGGCACTCGAAGGCTTGTATCGCGAACTTCGCGAGCTTTCTCACCGAAGATAGCATGAAGCAAACGTTCTTCAGCCGTCAGCTCCGTAACACCCTTAGGCGTTACCTTACCAACTAGAATGTCTCCAGCACTAATCTCAGCACCTACACGGATAATTCCGCGCTCATCCAAGTTGCGAAGCGCTTCTTCCCCGACATTCGGGATATCGCGAGTAATTTCTTCAGGCCCAAGCTTCGTATCACGAGCTTCGGATTCATATTCTTCAATATGAATAGAAGTATATACATCTTCTTTAACGAGCTTCTCACTTAGAAGAATGGCATCCTCGTAGTTGTAGCCTTCCCATGTCATAAACGCAACTACTACGTTACGTCCAAGAGCTAGTTCGCCCATTTCAGTGGAAGGGCCATCTGCAAGAATATCGCCTTTCTTCACGATATCGCCTTTACGGCAAAGCGGACGTTGGTTGATGCATGTACCTTGGTTAGAACGCATAAATTTATGCAGTTTCTGTTTGACAAGGTCTCCTGTAACCGGCTTGCCATCAACTAACTCAACGCGGCGAAGCCAAATCTCGTTAGCTGAAACACGCTCGATAATTCCATCGTATTTGGCAACAATACATACACCTGAGTCTTTCGCAGACTTATGCTCCATGCCTGTACCGACAAGTGGAGCCTTCGGTATAAGGAGAGGGACAGCCTGCCGCTGCATGTTGGAACCCATCAATGCGCGGTTAGAGTCATCGTTCTCGAGGAACGGAATGAGAGCCGTCGCAACCGATACAACCTGTTTCGGTGAAACGTCCATGTAGTCTACACGCTCTGTCGGCATCGTCAAGATGTTATCCGCTTGTTTGTTGTAACGAACGATAACTGCATCTTCAACGAATGTACCATCATCATTCAGCTTCGCATTCGCTTGTGCGATGACGTAATTGTCTTCTTCATCCGCAGTCAAATATGCAATTTGTTCCGTTACGATCGCTGTCTTCGGATCTACCCAACGGTATGGAGCTTCAATGAAACCATATTCGTTAATACGGGCAAACGTGGACAAGGAGTTGATCAACCCAATGTTCGGTCCCTCTGGCGTCTCAATCGGGCACATACGGCCGTAGTGAGAGTTATGAACGTCACGTACCTCAAAGCCCGCGCGCTCACGCGTCAAACCGCCGGGTCCGAGTGCGGATAAACGGCGTTTATGCGTCAGCTCAGCTAGCGGATTCGTTTGATCCATAAATTGCGAAAGCTGGGATGAACCAAAGAACTCTTTTATGGACGCGATTACCGGCCTGATATTAATCAACGCCTGCGGTGTAATGGCATTGGCATCCTGAATGGACATACGCTCACGAACAACACGTTCCATCCGGGATAAACCAATACGGAACTGGTTTTGCAGCAATTCGCCAACGGAGCGCAAACGACGGTTACCAAGATGGTCAATGTCATCCGTGCTTCCCACACCATGCAGCAGATCAATAAAGTAATTGATCGACGAGATGATGTCAGCAGGGGTAATATGCTTAACCCCTTTATCTATAATTCCATTAGCAATGACTTTAATAACTTTAGCTTCATCCAGCGGAGAGAATACGCTGATCGTTTGGAGTGGAATACTATCGGCATCAAGAACACCGTTAGCAACGTGGTAAGTTTTGAAGCCTACGTTATTCTCCAAATGAGGGATAAGCTCATCAAGAAGTCGACGATCAATCATTTGACCTGCTTCAGCAAGGATTTCTCCTGTGGAAGGATCGATCAGCGTTTCTGCAAGCCTCTGATTGAACAACCGGTTCTTGATATGAAGCTTCTTATTGATTTTGTAACGTCCGACATTCGCTAGGTCATAGCGTTTTGGATCAAAGAAACGTGCGACCAGCAAGCTCTTTGCATTATCCAATGTCGGCGGCTCACCCGGACGAAGACGTTCGTAAATCTCAATGAGCGCTTTCTCCGTGGAATCCGTGTTGTCTTTATCGAGTGTATTGCGAATATATTCGTCATGACCAAGCAAATCTAGAATCTCAGCATCTGTACCAAAGCCGAGCGCACGAAGAAGAACCGTCACCGGGATTTTACGTGTGCGGTCAATCCGGACATAAATGATGTCCTTCGCATCGGTTTCAAGCTCCAGCCAAGCGCCGCGGTTCGGAATTACTGTAGCCGTATAATTTTTCTTGCCGTTTTTGTCCACTTTCGTGCTAAAGTAGACGCTAGGTGAGCGAACCAATTGGCTTACAATAACCCGTTCCGCACCATTAATAATAAAGGTGCCTGTTTCGGTCATCAGCGGAAAATCGCCCATGAACACTTCTTGCTCTTTCACTTCGCCGGTTTCCTTATTGATGAGCCGAACTTTAACGCGCAGCGGTGCTGCATAGGTTACGTCGCGCTCTTTCGATTCATCGACCGAATACTTCGGCTCACCGAGCGAATAATCGATGAACTCAAGCATCAAATTACCTGTAAAATCCTGAATCGGCGAGATATCTTGGAAAAGCTCTAATAAATCTTTCTCCAAAAATTTCTCGTACGATTTTTGTTGGATTTCAATCAGGTTCGGAACTTCAAGCACCTCGCGGATGCGGGCATAGCTTCTACGCATGCGTCGCCCATACTGAACAAGTTGTCCTGCCAACTTAACCTCACCCCTCATGTCTGCTTCACAGAAAGTGAACAAAGATCTTGTATTCACAAAATCAGAATGTGCAGCAGGCAAATTCTGATCCAATAAAGAAAAGCCCTTATCGATAACTCGAAAAAAGAGCATGTTTCTGTCAATCGCACCTCTGCGGTCTATCAACCGCAAAAGTCCCCTACCAAATAATTTTGCCCAAAACGTAAACATTATACGTCAAACCCGCTAATTCTATTCCTAAAAATAATTGTTATTTTTAGGGCTTTAAAATAGCGCTTGACATTTTAGTCGACTAAAGACATTGAGCCCATTTTAATGCTGACATTTTATAATGATACCACATCGATGTTGTCAAGTCAACAAATTAATAAGGCTTTTCCTTTTCTTCCTTTTTTGCCCGGAAAATGCGATATCCCTTGTCTTTCGTTACTTCTTCCACTTTTGCAAATAACGATTCAAGTTTCGCTAAAGCCGACGGAGCTCCCTGCTTCTTCTGTATAACCACCCACATCGAACCACCAGGTCTCAGCAGTTTCTCACCGTCCTCGAAGATCCGATGCACAACCTCCTTACCCGCGCGAATGGGCGGATTGGTGATGATTACATCAAACTTCAAATCGGATACGCGTTCGAACAGATCGCTTTGCAGAACCGAAACATTGGAAACGCCATTAAGCTTCGCATTCTCTAAAGCCAGTTCGATAGCTCGTTCATTAATATCAATCATGGTCACATGACCTTTTGAAGCAAGCATAGCCGCTGTAATACCGATCGGTCCATATCCACAGCCAACATCAAGTACTTGTGCAGCATCATCTAAATCCAATGCTTCAATTAATACGCGGCTGCCAAAATCAATGCCTGTTTTGGAAAAAACGCCAGAATCCGTGTTAAATCGCATTTTATGACCACGCAATGTGGTCTCCAGCTGCTGTTTTTCACTCTTTACACTAGGCTTCTGTGTGTAGTAATGGTCCGACATCATATCCCTCCTGCGAGAATGAGATTGAGAACAACGGACTTCATTGCGTTGATCGAAATGATCCAATCAATAAAGCGAACCCCTTGAAGCTTTCGCCTCAAGGGGTTCGCCGCTATACCTGTACAGCTATTACTTAACTTCGATAGAAGCGCCTGCTGCTTCAAGTTTTGCTTTGATTGAGTCTGCTTCTTCTTTAGCAACACGTTCTTTGATTGCTTTAGGAGCGCCATCAACAACGTCTTTCGCTTCTTTCAGGCCAAGACCTGTGATTTCGCGAACTGCTTTGATAACGTTGATTTTGGAAGCGCCAGCGCTAACCAAGATTACGTCAAATTCAGATTGCTCTTCAACCACAGCTGCTGCTGCGCCGCCGCCAGCTGCAACTGGTGCTGCTGCTGTTACGCCGAATTCTTCTTCGATTGCTTTAACCAGGTCGTTCAATTCAAGAACGTTCATGCCTTTAATGGCTTCCAAGATTTGCTCTTTACTCATGAGATAAACCTCCAGTAGTTTGTTTTATTATTTGGTAATAAGATGTCCGGCAAGCCGAACTTAATCATACGAATCTTAAGCCTCTTGCTTCTCAGCCACTGCTTTAACAGCAAGGGCGAAGTTGCGCACAGGAGCTTGAAGGACGCTGAGGAGCATGGAAAGCAAACCTTCGCGTGACGGAAGATCCGCCAATGCTTTGATTTGATCCGCGTTAAACACTTGCCCGTCAACAACGCCGCCTTTCAATTTCAAAGCGTCGTTTTTCTTAGCGAAGTCAGCCAAAATTTTAGCTGGAGCAACTGCATCTTCTTTACTGAAAGCGATAGCCGTTGGGCCTGCCAAAATAGCATCAAGTTCAGTCAATTCAGCATTCGCAGTAGCACGGCGAACCAAGGAGTTTTTCAATACTTGAAACTCAATGTTCGCTTCACGCAATTGCTTACGCAGCTCAGTTACTTGCTTCACGTTCAATCCACGGTAATCAGCAACAACTGAGGAGGAGCTTTCGCGAAGTTTCGACGTAATCTCACCAACAGCCAGTTCTTTACCTTGGATGATTTTTGCGTTTGCCATAATGTACACCTCCCGTTATGTTATCCACATCCCGATTGCTGCAGCGGATTCCTTTCCCGCGATGCATGAGAAAGGCCTCCGCAGACATTGCGAAGGCCATGATGGTCCGTATATCATTTCAACCATAAAGGCGAAAAGCTTACAAACACGTTTATCATAACACCTCGGTAGGAAATTAAGCCTCCCGGCACCTACTGTCTACGGTATGCATATTCAATTCTTAGTTCCGATCCTCTTAACGGTATACAGAAACGTTAAGACGAGCGCTTGGGCCCATCGTTGAGGAAACGGCGATGTTTTTCAGGTAAACCCCTTTAGCAGCTGCCGGTTTCGCACGGTTAAGCGCATCTACCAGTGTACGAAGGTTTTCGTTCAGCTTATCTGCATCAAACGATACTTTACCGATTGGCGCATGGATTTGACCTGCTCTATCGAGACGGTACTCGATTTTACCGGCTTTGATCTCTTGCACGGCTTTAGTAACATCAAATGTTACCGTACCCGCTTTCGGATTCGGCATGAGACCTTTACCACCGAGAATACGTCCGAGTTTACCAACTTCAGCCATCATGTCCGGAGTAGCGACGCAAACGTCGAATTCGAACCAGCCTTGTTGGATTTTCGCGATTACATCAGCATCGCCGACATAATCTGCGCCTGCAGCTTCTGCTTCTTTGGCTTTTTCACCTTTTGCAAAAACGAGAACGCGTTTTGTTTTACCAGTACCATGCGGAAGTACAACTACCCCACGAACGGCTTGGTCTTGTTTCTTAGGATCTACGCCCAAACGAACAGCAACTTCAACTGTTTCGTCGAACTTTGCAGTAGCTGCTTTCTTAACGAGTTCAATGGCTTCCAATGACTCATAAGCAGCTTCGCTGTCAATTAGCTTTACAGCTTCTTGATATTTTTTACCGTTCTTAGCCATGAAAATCTCCTCCTTGTGTGGTAATAACGGAAAATCCTCCATTGATGGAGATCCTCCCACCCGAGCGAGACCATAAGTCCCCTCAGTCAGACAACGCCATCTGGCGTGCCCTGCAGCAGCAGCGAGAATCGAATTAGTCCTCGATTACTACGCCCATACTGCGCGCTGTACCTTCAACCATACGCATAGCTGCTTCAACTGAAGCTGCGTTAAGGTCAGGCATTTTTTGCTCAGCGATTTCACGCACTGTTGCACGTTTAACTGTAGCAACTTTCTTCTTGTTAGGCTCACCAGATCCTTTTTCAATCTTTGCTGCGACGCGAAGAAGAACAGCAGCTGGTGGAGTCTTAGTGATAAATGTGAAAGAACGGTCTTCAAATACCGTAATCTCAACCGGAATGATCAAACCAGCTTGGTCGGCTGTACGAGCATTAAACTCTTTACAGAACGCCATGATGTTTACACCCGCTTGACCTAGCGCAGGACCGATCGGCGGAGCCGGATTCGCTTTACCCGCATTAACTTGCAGTTTTACCATCTTGATGACTTTTTTTGCCATGTTGACACCTCCTTGCCAGAGTAATCCACATCGTCATAATGACATTACATCATTACAACTATACATGTTGTTAGACAGTTATGGAACCGTTAAATCTTTTCCACTTGCGTGTAATCGAGTTCAAGCGGCGTTTCCCTGCCAAACATGTTAACATGAACCTTCAACTTGCTTTTGTCGAGCAGAATTTCTTCCACCGTACCGACAAAATTAGCGAATGGTCCAACTTTGACGCGAACTGTTTCCCGCAAATCGAATTCGATTTTCGGTTTCGGCTCATCAATACCCATGTGACGCAAGATTCCTTCCACTTCATCAGGCAGCAGCGGAGTTGGCTTCGAGCCTGAACCTGTCGAACCGACAAATCCAGTAACACCAGGTGTATTGCGAACAACATACCAAGAGTCATCGGTTTGAACCATTTCTACGAGGACGTATCCAGGGTAAACTTTACGCATGACGACTTTTGACTTGCCGTCTTTGTTCACCACTTCTTCTTCCATCGGAACGAGCACGCGGAAAATTTTATCTTCCATGCCCATAGATTCAACACGCTTCTCTAAGTTCGCTTTTACTTTGTTTTCATACCCAGAATAGGTATGGACAACGTACCATCTTTTTTCCATTTCTTTTTCCATAACAAGCCACCCTTGGCCCCTTCTTAAACAATCAGTTCGACCAGTGCGGAAATTCCAATGTCAAGCACCCAAAAGTAGATCGTAACCGCTATAATCGTGATCAAAACAACGAGTGTATAGCTTGTCAGCTCTTTCCGGCTTGGCCAGCGGACTTTCTTCAATTCTGCGAAGCTGTCGGTAAAGAAGGAAAACGTCGATCCGAAGCTTTGCTTCAGTTTAGCTAAAAATGCCACGTCCACACCTCCAATTGACCTATCTAGTTTCGCGATGAGGAGTATGTTCGTTACAATACTTACAGAACTTCTTCATCTCGATGCGGTCTGGGTGATTCCGTTTATTCTTGCTTGAAGCATAGTTTCTTTGTTTGCAGTTTGTGCAAGCCAACGTAATAATTACCCGCATTGCTGTACACCTCCCGAACAACCATAAATAAAAAAAGTTTGAAGCGTTTGTATGTGGAACTCGCCTGATTCAGTACCCATCATAAAAAAAGACCTAATTTAGGGCTACCTAAAACACTTTATCATAAGCAATAGGGGAGTGTCAACGTGAAACTATTCGTAATCCATAACATTCACTTGGTAATTTCCACCCTGCACACAGGCATTTCCGCACAGCAAATAGACCGTTTTCCGACTCTCGCTTTGCTCATTATTTCCAGCCAAGCCTCTTTTCAAACCATCAATCTACTATCGCAAATAAAAAAGAGCCGCGAAGGCTCTCTAACAATCGAAATTAATTGGTTATGTCCCGCACTTCGAGATAACGCTCCAATTTACGTTTAACCCGTTGAAGCGCATTATCAATTGACTTCACATGACGATCCAAATCTACCGCGATCTCCTGATAGGACCGGCCATCGAGATAGAGCATCAGAACTTTGCGTTCTAAATCGCTCAAGATCTCTGACATCTTGTCTTCAAGACCTATAAATTCTTCTTGATTGATAATTAATTCTTCCGGGTCAGAAACCCTCGTCCCGCAGATAACGTCAAGCAGCGTTCGATCGGAGTCTTCATCGTAGATGGGCTTGTCCAAAGAAACATAAGAATTCAGAGGAATATGCTTCTGCCGCGTCGCCGTCTTAATGGCTGTAATGATTTGGCGCGTTATACAGAGCTCTGCAAACGCCTTGAAGGACGCAAGCTTATCGCCTTTGAAATCTCGTATTGCTTTGTATAATCCTATCATTCCTTCTTGAACAATATCCTCGCGGTCAGCCCCAATAAGAAAGTAGGAACGCGCTTTAGCACGGACAAAATTCTTGTACTTATTGATTAGATATTCCAGCGCTTCACTTTCACCTTCACGAACCGCTTCTACAATGTCTTCGTCCGTTCTGCAGTCAAAGTCCAGCGTTTTCCATTCTTTGAGGTCGATGCTCACGAACAATCCCTCCGGTTCGAAAGGCGTACATTCCGTAATACTAAAGCTATAATCTAATTTGACGACTTACCATCTCATTCAAAAAAGAGATCCTATTCATCACACTAATAGGACAAATTGGTTTATTCTACCGTTCTCTCAAAAGAAACATAGACTCAGTATACATTATGTAACCTTGAAGCGTCAATCAAGTTCATGTCGAATGTTCGTTAATTATCTAGCAATTCTGGAATTTTCCCCCGTATAATGAACGGTTAATGTCAGAAAACATAACATAAATTTCTAACCATTAACCATCATTAGGTTTGGCCTCTTCTCCATCTCTCGAGTTGAGTTTTAACTTCTAAACTAAGGTTATTATTCAGTTCATTGCGCGTTTTCATTTCGTAATCCATTGATTTTTCAATCGCTTTACGATTTTGTTGAATATTAATAAGGAGTTCTCTTGCTGAAATACGCAATGCCCCTTTACCAAAGGCCACATGCTGCTCCACTAAATCAGAGGTTGCCACATACAGATCGCGGCTGCGCATGGCCAGCTCCGAGGCAAGGCGTTCGATGCATGCATCCGCCGTTTCCTTTTCCTTTGTGTAGACTACTGTTATGCGGTATTGACTGAAGGTCGATCCGGTTCCCGGAACTTGATGTGCGTCGAACACAACGATGACCTCCATCCCGGTATAGCCTTGATAATCTGCGAGCATTTCCAATAACCGATCACGCGCATCTTCCAGTTGATTATCCCGCAAAGATGCCAGCATAGGCCATGCCCCAATCATATTGTAGCCATCGACAAGCAGCACATCCTCACGACGGCGCATGGTTAGCGGCTTTGGCGCTGACGCACCACTTCGTACATCAACACACCGGCTGCAACCGAGGCATTCAGCGAGTTGAGCCGTCCATTCATCGGCAGTTTGATGAGGAAATCACATTTTTCCTTGATGAGTCGCCCGATCCCCTTACTCTCGTTGCCAATGACAATGGCCAGCGGCATATCAAAGCTTGTCTTTGAGACAAACATATCCTGCGATGCCCCAACGTCTGCTCCCGCAATCCAGATTCCCGCTTCTTTGAGCTTATCGATTGTCTGCGCCATATTGGTAATGCGGGCAACCGGTACATACTCCACTGCTCCGGCGGAGATTTTGGATACCGTTGCGGTCAACGAAGCTGAACGGCGTTTAGGTATAATAACTCCATGAACACCTGTGCATTCCGCAGTCCGCAGGATTGAACCTAAGTTATGCGGATCCTCAATCTCGTCCAGCAGCAACAAAAATGGCATTTCGCCGTTCTTGCGCGCATCTTCCAATATCTCATCTATTTCGTAATAGCGGTAAGCTGCCGCTTGAGCGACAACACCTTGATGATTCACGCCTCCGACCATCTGATCCAGCTTGCGCTTGTCCGCAAACTGAACGATGATTCCCGCTTTCTTCGCTTCTGCAACAATAGGCGCTGCATTCTTCTGTGCTTGCTCCGCGATCCAGAGCTTATTAATTTCACGGCCAGACCGAATGGCTTCCATGACCGGATGCTTACCGGCTATCCATTCTTGCGATTCATCATGTTCCTGATCGTGCTCAGTCATTCTTCTTCCTCCTTAAACGTGGCCTTCGCCCTCAACTTTGTTCATCGAAAGCTACCGCCATCAGTTCGCGCAGCCGTTCACTTTGTTTGGAATAATATAAAAACCCGATCAAGCACTCCAAAGCGGTCGCTTGCCGATAATCAGCCGTATCCGCATTTTTGGGAGGCGTACCGGATTTGGCGTTGCGGCCGCGGCGTACCACATCTGCTTCCTCCTCGCTCAGCAGGGGCTGCCACTTCTCGAGCAGCACCCGCTGTGCTTTGGCTGATACAAATTGGGTTGCCTGTTTATGGAGGTGATGAAGCTTATGATTAGGCTGTGAGACTAAATATTGTCTCACCAGCAGCTCAAAGACGGAATCTCCGATATAGGCCAGAACGATCGGGTTAAGCAGCTGCACTGGTTTGTTTGGTGAATGAATCCACCAGCCTTGCTCCATGACATCCATCATTTGCGTCTCCAACGAATACCCTGCGGGGTATCCTCCAGTACGATTCCCTGTTCTGCCAAGAGGTCGCGAATTTCATCGGCACGCGCCCAGTTCTTCGACTTGCGCGCCTCGACTCGCTCCACAATAAGCGCATCAACGTCCGCATCCAGCAAACCTTCTTTGTGCAAGGCCGGCAGCAGTCCAAGAATTTGATCGAAGGATTCAAACGTATCCACAAGGAGCTGCAGGCTCTCAGCCGATACAATAGGTCTTTGCAAATGCTGATTCGTTTCGCTTACAAGATCGAATAAAGCCGTAATCGCGTCCGGTGTATTGAAATCATCATCCATCTTCGTTTGGAACTGCTCCTTGATAGCTTTCACTCTACCGCGAAGCGCCTCTGTTTCCTCATCATCCGTACTTACAGCTACGGATAAACGGTGATGCAGATTAATGACGCAGTTAATGACACGATCCACGCTGTTCTCAGCCTGTGCGATTGTTTCTTCACTGAAATTAAGCGGGCTGCGATAATGAGCGGAAAGCATAAAATAGCGGATGACCGCAGGCTTTAATCGTTTCACAAGCTCATTTACCGTAATTCCGTTACCCAGTGATTTGGACATTTTCTCATTATTGATATGAATGTACCCATTATGCATCCAGTAACGGGCAAGCGGCTCTCCTGTTAAGGATTCCGATTGCGCGATCTCGCATTCATGATGCGGGAATTGAAGATCATGACCGCCGCCATGGATGTCTAATGTATCACCCAAGTATTTGCGCGCCATCGCGGAGCATTCAATATGCCATCCCGGGCGACCCGCTCCCCATGGGCTTTCCCAGTAGATCTCCCCTTGCTTGGCTGCCTTCCAAAGCACAAAATCCTGCCCATTCTCCTTGCGTGCATCAACGCCTATACGAATCCCAAGCTGAAGCTCATCCATATTCTGATGCGATAATTTCCCGTAATCGGTAAACTTGTTCGTACGGAAGAATACATCGCCGCCGTTCTCATAGGCGTAGTTTTGATCGACCAGCTCCTGTATGAACGCGATAATTTCATCCATGTTTTCCGTTACGCGCGGATTCAGTGACGCTTTATGAACACCGATGGCTTCTATGTTCTCGTTGAATGCATCAATGAATTTCTCCGCCACTTCCGGTACCGTTACATTCAGCTGCTCCGCCTTGCGGATTAATTTATCATCCACATCTGTAAAGTTAACCACATATCTGACTTCATAACCTGTGGATTCCAAGTAGCGGCGCACCACATCAAAAAATATTACCGGACGCGCATTGCCAATATGAATATAGTCGTATACCGTCGGTCCGCATACGTACATTTTCACTTTACCCGGCTCAAGCGATTCAAATACTTCTTTCTCACGGCTCATTGTATTATATATGCGCAGGCTCATTTTCTTCTTTCTCCTCCAGCTATGGTCTGCTCTTCCCATTCAGGCAACTCTTGCTGTTCTTCCCCTTGCATCTTCAGCCGCATTGATTCCATTTCAGCTTTCAAATCATAAATTTCCTTCTGCATCGCACGCAGCATTTCGATAACCGGATCGGGAAGCTTCGTATGATCAAGCCGATCCCTAACCCGCTCCCCATTCCGCTTTACAATCCGTCCAGGATTTCCAACGACCGTACTGTTGGAAGGGACTTCCCGAAGAACAACTGAATTAGAACCGATATTAACATTGTCCCCAACTTCGAACGATCCAAGAACTTTTGACCCTGAACCGATGACAACATTATTACCGATGGTGGGATGGCGTTTCCCCTTTTCTTTACCCGTACCGCCAAGCGTGACACCCTGATAAATAACGACGTTATTCCCAATCTCACATGTTTCACCGATAACAACACCCATACCATGATCAATAAAAAGACCATCCCCGATTCTCGCACCCGGATGAATTTCAATTCCCGTGAAAAATCGGCTCACCTGTGAAATCATGCGGGCAACCGTGTACCAGTGCTTCTTGTAGAAATAATGTGCAATGCGGTGCGCCCAAATGGCATGTAATCCAGAGTAGGTGAATACCACCTCAAATTTATTGCGAGCGGCCGGGTCATTGTCAATCACAGTCTGAATGTCGGATTTCAAATGACGAAACATGGTCAAGACTCCTCTCAAACTTCCACGTACCTGGGAAAATAAATAAAAGCCTCTGCAGCCCAACGGCTGCAGAGGCGTCATTAACGCGGTTCCACTCTGCATGGGACTGTCCATTGTCAACGAACGATAACGGAATCCCATCTCAAGATCCTTAACGCGGATCATTCGTCACCACCTACCCCATGCAGCAAAGCTTGATGTTATCAAGCGTTGGCACGGTTCAATAGTGCAGCTCCCAGGCGCAATGTTCATTTCAAGGATTAAACGACTCTCAGCCATTCTTACGAAACTTGCATGCATTTACAAAAAAGCAGCAGCGGCTCCGCTCAAAAGGTCGCCCTCTCTGATAATGCCTCTTACGAAAATGAACGTTCCTGTTCAAAGCTTTGTACTTAGAATTAAACATCGACTCAAATAAAGAAGTATTTCAAGTATAGCTGACTGTCGAATAACTGACAAGTACCTTGGACAGGCTTCCTTCAATTCCTAGCGAAAATAAACTTTAGCCCAGACGAAGGCGAATCCGCTCTTCCACCTTGGATTTACCAAGCAGCACGATAGTCTGGTTAAGGTCAGGTCCGTGAGTTTGTCCAGTAAGCGCTGCACGAATCGGCATAAACAGCTGCTTGCCTTTAAAACCAGTCGACTGCTGAACCGATTTAATCGCCGCCTTGATGCTGTCCACCTCTAATGGATCAAGGCTAGCGATCTGCTCAGCAAATGCAAGCAATACCGCAGGCACCTGCTCTTCAGCAAGAACGGCCGCAGCTTCCTCTTCATCCGTTACCTCGGTAAGGAAGAACAGCTCAGTAAGCGGGACGATCTCGGCTGCATAACGGAGCTTATCCTGATAAAGTGCAACCAGACTGGATGCCCAAGCTCTTGCATCAGCATCCAGATTCTCAGATAAGCGGCCTGCTTGCTGAAGGTGCGGCACGCACAGATCAACGACGCGGGGAAGCTCCGTTTTCTTGAGATATTCGTTATTCATCCAGCTGAGCTTATTCGCATCGAATACAGCAGGACTTTTACTTAGGCGGGACGCATTGAATACCTGAATGAGCTCATCGCGTGTGAAAATCTCCTGTTCACCTTCCGGCGACCAGCCGAGCAGTGCAATAAAATTAAACAACGCTTCAGGCAAATAGCCGAGTTTATCATACTGCTCAATAAACTGAACAATCGACTCATCACGTTTGCTAAGCTTCTTGCGCTGATCATTGACGATAAGCGTCATATGACCGAATATTGGCGGCTCCCAGCCGAAAGCTTCATAGATCATCAATTGCCGGGGCGTATTGGAAATGTGATCTTCACCGCGGAGAACATGACTGATCGCCATCAAATGATCGTCAAGCGCAACGGCGAAGTTATAGGTCGGAATCCCATCTTTCTTCACGATGACAAAGTCACCGGTGCCTTCCGTATCGAAGCTGATTTGCCCTTTAACGAGATCGTTGAAGCTGTAGGTCTTTCCCTCAGGAACACGGAACCGAATGCTCGGAATGCGCCCTTCCGCTTCAAACGACTGCCGCTGCTCCTCGGTAAGGTTACGGTGCTGTCCGGAATAACGCGGCGTTTCACCGCGTGCCGTCTGCTCTTCCCGCTCCTTCTCGAGCTCTTCTTCGGTGCAGTAGCATTTGTAAGCAAGGCCGCGGTCCAACAGCTCCTGCCAATATTCTTTATAGATATCAAGTCGCTCCGTTTGGCGATAGGGTCCATATCCTCCGCCGATGTCGACACTTTCATCCCAATCGATGCCAAGCCACTTTAGATAAGTTAATTGACTCTCTTCGCCTCCCGCAACATTGCGTTTCACATCCGTATCCTCTATACGAATAATGAATTTGCCGCCAAGATTGCGTGCGAATAAATAATTAAATAAGGCCGTTCTTGCATTACCAATATGTAAGTGCCCCGTCGGCGAAGGTGCATAACGCACCCGGATCGGTTGTGTCATGATACTCATACCCCTTCCGTCATTTAGCGTATTGCACGATCATAGCATAACCTTTACAAGGCAGACAACCGATTGTGCGGCGATTCCTTCGCCTCTTCCGGTAAAACCAAGCTGCTCTGTCGTCGTGGCTTTCACATTGACCTGTGATAAGTCGTCCGCCTCAAGTACATCTGCGATGATCTCAATCATTTGCGGAATATATGGCGCCATTTTCGGCCGCTGCGCGATAATGGTGGAATCCACGTTGCCGAGCTTATACCCGCGTTCTTTGACCAGCTTCCAGATATGCTGCAGCAGCTTCAAGCTGTCTGCATCCTTGAAGGCAGGATCCGTATCGGGAAAATGCTTGCCGATATCCCCAAGCCCTAATGCTCCCAACACAGCATCACTAATGGCATGCAGCAGCACATCCGCATCCGAGTGTCCAAGCAGCCCTTTCTCATAGGGCAGCGTTACGCCTCCAATAATACAAGGCCTTCCCTCAACCAGCTGATGTACGTCAAACCCTTGTCCTACCCGAATCATCGTTCCTTATCCCCTCTCCCGTTAAGCAAGAACTCCGCCCAAGGCAGATCCTCAGGTGTTGTAATCTTAATATTTGTGTACTCTCCCTCTGTAACGGACACAGGAACACCCAGCCGCTCCACGAGCATAGCATCATCCGTTCCCAGAAATCCATCCTGCTCAGCATGCTCATGCGCCTGAATTAGCAGGGAACGTCGAAAAGCTTGCGGCGTTTGAATCGCCCACAAGCTTCGACGGTCCGGAGTCGCTATAATGACGCCGGCTTCATTCACTTGCTTGATTGTATCTTTCACAGGTACGGCCAGCACAGCGGCCTCAGTGCTAAGCGCTGCTGCCATGCAGGTACGAACCGCCTTAGCGCTCACAAGCGGGCGAACGCCGTCATGCACCATAACCCAGCTGCCAGTCAATGCCTGCAGCCCGAGCCGTACAGAATGCTGACGCTCGCTGCCCCCTTCGAGTACCGCCGTTACTTTTGTCAGACGATACGCTTGAACGAATGCTTCGCAGCGTGCAAGATCCTGGGCACCTACGACGAGAACAATCTCTATAACTTCATCCATATGCTCGAATAATTCAAGTGTATGCACGATGATAGGCTTGTCCTTCAGCAGCAGGTACTGTTTACTCTCTACTGTGCCCATTCTCGTTCCGCGGCCCGCTGCAACCACGACGATGCCCCAACCTGACTGTGCTGCCTCCATGCCTTTCAACCGCCTCGCTGTAACGTAAGACGACTGCCGGAAACCGGCGAATCATCATCCGTGTACTATCATACCGTGTTACAGCGCTTTTTCCAACAACTTCGGCTTTGCAAAAATCATCCGTCCTGCAGAGGTCTGCAGCACGCTTGTCACCAGCACTTCCATCGTCATGCCGATGTAATCACGGCCGCCTTCTACAACGATCATCGTGCCATCGTCCAAATAAGCGACACCTTGGCCATGCTCCTTGCCATCCTTAATGACCTGAACAACGATTTCTTCTCCAGGCAGGACGACCGGCTTAACCGCATTGGCAAGGTCATTGATGTTTAATACCGATACGCCTTGAAGTTCGCAAACTTTGTTGAGGTTAAAATCATTCGTCACTACTTTGCCGTGCAGCACCTTCGCCAGCTTAACAAGCTTGCTGTCGACTTCCCCATCCTCTACATCGCCTTCATAAATAAGAACCTTAACATCAAGCTCTTTCTGAATTTTGTTCAGAATATCAAGTCCGCGACGGCCCCGGTTGCGCTTCAGCAAATCTGATGAATCCGCGATATGCTGCAGCTCCTCGAGAACAAATTCTGGAATGACGAGTGTCCCTTCAATAAATCCGGTTTTGCAAATGTCGGCGATCCGTCCATCGATAATGACGCTCGTATCTAAAATTTTATGTTCTTCATAGCTGCTTTCCTCATCGATTTCTGCCGCTTTAACCCTTCGTTCAAAAAAGGTTGAGAATCGCTCAGCGAGTTCTTCCCGTTTACTTAAACCAATCCGCAAACCCACATAACCGAAAAAGAGCGTCATAACAATGGGTATGAATATGCCTGCCCCGGAGAATCCGGAAACAGCCGGGAACAATAGTGCCGATATTGCAAGACCAACAAGCAAGCCGCCAGCTCCAGACATCAGCTCTCCCGTTGGCATTGCAGCCGCACGATCAGCACCTTGCTGCATCCAGCGCAGGAAAGGGGCAGCCAGTACAGTTGCTGCCGCAAGTCCGCAAAGCGCACCGATACCAACATTCAGATAATATCCGCCTGATTGCTGCATCATGCCATACGTTGCATCTGTCCAGATCGCACCCGCGCTCATCCAACTATGTATTTGAGCACCGAGTACACCGCCGAACAGTAAACCGATCAACTGAATTATTCGTTTCATCACATAAATCCACCTCCATTACAATTATGTGCCAATTATTCGCACGTTAATCGTTCGAAAGGGAAGAAACGATTAGAATTTATTAACTTGCGCCCAAAATCGGACAAAACAGGAAAATCCGTTTTGAATTAACCGTCCATCAGGCTTATAATAGGAGATAGCAACGCAATCCTGAAACGAGGTGGAATCGATGGGCGCCCCAACGTTGGAGCAATTCCAGCAGCAGGTATCTGAATTGCTGCTGCGGCATCGCAGCTTACTTGATGTTTTATCGAAATACGGCCAATCCGGCGCTTCCGTTAATCGTGCTGTAGCCAAATCCGTAACGGAATGCGGCTGTATTGAGCTCAATGCACGGAAACAAGAGTATGAAGATGATTTTAATCTGGAGCAGGCCAAAATTAAGCTTCACCATCACATTAATGGCGAACTCTGCGAACATTGCAGAGATGCGATTCAAAATGAGCTGGGCCGTAATTTGTTTTACATGTCTGCAATGTGCAATTTGCTCGGGATTCAGCTTGATAATGTTGTTGCCAATGAGTCTGACAAATGCTCCACTTTAGGATTATTTAATTTAACCTAGATTCTGTTTTTGTTCCTTTCATTAATGGTCTTAAACAAAAACCGCCCTGCTTCATCCGATTAACGGAGAAAGCAGGGCGGTTTTCGTTTAAGACGGCGTATCCCTTTAAGCGCTGTGTTCTGCCGGCTCTTCCGGCAGCTGCGCTTCGATCATCCGACGTTTGCGTTTTCTGCCGGGGAGACGCCGATCAACGTTTTTTTTTAGACCGTACAGCGCATAAAGCACCAAAGGAACGAAAATGATCTTCGATAAATGATGCGGGAACAGAATGCCCAGAACGACTGCAATAACAACAATAATCGGTATGACCCAAATGGCATTTTTGGGAATGCCGACTTTCTTGAAATTGGGATATTTAATGGTGCTAACCATGAGAAATGAAAGAATTAATGTGCTGGCCATAAGAACAGATACGGCAATCTCATGATGAAATAGCGCTAATGTAGCTAGTACACCACCCGCAGCTGGAATCGGCAGCCCGATAAAGTAACCAGGCATGCTGGAAATAACATTAAATCTTGCCAATCGCAACGCTCCGCATATCGGAAACAGTGCTGTTATAATCCAAGCAGGTGCAGGAGTTAACTCTTGAAAAGCAACACTGTACATAATAAATGCGGGCGCAACTCCGAAGGAGATGACATCCGATAGCGAATCGAGCTCTTTTCCGAATTCACTTTGTGCATTGAGTGCTCGTGCTACTCGGCCATCCACGCCGTCCATGAGCATTGCGATAATAACCATCATCGCAGCTACTTCGGGCTTTGCATTTTCAGGAAACACGAGAATTATGGCAACGATACCCAGGAATAGGTTCGCCACCGTAAAAAGACTCGGTATCGACTTCGTAATCATTTTGCTCCACCTCATCTTTACTATGCCCCAAAACTGCTATTTGCAGTAATGCAGCAGTTAAGAAGATCCGGCTTGCGCCTCGCGAATGGGGTTACGGAGGATTCCGTGCCATACACCAAGACGTAGTTAGTTTCTTCCTTATTTATTTGAACCTTAAAATGAAAACTTCTTGCCCAAGTTTTCTGAAATGGAGTGATAGTGTAAGGTCTAAACAACAGACTTCTGCATTCTCACATTGTATGGGATTTAGATTTGTCTGTCAATGAACATCTGCTCTTGGATCCGTTTGAGCCCTTCTTTGATCGCACGCGCTCTGACTTCTCCGATGCCATCCACAGAATCCAATTCCTCGATGGTTGCCATAAGAATATGCGGTAAATTTTCAAAACGTTCCACCAAATTATTCATAATGGCAGCCGGTAAACGCGGGATGCGGCTGAGCAGTCTATACCCCCGCGGTGCAACCATATCCTCTGATGCAGCACTCATTCCTGAATAACCGAGCAGCTTGATGATTTGGGGCAGCTCCAGCAGCTCCTCCGCATTCAGTTTGCGAATGGCAGCACGAATATCGCGGATCTTCTCTTCATTGGCTTCCTTCGCATAATCCTTAAGCAGGAACCACGCTTCTTCCTCCACCCCGCCTACAAGCTCTTCCATTTGCATACTGATCAGACGGCCTTCCGTCCCCAGCTCATTCACGTAACGCTTGATTTCCATTTTGACTCTTATAACCATCTCTACCCGTTTTATGACATGGGCAACCTCCTGCAGCGTAACCATTTCCTCAAACTCAAGCGCAGATAAATTGGTGAAAGACTGATTCAGCACAACCTTATACTTCTCCAACGTTTGAATCGCTTGATTAGCTTTCGTAAGTATGACCGCCATATCTTTAAGTGAATATCGGAGCTGCCCCTGATACAAGGTAATCACATTCCGGCGCTGTGAGATGGAGACAACCAGTTTCCCCGTTTGCTTGGCTACCCTCTCCGCTGTCCGATGCCGAATACCTGTTTCTATGGAAGAGATCGAGCTATCCGGAATCAACTGCGTGTTTGCATACAAGATTCGTTTGCGGTCCTCGCTTAGGATAATGGCGCCGTCCATCTTCGCCAGCTCATACAGATAGTTAGGGGAGAAGTCGCAATTGATAGAAAATCCACCATCGACTACTTCCATCACCTCTGGACTGTATCCAACAACGATCAGTGCCCCCGTCTTCGCACGCAGTACGTTGTCAAGTCCTTCTCGGAATGCCATTCCAGGTGCAACCATTTGCAGCAGCTGGTTCATAATCTCTAGTTGACTAGGCTCTTTCATCATTTCCCCCCTCTATCCAAACGCTGCCGTCAGCGCCTCTGCCACGGTCTCCACGCTAATAATATCGATGCCAGACGGCGGGGTCCAGCCCTTCAGGCTCTTCGAGGGCATGATTACCCGCTTGAATCCGAGCTTCTGTGCTTCCTTTACCCGCTGCTCAGCCCTTGAAACAGCCCTTACCTCTCCGGTCAGTCCGATTTCACCAAAGAATACATCAAATGGCCTTGTCGGAGCATCACGGAAACTGGAGGCAATACTCACCGCAGCCGCCAAATCGACGGCGGGTTCATCCAATCTGATCCCGCCAGCCACATTGAGATAAGCATCCTGGGTTTGAAGGAACATACCCATGCGCTTTTCCAGTACAGCGATAATAAGCGCCATCCGATTATGGTCAATCCCCGTGGACATCCGGCGCGGCGAAGGGAAATTTGTTGTCGTAACCAGTGCCTGAAGCTCAACGAGTACAGGCCTTGTTCCTTCCATACTCGCCACTACAGTAGAACCGGACACGCCTAATGGTCTTTCGGATAAAAATAATTCGGACGGATTGCTGACTTCCCGAAGTCCCTCTTCGCCCATTTCAAAAATTCCAATTTCATTCGTCGAGCCGAAGCGATTCTTCACTGCGCGCAATAGTCGATATGAATGATGGCGTTCCCCTTCAAAATAAAGCACGCAGTCTACCATATGCTCCAGCATCCTCGGACCAGCGATAGCGCCTTCCTTGGTTACGTGACCGACAAGGACAGTAGCAATCCCTTTAATCTTGGCCACACGCATGAAATGCGCCGTGCATTCTCGAACCTGCGAAACACTCCCAGGCGCCGATTGAACCCCTGGATCATACACCGTTTGAATCGAGTCAATAACGAGAAAATCAGGCTGAACCGATTCAATCGCATCATTAATTTGCTCCATATTCGTTTCACACAGCACGTAAAGCTTATCGGTCAGCGCTCCCAGCCGATCCGCCCGAAGGCGGGTTTGGCGTACCGATTCTTCCCCGGAGATATAGAGAACGGTCAGTTTTTTAGAAGCAAGCGCATGAGAGGTCTGCAGAAGAAGGGTCGATTTCCCGATGCCGGGATCTCCACCGACTAGGATTAGCGAGCCTGGTACTACACCTCCGCCGAGAACCCGGTTAAGCTCCTTGAGCGTTGTCTCAATGCGCTGCTCCTCACCACTTTCTATATGTATGATAGGACGCGGCTTTTCTTTCGTCTGAATGATCGAAGAACCCATTCCTTGCGTCTTGACAACAGTCTCTTTCTCTTCAACCATCGTGTTCCATGAACCGCAACCCGGGCATTTCCCCAGCCATTTCGGTGTTTCCGTCCCGCATTCCGTGCACGCGAACTTTATTTTAAGTTTTGCCATATACGGCTCCTTATACTATAACGTATCATTCAAAGTTTACCATTTCTGTCGGTTAGGATAAACCTATTTCTACAGCCAATTAACCGTTTTAAGTAATCTTTAGCTTCCATGATGAAAAAATAGCTTATTGAAAATTCCGCCGTTGCAGCAATTTTCATAGGTAGAATCTTCTAGAAATTTCTCATGGAATACTCTGCTTAATCCGAAAGCTTTAATTCTGTACAACCTTAATGCCATTCATATAGTTTACCAATCCTTAGAACTAGAAACAAATGTTCCGAATCGTTCAAGAGGCGCATAAGGAAAAAACCCTTGCTCTTCTGCCTAATCAAAGGCATTGAACAAGGGCATTTCAACTATCTGATACTTTATTTAGTCGCTGTCTCTTCAGTTGCTTTAACATCCTTCGTTACCGTTAATTCGCCATCCTTCTCATCAATGAAAAGGGTGTCGCCTTTAGCAATTTTGCCGAGAAGCAGATCTTCGGACAACCGGTCCTCGATATGCTTCTGAATCGCACGGCGGAGAGGACGCGCGCCATACTGAGGATCAAAGCCTTCCTTAGCCAGGAAATCTTTCGCCTTATCAGTGAGCGTGTAATCCACTTCCTGCTCGCGAAGACGTTTACGCAGCTCATCGGACATTAAGGTCACGATTTGCGCGATATGCTCTTTATCAAGGGAATGGAATACGATCGTTTCATCGATCCGGTTCAAGAACTCTGGACGGAAGCTCTTCTTGAGCTCAGTCAGCACTTTATCTTTCATGACATTAAAGTCTCGGCCCGCATCCTGCGTCGCAGTAAAGCCAAGCGAGGAATTACGTTTGATTTGATCGGCACCGACATTAGATGTCATGATGATCAGCGTATTGCGGAAATCGACTACGCGGCCTTTTGAATCGGTCAATCGGCCATCCTCAAGCACCTGCAGCAGAATGTTGAATACGTCTGGATGTGCTTTCTCAATTTCATCAAGCAGCACAACCGAGTACGGTTTGCGACGAACTTTCTCCGTCAGCTGACCGCCTTCTTCGTAGCCGACGTATCCTGGAGGCGCTCCAACCAGACGGGAAGTCGAATGCTTCTCCATATACTCCGACATGTCGATGCGAATTACGGCATTCTCATCACCGAACATCGCTTCGGCAAGCGCACGCGCAAGCTCCGTCTTACCGACCCCTGTCGGACCAAGGAAGATGAAAGAGCCCATTGGGCGTTTCGGATCCTTCAAACCTGCACGAGCCCGGCGGATCGCACGCGACACCGCTTTAACTGCTTCCTGCTGACCGATGACGCGGTCGTGAAGAATATCTTCCATTTTTAGAAGACGCTGTGTTTCTTCCTCAGCCAGCTTGCTGACCGGTATTCCCGTCCAGCTCGCGACAACCTGAGCGATATCTTCAGGAGTAACCTCGGAATCGGTACGGCCTTGTTTTTCTTTCCATTGGTTCTTAGTGACATCCAGCTCTTCACGGATCTTTTGTTCCGTATCACGAAGCGCCGCTGCCTTCTCGAACTCTTGGCTTTGAACCGCTGAATCCTTCTCCTTGCGGATATCCTCCAGACGGTTCTCCAGCTGCTTAAGATTAGGCGGAACCGTATACGATTTAAGCCTTACTTTGGAGCTCGCCTCATCGATAAGGTCGATCGCTTTATCCGGCAGGAATCGATCTGTTATATAACGATCAGAGAGTTTAACGGCTTGCACAATTGCTTCATCCGTAATTTTCACCCGGTGATGGGCTTCATAACGGTCACGCAGGCCATGCAAAATTTGAATCGCTTCATCCGGCGATGGCTGATCGACCGTAATTGGCTGGAAGCGGCGCTCAAGCGCAGCATCCTTCTCAATATATTTGCGATATTCATCAAGAGTTGTTGCGCCGATGCATTGCAATTCTCCCCGAGCAAGAGCCGGTTTGAGGATATTGGAAGCATCGATAGCACCCTCAGCCCCGCCTGCACCGATTAGCGTATGAAGCTCATCGATGAACAACACGATATTGCCGGCTTGACGAATTTCATCCATGATCTTTTTAAGACGATCTTCGAATTCCCCACGGTACTTCGTTCCAGCCACGACAGAGCCCATATCGAGCGTCATGACGCGTTTGTCGCGGAGCGTCTCGGGAATTTCACCAGCGATTATTTTCTGAGCGAGCCCTTCGGCAATCGCTGTTTTACCAACTCCAGGCTCCCCGATTAGAACCGGATTGTTCTTCGTTCTTCGGCTAAGCACCTGAATAACGCGCTCAATTTCTTTACTCCGTCCGATGACGGGATCAAGATTGCCATCCTTCGCATAAGCGGTCAAATCACGAGCTAATCCGTCGAGTGTCGGCGTGCTTACATTAGCAGGAGCTCCGTGGCTGCTTGAAACAGCCTCGCTGCTGCCCAGAAGCTGCAGCACTTGCTGACGTGCTTTATTCAAGCTGATACCAAGGTTATTGAGTACCCGTGCAGCAACCCCTTCGCCTTCACGAATAAGACCGAGCAGAATATGCTCTGTACCAACGTACGTATGTCCAAGCTTACGAGCTTCATCCATCGAAAGCTCAATCACTTTTTTTGCGCGCGGCGTGTAGGCTATATTGGTCGGCTGCTCTTGGCCTCGGCCAATCAAAGTTTCTACTTCATCTTGAATCTTCTCAAGGCTTAAACCAAGACCAATCAGAGCTTTGGCTGCGATTCCTTCCCCTTCTCGGTTAAGGCCGAGCAAAATATGCTCCGTACCTATGTTGTTATGACCGAGACGAACCGCTTCTTCCTGTGCTAACGCAAGCACCTTCTGTGCTCGTTCCGTGAATCTACCAAACATCATGTTCATACACCCCCATGATCGGATTTACGATGTAAATGCTGTCGTATAAGTTCTGCACGCCTTATATCTCTCTGCTCAGGAGTCATTTTTTCATTGAATACCTGTTGGAGAAAACCCGGCTGCGTTAAAACCACCATTTCATTCATTACCTGTGGAGATACATCCTGAATCAGACCTAAGTCAACACCAAGTCTAACATCAGACAGCCGCTGAGCTGCTTCCTTCGAGTCCATGATCGTAGCATGGGACAATATACCGTAGGAACGGTATACCCGATCCTCCAGCCGAACCCGGGACTCATTCAGCATACGCAGACGTGCCGCTCTTTCATGTTCAATGATTTGCTTAGCGACGCTGTGCAGATTCTCGATAATCTCGTCTTCTGACTGACCTAATGTGATCTGATTGGAGATTTGAAACAGGTTGCCAAGCGCCTCGCTGCCCTCGCCATACGTACCGCGTACTGCCAGCCCCACTTGGGTGATTGCTGATAAAATGCGGTTAATTTGCTGAGTCAGCACAAGCCCTGGCAAATGCATCATGACGGACGAACGAATACCGGTACCGACATTCGTAGGGCAGCTTGTTAAGAAACCTCTTCGCTCGTCAAATGCATAATTAGCGACTTCTTCATAAATATCGTCAATGCGGCTTGCAAGCTCCCATGCTTCTTTTATTTGAAACCCGGGATATAAGCATTGAATCCGCAGATGATCCTCTTCATTCACCATGATACTTACGGATTCATTCGCACTGAGTATAACCGCTCCGCTGCGTGATTCATTCGCAAGATTGGTGCTGATCAAATGTTTCTCCACAAGAACTCTTCGTTCAAGCTCGGTTAGATCGGTTAATTCTATCGTATCAAATTCACCGAGATCATTTAATTTACCTGTCTCAGCAACTGATGTCAGCTGTTCCATTACTTCATGAGCTTGTTGATTGGTTGCCAGCATCGGAAATGGATGGCCTCGTAAATTACGGGCGATTCGTATACGGCTGCTGATGACGATGTCCGCATCAGGGCCGGTTCCCTTCATCCAATCACTCAATGCCTCGTCTGCAAAAGATCGTTTTGTCATCCCGAATCCTCCATCCTAAGGGCACCTACACATCTGCTACATTTCGTTCCAGCTCACGAATCCGGTCGCGGATTTGGGCCGCATCCTCAAATTCTTCACGATCGATCAGCTCATGTAAATTCCGTCTGAGCTCTTCAATTTCTCGCTTGAGCTGAATCTGTCCGCCGGTACGCTTCGGAATTTTGCCCACATGAACGGTATTGCCATGCACGCGCTTGAGTATCGGATCTAACCTGCTGCCAAACTGTTTATAGCAGTTGCTGCAGCCAAAACGTCCCATTTTGCTAAACTGGGTATAGGTCAGCCCGCATTCCTCACAACGGATTTGTGGGGGCTTAGCTCCAAAACTGCTCGGTTCAAAATCGAGTAAGCCTGATAACAGACTGTGGATCGAAAATCCGTTCGAAGCGCCCGGAATTCCTTCACCTTTTTCCCTTGCACATGTTTCGCAAATGTGAAACTCCGTCTTCTCTCCATTTACAATCTTCGTAAAATGAAGTGTCGCCGGCTTCTTGCCGCATTCCTGACAAAGCATTCCGCACAATCCCTCCTCTTGCAAGGCTAAGAAGAAATCGTAATCACCCTCGCTTAACTGGGGTTATGATGTTCTTCCCTTAAAAATATAAGCTGGATCATCGACCATTTCTTATATCTCCAAGGCGCGCAGTTTTACTTGATAAGCAGTGTTATCAGCATTGCTCTTAGAAGCCTTGCCCGAATTTCGTCACGCAGCGGGAGTTTGACTGCAATGGAGTCGCGGGATATCGCTGCCCGAAGCAAATTTGCTTCCCGGCGAGTAATGAATTCCGCTTCCTCCAGCTGATAGATCAATCCCTCTGCCGCACCTTGATCCACCTGATCGCCAATTGTATGTACAATATGGCCTTGAAGAGCGGTTAGTGAAGGAAGTTCAACACGTTGGATACGAATATAACCGCCTCCGCCTCGCTTACTCTCCACAAAATAGCCCTTTTCCAGTGTGAATCTCGTGCTGATGACGTAATTGATCTGGGACGGAACACATGAGAAACGTTCTGCCAGATCATTGCGCTGTAGTTCAACTGCGCCATCAGAGCTTTCCTGCAGCATATGCTTCAAATACTGCTCAATGAGATCGGAAATGTTGCGCATTTCGCCAACCTCCCTAAGTTGCCAAAACAACCAACGGCTACTTCTACCGTTAAAGTCTAAATCGTCAAAGTTTTTAGTTAAATTGACTTTGACTTTCTTTGACTTTAACTTTATTATACGCAATTTTTTCAAAAGGTCAAGTGGCTTCATGCTCCAGGTTCCCTTATTATCTTGGGCGGATCACGCACATTTATACCTGAATTCGTCGCATAGCTTATAAATATCAGCATATTGTTTCTGGGAGGATATAGATGGATATCATCTCTTCATCATATATTACGCACATGCGAGGTAAACCGAAACCAAACAACAAAAAACCGACCGCATGACTGCGGTCGGTTGTTCGTGCTTGGCGACGTCCTACTCTTCCA
>NZ_JBHSOW010000113.1:0-598 GCF_042656405.1 Paenibacillus solisilvae | reverse complement strand
CCGGCTATCGATGTGACTTTGGATGAAGCAGCACTAGCGGAAATACGCAGAATAGCCGCCGAATAAGGTGAAGCCTTTCTGCTTATACTTTTTTTAAATAATAAACGCGCGTCAACCAGATCGGGATCGCAGGGAGGAAGCTATAGAATAGCTGGATTTTGGCCGCGTGGGATTTTTCCTGGCCGGATCGCAAAACGAAGAATCGATTTGTCGGATAAGGAGGAGAACCGGAGATGGATATAACGCTGACCTTGCATGAAAAAGACAGAAAGCTTGGTGAAATTCTAAGGGAAATGGGTCGCGTCATGATCGCTTTTTCCGGAGGGGTCGACAGTACGTTCGTCTTGAAACGCGCCAAGCAGGAGCTGGGAGATCAAGTGCTCGCTATAACGGCTGCGTCGGAGACGTTCCCGACCCGTGAATTCGACGCTGCGGTGCAGCTTGCCGCCGATATAGGGGTTCAGACCTATAAAACGGAAGTGAAGGAATTCGAAAACGCCAGCTTCGTTGCCAACAACCCTGACCGCTGCTATCACTGCAAAACCGGGCTGTATACTCACCTGCAGGAGGTTGCGGCGAAATTGGATTATCCTTATTT
>NZ_JBHSOW010000112.1:0-2787 GCF_042656405.1 Paenibacillus solisilvae | reverse complement strand
CCGGCTATCGATGTGACTTTGGATGAAGCAGCACTAGCGGAAATACGCAGAATAGCCGCCGAATAAGGCGAAGCCTTTCTGCTTATACTTTTTTAAAAAATAAACACGCGTTAAACCAGATCGGCCTCAGGCGCTAGTCGCAGGAGGCCGACCTTACTTAGAGAATAGAATGGACAGAGGGACTTCTGCGGAATTTGTGGTGCTGCGCAATAGGTTGAAGAGACAAGGGAAATTCTCGATTTTATATTCATGCAGCATGAATGGGGGTATAAGAATGGAATATAGAACGCTGGGAAAAACGGGCATTCAAGTTTCCAGTCTTTGTTTCGGGACGATGTCCTTTGGCGGTGCGGCCGATGAACAAACATCGGCTGCCATGTTTCAGCGGTGCCGGGAGCAGGGGATTAATTTCTTCGATACGGCTAATGTATATAACGAAGGCCGTTCGGAAGAAATACTAGGCAAATTAATTGCCGGCAGCCGGAATGAACTGGTGCTCACTTCCAAGGTATGTATGCCGACGGGGAAAGACGTGAACGCAAAAGGGTTATCCCGCCGGCATATGATGCTGGAGGTTGAAAAAAGTTTAAAACGATTGAACACCGACCGTCTGGATCTGTATTTCGTCCATCATTTCGATTCAAATACGGCAATGGAGGAAACGCTCAGAGCCTTGGACGATCTGCAGCAGCAAGGGAAAATTATTTATCCGGCTGTCAGCAATTGGGCAGCATGGCAAATCGCCAAGGCGCTCGGCATTTCTTCCAAGGAAAGCCTGGCCCGATTCGAATGCATTCAGCCCATGTACAATTTAGTCAAAAGGCAGGCGGAAGTGGAAATTCTACCTTTGGCGGAGTCCGAGAAGGTCGGTATTATTTCGTACAGCCCGCTCGGAGGCGGATTGCTGACCGGAAAATACGGATCCGGCAATAAATCGGTTCAAGGCCGTTTAGTTGAGCAGAAGATGTACGGCCTGCGGTATGGCGACAGCCAATATTACCAGAGCGCGGAACGATTCACTGAATATGCGCAGGTGCGCGAGCTGCATCCGGCATCCCTTGCCGTAGCATGGGTCATGTCTCATCCAGCGGTTACTGCGCCGATCATCGGAGCTCGCAATATGGAACAGCTTGAGCCTTCTCTTGCGGCACTGCAAATACAAATGACTCCGGAATGGCGCCAGGAAATTTCCGGGCTTTCGATAACGCCTCCGCCGGCAACGGATCGCAGGGAGGAAGCCATAGAATAGCTGGATTTTGGCATAATTCGGTCATTTATCTAGAGGAGGATTAGTGAATGGGAATGAGAGTCGTCGTTTTAGGCGGAACCGGTAATATCAGCACCAGCATTGTCAAATTGTTGTTGGAACAAGGGCATGACGTCACCTGCTACAATCGGGGCAATCACGCGGGGACGCCGAAAGAAGTCAGGGTCATTCGGGGCGATCGCAAGGACAGAGAAACGTTTGAAAAAACGATGCAGCAGGAATCATTCGACGTTGCGATCGACATGATCAGCTTCACAAAAGAAGATGCAGTCAGCAGCCTTGCCGCTTTCCGGGATGTCAAACAATTCATCCAGTGCTCGACTGTATGCACATACGGTATTGACTATGATTGGCTGCCTGTTTCGGAGGATCATCCTTTAAGGCCGGTAACGGGCTACGGAAGAGGGAAAGCTGCCGCGGATCATGCACTGTTGGAAGCTTATCATAAAGACGGTTTTCCCGTTACCATTATTAAACCTTCGACAACCTATGGACCGCAAATGGGCTTGATTCGTCAGGTCGCATGGGATTTTTCCTGGTTGGATCGCATTCGTAAAGGAAAACCGATTATCGTGAGCGGAGACGGTAAAGCTCTCCATTCCTTCTTGCATGTGGATGATGCGGCCAAGGGGTTTGCAGGGGTGATCGGCAAAGCGCACTGCATCGGGCAAACTTACAATCTGGTACCGCGCGGGTTTGTCACTTGGGAAGACCATCATCGCACGGCTATGAAGGTCTTGAGCCGGGAGGTGGAGCTGATCGGTGTTCCATTGCAAACTCTTGTTGCCATCGATCAGGAACGGTTTTCGATCTGCAGTGAAATTTTCGCCCATAATGTGTATTACAACGCAGACAAAATCTTCCGTGATGTTCCGGAATTCTCACCTGTCATTTCACTTGAAGAAGGGATGCGCCAAGTGATCGAGAACATGGACCGCAACGGCAAGATTCCGGATTCCAGTCGGGAAAGCTGGGAAGACGACATCGTCGATTCCTATCAGCAGCTATTTTCTGCTTTAAAGCTCAGATAAACCAGCCATCAAGCTTCGCTGATCGACGGAGCTTAGTTCTTCAGAATTGTGGACACACGGATGGCCGTATCATGAAAATACAAAAAAGAAGAATCGATTTGTTGGATATGGAGGAAAACCGGAAATGGATACATTGCTGACTTTGCAAGAAAAAGACCGAAAGCTTGGTGAAATTTTAAGGGAAATGGGCCGCGTTATGATTGCCTTTTCCGGAGGGGTCGACAGTACGTTCGTCCTGAAACGCGCGAAACAGGAGCTAGGTGATCAGGTGCTCGCCATAACGGCTGCGTCGGAGACGTTCCCGACCCGTGAATTCGACGCTGCGGTGAAGCTTGCCGCCGATATAGGGGTTCAGACCTATAAAACGGAAGTGAAGGAATTCGAAAACGCCAGCTTCGTTGCCAACAACCCGGACCGCTGTTATCACTGCAAAACCGGGCTGTATACTCACCTGCAGGAGGTTGCGGCGAAATTGGATTATCCTTATTT
>NZ_JBHSOW010000111.1:0-1817 GCF_042656405.1 Paenibacillus solisilvae | reverse complement strand
ATCCCATCGTACCGAGGCGCTCGTTTTTGTTCAAACGCCAAATTATTCGTTTTACAGGAATTCTAACGAGCAGTTATCTGCAATAATGTTTGTTGAACAGGCAGGAGTGTATGGTTTAAGTGTAGAATACTTTGGAAACTTATCTACTAAGATGTAAGAGATATCATAGAAATAGAGCGGAGTGATCACTTTGGCTAACGCTGCGACAAACTATCGAATCCCGCTTTTTTGCGCCGTGACCTTGCTGTTCTGGTTTTCCATGTATACCTGCGTTCCGATTCTGGCCTCGTATGTGGAGTATCTAGGCGCTTCCCACCAAACGGCCGGCATTATTATCGGCATGTACGGGCTCAGCCAGATGCTGCTGCGAATTCCCGTAGGCGTGCTTTCCGACCGCTATCACAAGCGCAAACTGTTTATCTTGTTCGGCCTGCTGTTCTCCGTATTGGCCGGTCTGGGCATTCTGATCACGCAGGAGATCACTTGGATTCTCATCCTGAGGGCGCTTGCGGGCGCGGCGGCAGCCACCTGGGTCGATTTTACGATTTTGTTCGTGAGCTACTTCAAGAAAGAAGAAACGACCAAAGCGTTGGGGACACTGTCCTTTTACAATTCAATAGGACAAATGCTCGGCATTCTTCTCGGCGGATGGTTTGCGGACCTGTTTGGGTGGGAGTCCTCGTTTCTGATCGGTGCGGCGGTAGGGGCGGTAGGGCTCGTCGGCGCATTGTATTTGGTTGAAAAAGTGGATAAGCACGCGCAAAAAATTACGTTCGAGGGTGTCCTGGAGGTTGCGAAGGACCGGACGCTGCTTACCGTTTCCTTCTTATCCATTCTGTTTCAGGTGCTGACCTTCGCCACTGTGTTCGGCTTCACGCCGGTGTTCGCCCAGTCGCTAGGAGCCACTAAGCTGGATATGGGGCTGCTGACCTTTTTTTCCACGTTCCCTACCGCGTTAGCCGCTTGGTTTGGGGGAAGGCATCTGGCGCAAAGGCTGGGAGAGCGGAACACGATCATTCTCGGTTTTATCATCAGCGGAGTGTTTACTGTGGCGATCCCGTTCACTCCGTCGCTCTGGGTGCTTATGCTGACGCAGGCTTTGGCTGGTCTCGGAAGAGGCTTTACTACTCCCGTGCTGATGTCCTTGAGCATTAAGCATATGGATACTGGAAAACGGGCAACGGCGATGGGCTTCTATCAGTCGATTTACGGCCTCGGGATGTTCGGAGGACCCTTATTCATGGGAGTCGCCGGCGATTGGCTATCCTTGGAGGACGGCTTCCTGATGGTCGGCGCTCTCGGCTGCGTCACCTCCATACTGGCTTACCTGTTGCTGAGCAGGGCGGGGGCCGGAACGGCTGCACCTCACCGCGTGTCCAGCACACTGACGAAATAATCAAAGAAGCGTAACGACAGGCTGTTGCACCTGTCGGACCGGGGAATACGAAAGATATTGTCTTAATATTCGGAGGAAGCTGGCCTTGTTCAAAGCTTGTCGCCACATAAGTTGCGACATTTCCTGCTGACTTGGCTCAAAAAAGCAGGGCATCGATGACGCACTCATACAACCGTATTCCGGACATGAAAGCCGAAAGTCATTGGAAATCTATTCAAAGCTTGCAATCACCGATGCCCAGCAGGAATATAACGAGGTCATTAATAAATTCCCCATTTAATAATCTCCGAAAAATAAGTATTAGACTGACCCAAAAAACGAAACAGCAGCAGCCATGGACGAGAAAATAAAGTCTGATATGCTCCCCTTACGGTAGACAGGTGAAATAATAAAACCTGTTATCGTAAGGGGAGCTTTTTCA
>NZ_JBHSOW010000110.1:0-19142 GCF_042656405.1 Paenibacillus solisilvae | reverse complement strand
TCGAAAAAAGCTATTACGAGCAACTCCAGGTTTCATAAAGTTGTGTCTACTATATTGACATAAGCTCAGTGTTCGGCATTTTTAAATGGATAAATCCAGTATAGAGGTCATTTGGTATCTTGAAGGTGCATAATAACTGGATTTATCCAGTATGGGGGTAGTCCGGAGTTGGCAGCACTCTCTCCTATTCAGCAAACTTTCAGCCCGTCTTCATAGATGCTTCAGATTGATTCCTTAATGTAGGCGGTGAGAATTAATTTGATGAAGGCGGGGTAGTGAATGATGAAGAAAACAAGAAAGCTGCACTTATGGATTGGTCTTATCTCATCTGTATTTATACTCATTCAATCGGTTACGGGTCTACTCCTTTCAGAACCATGGTTAGCAGGCGGCTCCTCACGCGGCGAGATGCCCCGAATGGAGATGAGCGGAAGTTTCAACGGGGCTGCCGCTAATAATGGAGCAAGCTCCAGCGGCGATACCAGCGGGGGCCTCATTGCTGATTCCGCGGGTAATACCGACGGCGGCAACCAGCAGGCACAGACGGGTACAACCCCAGGCGGCGGCTCTACTCCATCAAACAGCGATCAGAGCGTTAGTGATTCAGGTACCGCTGACCAAAGGCAGCAGATGCAGCAGCGGCCAATCGGTCAAGGATTCCCCGGCGGCGGTGAACAAGGCGAGGGCGGAATCGTAGGGTTTGCGAAGAAGCTCCACGAAGGGATGATCTATGGCAACAGCTTCAAAATTGTCGTTGATTTAACGGCTGTAAGCTTAATCTTCATGACACTCACCGGCATTTATTTATCGATCCGTGTACTTAAGGGGCAAAGCCAAAGCAAACAGCGCCGCAGATCCAATAACACATCCTTAATCGAATCTTAAGACGAAAAAGGCCGCCCATTCAAGCAGATCCATCTGCTTGGAAAGGCGGCCCTTCTCATCTATTTGATAATTCTGAATGGTTTAAACAACGAGGATCTTCTCGATCCGATCTTTAACTTCATCGGAGAGAACAATACCGGACGCTTTCACATTCTCAACGACTTGCTCCGGACGGCTCGCGCCGACTAGTGCGCTGGCCACATTCGGCTGACGCAGGATCCAAGCAAGCGCCAATTGGCCAGTCGTGATATCAAGCTCCGCTGCAATCGCAGACAGCTCACGGACTTGACTAATCTTCTCCTCGGTAATCCCATTACGCACCCACTCCAGCTTGGAAGCACGGCTTCCCTCCGGAAGCTCGGACGCGGAATTGTATTTGCCGGTAAGCAGCCCCTGGGCAAGAGGCGAGAATACAACTTGTCCGATGCCATTCTGCTCACCGAACGGGATAACTTCCTTTTCAATATATCGGTTCAACATGTTGTATACCGGCTGATTGACGACAATACGATCAAGCAGGTAACGATCAGCAACCGCTAATCCTTCAGCCATCTGTGCGGCTGTCCATTCACTTACACCGACATACAGCACTTTGCCTTGACGGATCAGATCGTCAATCGCACGAAGCGTCTCATGAAGCGGTGTTTCCGGATCATGACGGTGACAGTAGAAAATATCAACATAATCGGCACCAAGACGCTTCAAGCTAGCGTTGCACTGCTCGATCACATGTTTGCGCGATAGACCGCGATCGTTCGGGCCCTCACCCATCGGCCAGAACGCTTTGGTCGCCAGTACATAGGAGTCGCGCGGAAAAGCTTTAATGGTTTCACCAAGTAAAGTCTCCGCTGCTCCTCGCTCATAGACGTTCGCAGTATCAAAGAAATTAATACCTAACCCGTATGCAGTCTGAATTGCTTTCACTGCATTCTCGCGTTCTACATATCCACCATAAGTCAACCAGCTTCCTAAGCTGATTTCACTCACTTTCAGTCCACTTCCACCAAGTTTGCGATAATTCATTTGTGTACCTCCACATAGATAATCTATTTACATTTCTGCTTCCTATGTTATTGTATTCATATTCGTATTCTTTTTAAAGTAGTGAAATAATTGTCACTTTATTATAGTATCTATATATACTATACTTAATGTTACTATAATAGAGAAGGAGATCGTCCTCATGACTGAGAGTAATTATGTCCCCAAAGAACCGCTCGTTATTGATTGCAATATTGAGAGAACATTAGATGTTATTGGCGGTAAATGGGCTTTTCTCGTCCTTCGGGAGCTCTTCTGCGGTACCCGGCGATTCGGTGAGCTGCAGCGGCTGATTCCAGCCGTTAGTCCTCGGGCATTAACGAGTACCGTGCGCCATTTGGAGGAGCAGGGTGTACTGGAGCGGCATGTTTTTCCAACCGTCCCTGTAACGGTCGAATATACTTTAACGCCTAAAGGCGAGGATCTGCATCAAATGTTCAAAGAAATGAAGCTGTGGGCAGCGAAGTGGACGTAGGCCACAGATCAAGAACGGACTACATGGAGAAAAACCATCAACACAGGCCAATATGCCGGTGGTGATGGTTTTTTGGTTTTTGCATACCTTATAAACCGATGATCTGTTTAATCCGCAGGGTTCGAACGCAGGATAAATCTATGAATTCGTCATCTACTTTAATGAGCGGAGCTTCTTCTTCATGCGGGTTAATATAGACGATTTCTCCAACACGATCATCCGTCAGGATGACTTTCTGGCCGACCATCTTCGTCAATATATTATCCAGGAAGACCGAAACAATTGTAGGGTCAAGCTTGCCGAAATAACCCTCTTTCATTTGCCGGACAACCTCGTAGAACGGAAGTGCATCATGATAGGGCCGTTTGGAGGACATGGCATGAAAGATATCGGCGATGGCAACGATTTTACTAAACAAATCGATCTTATCCGAGCCCAGTCCGAGCGGATAACCCCCGCCGTCTTCCCGCTCATGATGCTGTAAAGCAACCAAAGCAGTTCTATAGCTGACACCCTGCGTATTCTTCAAGATCTCATAGCCATAAATGGCATGCTTCTTAACGATTTCGAACTCCTCCTCCGTCAGCTTGCCGGGCTTGTCCAGAATCTCCTGAGGTATCCGAAGCTTACCGATATCATGGAGGGTTGCTGCAAAAGTAAGCGCCTTTAAAGATTCTTCGCTTAAATTAAGCCATTTCCCAATAAGCGTCGAAAGTACTCCTACACCGATATTATGCTGGTAGGTGTAGTCATCCTGAGCCTTTACCGCTTCAAACAGCACGAATATGTTCGGATGGTTCGCTATATCCTGTACGGCAGGGATAACCTCATCCTGCAGTTCATTCACCGGGACGACCCCAGTTTCATGAAAAGAGTGATAAAGCTTCTTCGCATTGGCAACAACCCCTTTGACGACTGCATGCGGCGTAGTGCTTTCTTTCTTCTCTTTCATTTCAGCTATTTCGAGAAAAACAGAAACGTTATCGATTTTATGATTTTCAAGTACCAACAAATGTTCTGCCTGCAGCACTGTTCCGGCGGGTAAAACCGTGACACCAAAAGCATTCATGACATCATTTTTCAACGTTTTCCCCAAAAATTGTCTCATAGCGCCTCCGCCAAATCGTAATTATCGATTCCTAACATGGGAATTTATTCAATATGAATACTTTACCATGTTTACTGGACAATTGTCCCATAGAATTCGTTAACAGTTAGTTCGAATTCTCTATTTTCGCGAAATTTTCGACCAAATATTGCCCTTTTTATCGCTACATCAGGCATGAACGTCATTGCTAGAAAAATAGTGGAGTTCACCTGTATATCGTTTCGTATAACATAGTATATAATCTGAAATAGGAATGGCCCGAATACAGCTATTTATGAAGAATGTGAAAGCGTTTACTAAAGTAGATCGATATAATTCGTTTAAGAGACAGTTTGAAAATAGGAGCGTGAAATCGATGAACGTAATTTACCAATTTGACGAAGCTGCTAGACTCCCCTTGCCCGGGGATAACTGTGCCGTTGCGACTCGCCAACTGGACGCGGGCACTGTCATTCATTATGAAGGCCATACGTTAACCTTGGATTATACGGTTATGGAGGGCCATCGGTTTACGGTGAAGGCGATTGCTCCCGGCGAAGACCTGCTTTCTTGGGGAATGCCCTTCGGCGCGGCGCTGCAAGCGATCCAGCCCGGCCACTATGTAATCAACGAGTCGGTATTGCACGAGCTTAGCGTGCGTCAGCTGAAGTTTGCTCTTCCGGCGGAGCCGAATTTTGAAGATCATGTGCCTCCTTTTGTGCTGGACGAGGCTGGCTTTCAGCCTGCGGCGGCAGCTCCAGCGTACGCGGAAACGCGTACGTTCATGGGCTATCGCCGCTGTGAAGCCCGAGGCGTCGGTACTCGCAACCATGTAGTTCTGCTTGGGACCACCTCCCGCACGGGCAGCTACGTAAAGCAGCTCGCCGGTCGTCTGCAAGCGGACTTGAAGAACTACCCGAATATTGATGGCATTGTCCCTGCGGCGCATACGGAAGGCGGCACCGAGAAGCCGAATAACTTGGATTTACTGCTGCGGACGCTCGCCGGATTTATGGTAAACCCCAACGTCGGCGCAGTCTTGGTGGTCGATTATGGCAGCGAACCGGTAACCAATCGGATGGTGGAGTCCTACCTGCGCGAGCACAATTATCCCATCCATGACGTGCTGCACAAATTCGTATCGCTGCAAGGCGGTTTTGAAGAGAATTTGGCCACAGGCGAAGCGATTGTACGCGAATGGCTGCCGGCAGTCAATGCGATGCAGCGGACAAGCGAATCCATCAGCAACCTGAAGATCGGACTGCAGTGCGGCGGCTCGGATGCTTTTTCCGGCATTTCGGCGAATCCGCTGCTGGGCTGGATTTCAGAAGAATTGGTGCGGTACGGCGGCGCTGCGAGCCTGGCGGAAACCGATGAACTAATTGGCGCGGAGCCTTATGTCCTGTCGAAGGTACGCAATGTGGAAACCGCCCGCAAGTTCCTGGAGCTGGTGAACCGTTTCAGGGAGCGCACGTCCTGGCATGGGTCGAGCGCGGAAGGAAATCCATCCGGCGGGAACAAATATCGCGGTCTATATAACATTTATCTCAAATCCATCGGTGCGGCCCGCAAGAAAGATCCATTCACGCGCCTCGATTATGCCACAGAGTATGGGGAGCTCATGAAGGATGGCGGCTATTATTTCATGGACAGCCCCGGCAATGACCTTGAGAGCATCGCCGGACAGGTGGCTGCAGGCTGCAACATGATTTTCTTTACGACGGGTAACGGCTCGATCACGAACTTCCCCTATGTGCCGACGGTCAAGGTTGTCACGACGACGAGCCGCTTCCAATTGCTGTCCAATGATATGGATGTCAATGCCGGTCAGTATCTGGAAGGCAAGTCTATGGAGGAGCTTGGCCAAGAGGTCTTCGACCTAACCATTAAAATTGCCTCGGGTCAGCGCAGTGTTGGCGAGAAGGCCGGTCATGCCCAGGTGCAGATCTGGCGCAATTGGCAGCAGAACGATGCGAGCCAGCTGGAGACATTGCTCCATCCTCCTGTGCCGTCAGGAGAGCCGATCGCCATCCAAGCGGATGCGGGAGCGGTGGAAAGACCAATCGAATTCACCTTTACCCGTCATCAAGATACTCGAGCCAGCGACAATATCGGTCTCATCCTGCCGACCAGTCTTTGCGCCGGACAGGTAGCCAACATGATTACGCAGCGGCTCAACAAACAAGGTGCCGGGCAGCCGGAGATTTCGCGCTTCGTGGCTTTGGCTCATACGGAAGGCTGCGGAAATTCAGGGGGCCAAGCGGAAGAACTGTATGCGCGAACGATGATCGGCTATGTCACCCATCCGATGGTGCGACATTGTCTGATGCTCGAGCACGGCTGCGAGAAAACCCACAACGATTTCATGCGCCACCAGATGGAAGAGATGGGCGTTGACGCGGACCGGGTTGGTTTTGCCAGCATTCAGCTGGACGGCGGTATTACGAAGGTGACGCAGAAGGTAGAGGCCTGGTTTGCCGATCAATTGGCAGCAGCCAGCGCAGCCGAGAAAGAGTCGGTCGGACTGGAAGGACTGCGAATTGGCATCCTAAGCGATGGTTCCATCTCCGATGACGCGGGAGAGCAGCTTGCGAAGCTGACCCAAATGATCGTCGACGCAGGCGGCTTGGTCGTTGTGCCTCAGAACAGCGGATTGCTGACCACGGCTGCTTACAGCAACCGTTTATTCACCGTATCGGATGTCCGTCCTTCCATCACCTATGGTGAGCATGTCCGCCGCAATGGCTTCCACATCATGGAGACGCCGACCGAGCATTGGGTGGAGACGATTACGGGCCTCGGCGCCACAGGTGTGGAAATCATGATCGCGCTAGTCGGCAATCGTCCGATGCAGGTGCATCCGTTCGTTCCTATGCTGCAGATGGCGTCGGAACCTGCGATGCGGCAGTACGATGGCAAGGATTTGGATGTGATGCTCGCAGGTGATCCGAACGCGTGGACGCAGCAGATTCTCGAGCACTGCAAGCAAACCATTGAGCATCGCTATACGCCGCGTCTCTTCCAGCAGGGGAACGTGGATTTCCAATTCACGCGCGGGTTCTTGGGTGTTTCGTTGTGATTTGAATGAGGGCAGGGAGAACTGTGACCCGGGAGCGAGGTACTTTGAGAAAAGCACCTCGCTCCCGGGTTTTTGTGTTGACGGGGAACGGCAGGAAGTTTAGCTGACAGGGAGGATTATATAATCCATACACGAATATGTAAAATATTAGGCAGTTTACAAGAACATTATCGAAAATTATCGGTAAAGAGGATGACATCGGATATTACTTCACGGTGATGAACTCGGATTTTTTCCATTCATAGGTCATTAAAGCACGCGTCCAGCGTTCGATAGCTTTCTTTTTTCTGGATTTTGGGATGGTCGGTTTACGAGAGGGATTGGCTGCAGCTGCAGGAAGCATCCGTTCATGCTCGCCTCCTGAATTGCGAAGTGTAATTTTGGAGCGGTGCAGGACCATCTTGACCGCAGGGACAGTACATTGTAATTCATCTGCGATGTCTTGGTAGGAATAATGAAAGACTTCAGCCAGCAGAAGCATCTCCCCCTCCCGTTCAGAGAGATGCTCGGCCACCCATTCCAGCAGGCCGCGAACAGATGCGTAATTCGGGTCATAATACGGCTGCTGGAGCGCTTCATCCAGGGGGAGCAAGGTTCCTTTACGCCTGCGATGAGCATCAATGTGCAGGTTCTTAGCGATTTTATAGAGCAGCGATCGGGGGTGCCGGAGCTCTCCCGTTTTCCGGTAGTGCATGAAGGCCCTTAGCAGAGCATCCTGGAGCAGATCCTCCGATTCCCATTTGGATGCGGTTAAATAAAAGCAGTATATCCGCACATGATTAAGATGCGGAGCTATGGTATCCTCGAAATCAGCCCAAGGCTTCATGCTTCCTTCCTCCTCGCTTATCAGCTTGTTGTCGATTGAGTTATTCCTCATGACTACTAGTCTAACAGTGTACTGTGAAAATAATATGAACAACGCAGCCCATACGAAAGGCGAGAAACCAGGCAGCTTCTGCTTCTCCTAAATATGAACTAATTTTTCGAATAATAAATACAAAAAACCTCCGATTCCCAGCATAAAGGAATTGGAGGCTATTGGAATAAATATGCAGATGATCGTGAAAATCCCGATTGTCATGCGTTTCTTCGCTTAGAGATCTTCACTGTACAAATCAGAGATACCTGGGTCAAGCAGCCATTTGCCATTCACCTTTGTTAGTGTCATTAGGGAAATGGAACGGGTAGACGGAATATCGTCGCCGTCTGTCTGCTCGACTGTAACGGAGGCGAGTATGGAGGCTGAATCTTCGCTGATTTCAACAATGGCGCTCTTCTCGATAACCATCTTCAAATTTACAGAAGCAAACAAATCCGCAAGTCCCGCCAGATCTTCCTCCGCCCCTGGATAGTCTTGATTAATCGTTGCTCCGTAGGCTTCTACGTCTTCTTCATTAATGGCTTGTGCCTGGGCATCGAGCAGGGCTTTAATGGCTTGCTGATCGGCATCAGGCGCTTGAATTTCCTGCTTCCAAAGGCTGTCCACATCAAGTACCTCTAATGATAGCTGCTCAGCGGAATAAATCGCCCATTGGCCATTCGTTTCTTTGCGGAGTGTATAGCTCATTTGGCTGACATTGTCCGGGAAGAAGCCTGTGCCGCTCACCTTACGCGTCTGCTCCGTGGTTACCAGCACCGCTTCAGCTGCCGAATAAGAATCGATTTCTTTATCCAAAATAACCGTTTGCGTTTTCATTCGAGCGAACTGATCCGGAATACTTGCCTTAAGTCCGTCTGCCTGCGGCGACTTCGAATGGAATACAGCCAGGAATGCGTTCGCATCACCCGCCGCTTCCGCTTGCGTCAATTTAGTCAGTACCTGGAATACGGCAGCCTTTTGCTGCGCAGTCGGCCCGATATCTGTAATGAATACCGTCTGCTTCGCGGCGTTCCATTCCACTTTCTTGGCGGACAGCGTTGCGATAAACCGGACACCCACTAACGTACGCCCATTTATGATTTTCATTTCTCCGTTCGTCGCTACTTTCTTGCCATCGATTAATGCGCTCGTACCGCTTGTGCTCATTTCGATGCTGCGAACGGAAGAAGTTGCTTTTATCTTCTTGGTCGCTGCCACATAATCCACTTTGTACCCCAATGTCTGGAACAATGTACGAAATTCCACATAGGTTTTTCCGCTTATCGCTTTAGGAGCCACTGAAAAAACAACTTCTTGCCCGTTCAGCACGATATGTATCGGCTTGGGCGCACTTGCCGCGGATACCGTTCCCGCAGACATAACTAGTACTAGCATAGCGGTTATTGCCGCTATCATCCAACGTTTAATCATGGTACAGCCTCGTTTCTATGAATAGATTCATCCTATTCTAGTCATAATAACGAATGGATTCAATCGGGAAATATTACATTTGTTTGAGATATTAGGAAATAGCCTTGACGTGAATCATCAGTCAACCCCTTTATGAGTCCTCCCCAAGCTTTGCCAGAGATGATCTTCATCGCTAGATTACGATGGCTTATAGGCCCGCGGCAGCCATTATTCGGCTGTACAGCGTTTGTTTACCGGCGTTCCGAGCGCCGAAATAACCGGATACATACCGCAACCCAGCAGGCGCTTACCCAATAGCCGCCCAATATATCCGATGGATAATGAACGCCTAGATAGATCCGGCTTAAACCGATGCACAGAATCATGCACAGGCCAAAGATAATCAGAGCGGTTCTGCCTCCCCGGCTCGGTATATGACGCCAAAGAATGAAAATCAGGAGTGCATATAAGGAGAAAGCCGCCATAGAATGGCCGCTCGGAAAGCTGTAGCCCTGCTCCTCGGCGATACGATGAATGTCAGGACGGGTCCGGTGATACAATCGTTTCAACAGTTCATTGAGCAGGGTCGACCCCAGCATCCCGCCAATCAGCAGAATAAGCTCCTTACGATGCTTAAGCACGATAAATAAAATGACCGCCAAAGCAATAATCAATGGAATCGTGACGGAAGAGGATCCGATCTTCGAGAACAGCTCGGCTATTCGGGTCAGTGCAGGGCTCTCCCAGCCTTGTACGATTTGAATAATAGACTCATCGAACTGCTTGAGCTGGTTCCGGCTGATCAAGACAGACAGTCCCTCAAACCCGGCCAGAGCAAGCAGCAGCAGCATTAACCACATCGATATTTAACCCCCATATGTATGAAATATTCCCTTATTATACGCTAATTGCCTTTTAAAAAAACAGCCGTTTGCTAGAATCTGCCCCTGCTGCTTCGGAAGGATCTTCTTATTCCCTTGAAGGGGAAATTCAGTCCCAAAAAAATTCTTTACATGACCATGGCTGTCAGTGATGGGGGGATAAACTATAGGAGATTAACAACGTTAAAGGAGAGATTCGAGTATGAAACCACTGCAAGGAAAAATAGCAGTTGTCGCAGGTGCGACGCGGGGTGCCGGACGAGGGATTGCGGTGAAGCTTGGTGAGGCAGGAGCAACCGTATATGTCACGGGACGAAGTGTCCGCGGCAGTCTGTCTGATATGGGAAGAGCGGAAACCATTGAAGAAACCGCTGAGCTCGTAGCTGCCGCAGGGGGTGTCGGCATTGCTGTCCGGACGGATTATTCCGTGGAGTCCGAAGTGCGGGCCTTATTCGATCGCATCGCTCTGGAGCAGGGCAGCCGACTCGATATTCTCGTCAACGATGTGTGGGGCGGCGATCCGCTGACCATGTGGGAGCAGCCCTTCTGGGAGCATTCGCTCCATGACGGTTTGCTCATTCAGAAGCGCGGAGTTCATACCCATATGATAGCAAGCTATTATGCGGCACCGCTCATGATCGATAACAACTCTGGACTCATTATTGAAATCACCGACGGCTTCGATTATCGGTACAGAGGCAGCTTATATTACAGCTTAGCCAAAATATCTGTCATCCACCTCGCTCAAGCGATGGCAGCGGATCTGCGCCCGCATCAAGTGGCTTCTGTAGCCGTAAGCCCCGGCTTTCTGCGTTCGGAGGCGATGCTGGAGCATTTCGGTGTTACAGAAGAGAACTGGCGGGATGCAGCCGGGAAGGATCCGCATTTCCTGATGTCAGAGACCCCTGCCTACATCGGCAGAGCGGTGGCTGCACTCGCTGCAGATCCGAAAATTATGGAGAAAACCGGGAGCATTCTCACCTCCTGGGGATTGTCCGAGGAATACCGGTTTACCGATGAGGACGGAAGCCGCCCGCATTGGGGAAATTACGCGGCAGAGCAAGGATTTTATAAGTAAGAAGAACTTATAGAACCCCGAGAATCCAGCCTTCCAAAGGGACAATTTCATCGCGCTGCTGAGAGGTTAGCGTCAACAGGCTCATATAGTGGCACAGGGTGCCGCCGGCATCCTGCTCTCTTAGCCATTGTGACACGGCATATGCATCCTTCTCATCCCGCTTGACAAGCTCCTCCGGATAGGTGTAGCGGCTGTAGAGCAATGAGGGATAAACCTCAGCTATTACACTTTTGTTATCCGCCGGAATCAGGCCATCATACGGCCATACATGAAGCACATCCCCGAATGACCGCCGAAGCTCGCAGAGCCATGGAATGCCGGCATGGGTGGAGAATGCGACTGAAATAAGGGTTGGATTCAAGTTCAGCACACTTTTGGCCGAGGAAGTGAATTTCTCAGTCAGCCTAAGCTCAGTCGGATTGCGATAGGGCAGCGTCGGCGATTGTATAGCCGACACAGGGAGCTCCTTCACCCCGCCCCAATGCTGATCAAAATGCGTCAAAAATTCATCATAGGAACGAAGCACGGGCTTGCCTCGTGCCGCATCCTGAAAATACGAAAGCGGAAAAGAAAGACCATGATCCATCCCCACAATCATCGCTCCCTGCCTCCCCGCCCGCTGCGCTTCCAGAGATTCGGCCAAATAAAGATGAACGCCTTCTCTGGACCAGCTGCTTCTGCCCCATGCCCGGCAGGGCTCCTCGGCAGCAGTCGATTCGAAGATTTGAATCGCGGTGTGCTTTTGCCTTGGTAATCCCTTGCCCGAATAGTCAATGCCGATATACCGCTCGAACATGTTAATCCTCCTGCTCCTGCTCCTGCTCCTGCTCCTGCTTCAGTTCAATCCAAATCGCCGATTTGTCATCCGATCTCTTCATTCGCGGGAACTGCAAACCATCCGGATCTGATTCTTCAAGCTCAGTCAGCCACTGGATGAAAGGAAGCACTCCCTTCTCTTGAACAAGAGAAGCCACTTCGACAGCCCCGTCTTTATCGGAGATCCCGGCCGGCTTCGGCACATACAGCCCGTCTGAGAACAGCAGCAGCGCCCGGACATTCGTCCGGCTGATCCGCCCATACTCGGCGTAGTCTGCGAAATGCGGATCTCCATTCAATACCGAATAACCGCCAGGCGAGTTGGCCAGGCTGCGGCCGCTAATAATTTGAGGCAGCACATAATGACGCAGCTGATCTCCAGCCGTTATACCCTCAGCAATCCCCTGCGCCCACACCGCCTTGCTTCTGTCATCGACATGCGCCACCTGATCCTGCGTGACGATGCGAATCGTACCATCCATATAATAGACCGCAATCATGCAGTCCCCGAGCTGTGCAAACTCAATCCATCTAGGCTTCACGCGAACAACAGCTCCGCACGCGCTCCAAAGATCTTCCTTTCGTTCCAGGCTTACGCCGGATTCTATCATTTGCTCCCGAAGCTGAGCGTTAACCGCTTCAAAGGCTTCCAGCAAACCATGCGCTCCCTCAGCAATATCGCTTCCCGAACGTTCATTAAAGTAATCCGCCGTAATTTGAGCTGCGAGGTATCCGCCCGTTTCTCCGCTTGGACGCTTGTATGGAATTAGCGACGAAGCGCCGTCAATAACACCAAAGAGCTGCGCTGCATCGTTCCTGATCAGGGCGTCCTCGTTTAAAGGGCTGCTGCCTTGGATGGAAACTGCCGTAATCTGCATCCCTGTCACCTCAATCCTTCTTGAACCAGTTTTAAGAAGTAATCCACATGCTTAGGCGCACAGGCGATCAAATAAGGCTCAGCCATCCGTTCTTGAAAGGGCCTGCCGCTAAAATCCACCACTGTACCGCCGGCTTCTTGGACCATCAGCAATCCGGAATACAAATCATCCCCCTCAGAGTTATATACAATGATGCCGTGCATATCTCCTCTAGCAAGCATATTCCACTGCAGGGTCGGCGCCCATAACCGCATCATTCGCTTCGTATTCACATCTATGTAATGCCTCAGCTTAACGGCTCTCTCTTCATTTTGCACCTTATGCCCTTGAATCCAGCCTACAGTCGCTCTCTTAAAATCCTTCGCGTTGTTCATCGATAGCGGCTCTGTATTACAGCATGCGCCTTCATTCCTGCAAGATACATATAAACGATCCGTGATGGGCTCATAAATGACGGCCATAACCGGCTTTTGCTCATAAAGCAGTGTTATGGATACCGAGAACAGAGGCAAACCGACCGCAAAGTTATTCGTGCCGTCAAGCGGATCAACCATCCACATCCACTTACTGTCTGCATGATTGTCCCCGATCTCTTCAGAACGGATGCGATGCTCCGGAAACACACTCTGAATTTTCTTCAAAATGGTTGCTTCTGCAAGATGATCGACCTCCGTGACCATATCCCCAGATGCATCCTTCTCTTCATAGTGATTAAGGGTATCGAATCGGCTGCGGGCCAGCCTTCCTGCCTCTAATGCAGCGGCAGAAGCGATTTCTTTAGCAATCGTTAGCGTGCGAATGTCCATGTGAGCCTCCATCCATGATTCCAATTGTGATAACCCAGTAAAATAGGGCAAGGCTGACGAGCTGCCTCACCCTATTCATCTTATCGCAGAATGCTGCCGAGGAAAACATTCCCTCCCGAGTTCGGACCACATAAGGGCTAGGGCACTGGAGTGATGGCCGAAATGGTTGATTCTTCCGGCTGAAGTACGCGTTGTGCGTCGTTTAAGCGGCCGTCGGCGTCTGTGGCGAAAACATCGATGACGACATTCGAGCCGGTAACGTTAAATTGTGTTTCATAACCAGGAAACCCTGCAATACCTACCTCCCTGGTCGCGACCTGTTGGGGAGATAAGCTGAAAAGTTGATGCGCTACGGGAACCTTTGGAGCTCCGGTTGAACTTATTGTGACCAGGAATACTTCCAGCTCAATCGTAGCTGCTGCAGCCAAATCCTCATTGCTGATCAACATTTTTACACTGGTCGATGGGTTTGAACCGCTATTTAAGATAGGTCCGCTGCTAAATGCAGGCATAGGTTTCACCTCCTTTCGTTTCACTCAAACTAAGGAACAGGCGTGATCGTAAAAATCGGTTCAGCTTCAGCCTGAATGACGCGTCCGGCGGCCACAGCATTTCCTTGATCGTCTATTGGGAAGACAGAAACCAACATATTTGCAAGCGCCGCACCCGCGATGGAGTATTGGATTTCGAAGGCAGTGAATGCCGCAGTCGAATAGCTCCGGCTCACAACCGTGCCAGGCGCTATGCCGAACACTTCATGCACAAAGGGAACCCGGCTTGTGCCGCTCAGATAGAAGGCCACTATCTCAATGTTGGATGTATGGCTAGAGTTGTCGTTACTGATGAGAACTTGAATGGCGGAGGCTACAGGCCCGGCCGCGCTTTGGTTAGCAATGACGCCTGTAGAAAAAGATTGAACGAATGCGATTTTCGATATAAATCCATCAACAGAACCACCTAAAACAGTATCGAAGGCGCCGGCAGTGGTAGGGAAATTGGCGGAGTGCGTGCTGCCGGCAACATACGCGTTACCGATTGCATCCACGGCGATACCGAAACCTCTGTCTATATCATTCCCTCCGAGATAAGTGGAGAAGACAAGCGCCGTACCGGCTGGATTCAGCGCCGTCATAAATGCATCTACAGCACCGCCGAAAGTGTTCTGCACGGCATCTGGGGTGATCGGGAAGGTGGCAGACTCCGTTTCTCCTGTCACCAATACGTTCCCGGATGCATCCACTGTGATTCCAAAACCTTGATTCCCCCCGTTTCCTCCGAGGAAGGTGGAGAAGATAAGCGCCGTACCGGCTGCATTCAGTTTAGTTACGAACGCAGAATCAGGAATACTGATGGTGGTGTCAAAAGCACCGGCTGTAGTTGGGAAATCGGCGGAGGCGGTAAACCCGGTCACATGCGCGTTTCCGAATGTGTCCACAGCGATGCCAAAGGCAACATCATTATTGCTTCCCCCGAGGTAGGTCGAATAGACAAGAGCCGTGCCGGTTGCATTCAGCTTGGTCACAAACGCATCTTGAGTGCCGTTCAAGACGGTATCGAAGGCGCCGGCAGTGGTAGGGAAATCAGCAGATTGGGTAAACCCGGTCACATAAGCATTACCGGCAGCATCCGCAGCGATCCCGCTGCTAGAATCTACCCCGCTTCCCCCGAGAAAGGTGGAATAAATAAGAGCTGAACCGGCCGCGTTCAGTTTCGTTATAAATAGACCAACCGTGGTTTGAAAGGCACCCGGGGTGATCGGGAAATTAGCGGAACCCGAACTGCCAAATACAAAGGCATTCCCGGATGCATCCACCGTGATGGCATCCGCTGCATCACCCGCGGTTCCCCCGAGATAGGTGGAGTAGATGAGCGCCGTACCGGTTGCATTCAGCTTGGTCACAAACGCATCCGTTGGTCCGCCGCCGTAGATGGGTTGAAAGGCGCCCGGGGTGGTGGGAAAGTCAGTAGAAGTAGTACTGCCCGTCACATAGGCGTTCCCGAATGAATCAACAGCGATCCCGTTGCCAAATTCAGTTCCGTTTCCCCCAAGGAAGGTGGAGTAGACGAGCGCTGTCCCGGTTAAGTTTAGCTTGGTTACAAACACTTCATCGCTGCCGCTTCCAAAGGCGGTTTGAAAGGCGCCTGGAGTGGTTGGGAAATTGGCAGATTCGGTGTAGCCGGTCACATAGGCATTCCCGGATGCATCCACAGCGATGCTGAGCGCTTCATCATTTGCACTCCCCCCGAGATAAGTGGAATAGAAGAGAATCGGATCGATTACTAAGGGCAGGTTAGGATCAAATTCCTCTGTCACCTCAAACCCGATGCTCTGGCTTCCATCTGTTTCAGACCGGATGACAAAACTGCAGCCTACCGGCCGCTGAATATTCTCCACTTTCTGATAAGCAACGGGCTTCAGGTCCATGAAGGTTCCCATAGGAGTGGCGATCAACAGGTTACCCTCCTCATCCAGCCGGATCCCGTCTGCACCTTCACAGTGAAACCGGATATCACCAACGCATGCACCCGGCTGCAGCAGCACATCATATTTCAGATTTCCTGCATATCCTTGAAATACCACATCAATGCTCGGCCAAACCTGCCGATAGAGGATCTCCCGGTACATAGGAAGCTGAGTGAAATGCTGCGAAGAATTATTGCCGCGGAAATAATTAATAGTCCCTGTTACCGGTAACATTCCTTCCGGTGCCGCCCCGGGGCGGGCATTCAAGAACCGCCAAGCCAGGTTAATCCCCCTCATGCATCTTCCCTGCTCTTCGTTCTCCTCTGCCAATGGCGCAGTCCTTGTCCGACCAAACCATGATAAGGAGTCCCTCTCGAAGAAGGTCAGCGATATTTGTTCCGGGCTAAAGGCATACCGGAAGCCTCTGCCTTGAGCATAATATCGAATCGCATCTTTCATTTGTCCGGCATTCGGAATGAAGGCAAGAGGAAGTTTCCCATAAGTCTCCATTACCGCCTGCCGCTGCTCTGTAACGGACATCATATGCACCTCACTTTGCTAGGTAATCATGTACAGCCTGAAAAACGATTTCATCTCTTCAATTTATGCTGATTTGTCCAAATGGCTTGGACAAGTGAAGGTTGAATGGAGATTCCGCGAATGAGGGAAAAACGAGGAAAAAGTTGTCAATTGTACTCGTTTTATCGACTTTACCCGGAATGAAATGTATAATATTTCTCAGTAAATAAGAGATGGTGGTGAAGCGTATTTTTTACCTGCTCGCGTTTGTCTTATCCTTTATGATCGTTTATCTATTGATTCCGCCTTTCGCAAAATTGGCATTTCGGCTTGATTTTGTGGACAAGCCTCAGAAGAACACGGAACGCAAAATTCATCGGGAACCGATCCCGCTCACAGCAAGTTATGTGATCTTCATCGGATTTTTCGTTACTTATTTGCTCGTTACAAGAGAATTCACGCTGCAAACCGGGGCGATTTTTGTCGGAGGCGTATTATTATTAATCATTGGAACTGTGGATGACTGGTATAAGACGAAGGGAAAAGATTTTCCTGCGCTCCCCAAATTCATTGTGCAAATGTCCGCCGCCGTATTGGTTTATGCATCAGGCATTGCTTTTACCGGATTCTACAATCCGCTGTCCGGAGAATATGTCGTACTACCCATCGTGCTTCAGTTCCTGCTTACGATCCTGTGGATCTTCGGCGTCACGACGGTCATTAATTTCTCCGATGGCATGGATGGGCTGGCCGGCGGGCTCTCCGCCATATCCGCCATCACCTTGTTCATAGTTGCATTGGCCAAAGGACAATCGACTTCAGCGATGCTGGCTGTCATTGTTGTCGGAGTTACGGTAGCTTATCTCAGGTATAACAAACATCCTGCACGAATCTTCATGGGGGATGCCGGAGCAACCTTTATCGGATTCATCCTGGCGGTAATCGCCCTGGACGGTGCATTCAAGCAAGCGACCGTTCTGTCGCTCTTCATTCCCATACTGGCACTGGGCGTTCCTATCTTCGATAACCTGTTCGTCGTTGCCAAACGTTTCATTCAAGGCAAGTCCATCTATCAGGCAGACGCCAGCCAAGCGCATTACCGCCTGCTGCGCGCAGGCCTCAATCATAAACAAGTAGTCATGGTTCTTTGTTTAGTCAGTACCTGCTTCTGTCTCTCTTCGATTATTCTGCTTCTGGTTCAAACGTAAGAGAAGGCTCGTCCTGTATGAAAGGGACGAGCCTTTTTGTTCGATCTATTCATCATCTGCTTCTAACCGCTCATTCGCATACACAGCCGCCCCGATCATGCCGGCATTCCCGCCAAGCCGTGCTTGCTGAACGATACAGGCTTCTCTGGCGAGCTTCAAGGCATGGCCGGCAATCGTTTCACGCACCGTATGAAGCAAGCGGTCACCGGCAGCGGACATCCCCCCGCCTATGATGACGATTTCCGGGTTGAATAGATTAATGACGTTAGATAAGCCAAAACCCAGAATTTTACCTGTCTCTTGCATAACATCGATAGCGACCTGATCCCCCTCATCATACGCTTCGGAAATCATTTTGGCCGTGATCCCATTCGAATCATGATCCGTCCATTGCTGAACGATACTCGGTTCGCCCGCTTCAAGTCTCTCCTTCATCGTGTTCACCATGCCTACCGCAGACACATATCTTCCAAGACATCCCGAGCTTCCGCATCTGCAGGGCCGCCCCTCCCTATACATGTTCATGTGTCCGATCTCTCCGGCACTGGAGGTCGTTCCATAGACAACCTTGCCATCATTAACAATCCCTGATCCGAGCCCCGTCCCAAGCGTCAGCAGGACGACGTTACGGTAACCTGCGCCTGAACCAAACCGCCACTCCCCATAGAGATTCACGCGGACATCATTATCGATAAAGGTTGGAAAATCAAACACCGCCTTCATTCGATTAACGACATGAATGTTTTCCCAATTCGGAAAGTTAGGAGAGAAAATCGATAATCCCTCCTGCGGGTTGAGGAGTCCCGGGATCCCCATGCCCATGCAGCGGACAGCGGATAGCGGGATACTCGCGGATTGCGCCATTTCCTTAATGGTCTCAACGATTCGCTGCAGCACCTGATCGGGTCCCATTGCCGCTTCGGTCGGTACGCTTCTTTCGACTAGCGTCTTATATTCGTGACCGAATATAGCTGCTTTAATATTGGTTCCGCCAAGATCGATTCCAATTGTATAGGGCTTCAACACATTCACTCCTTAGCTCAATATCCGTTTATCATCCCATTTGGATTCATGCACAAAGGCAAAGGGTCTATATAGGTGATCTTATAACACATGACATAATTCATTGAATCAACCTGCTCGCAAAACCGTCGGCGACCTGCTTGCCTTTCCACTCAAGCAGTTTCATGTTTGCCCGGCTAATTAGCAGAAGGATACCGTCGCCCAACTCCTTGAGCGGGTAGGCATGCAGGCTGATCACGCTTTGAAATATCCGCATGAATTCTCAGGAGGTCAGCGGCAGCGGCTCGGCATCGCGAGGGCGCTTGCATCCAATTCTGAATTTATCGTGCTGGACGAACCAACCTCGGCGCTGGATGTCTCTATTCAAGCTCAAATTCTGAACCTTCTGCAGGATATCCGGCAGGAGTCGAATATGACTTTACTAATAATAACCCATAATTTAGGAATTGCATGCCTGTACCTCAGCTTAACTGCTAGAAGCTTATACTGGATTTCGTACAGGCTAGAAAGCGAAATTAGACCAAAACCGCAGCTATACTGGATTTCATACAGTTAAAAAACCACAATTGAGCTTATGTCAATATAGTAGACACAACTTTATGAAACCTGGAGTTGCTCGTAATAGCTTTTTTC
>NZ_JBHSOW010000109.1:0-29924 GCF_042656405.1 Paenibacillus solisilvae | reverse complement strand
GTATGGATTGCAGTATAGAGGCAGCCTCAAGCGGATGGCACTCTCTTAACTGTACGAATTCCAGTATAAAGCGTGGTTCCTGCAGCTGACGATCAACTCAGATTCTTCGAGCTTAACTACCCAGAATGCCTAGGCTAAGATGTATCAGATATCTTATGCAATAGATAGGCAGGGAAGTGCAAAGATGGCGGGGCTGTTCCATAAGCCTTTCCACATAACCATCTTCGTTTATGTCATCAACGACGCCGCGGATCAGCTCCGCACGAGTACCTTCAGACAGCGGTGAACCTTCAGACAACAGTAGACCTTCAGACAACAGTAGACCTTCATACAACAGAAGACCTTCAGACCGCGGTGAACCTTCGAAAAAAGAAAATCGCTGCACAGTTCAGCTTGAACTGTACAGCCATTTTTTTAAGGAGCAACTAGAGCCTAATTGTCAAGAATTAACCCTTTTAATCCCTTTTGGCTTCAAGCGCTCCTTCTACCATTCACCGTGCACATCTATCCCGGGATCATTTACTTCTGTATCTCGCCGGGTAGCTGGCCAGGGCTTTGCAGAGCCCGCCTTGCTTCCTGCCACTTGTCATTGAATAACTCAAAGGCCAGCTTCAAATCTGGAGTGACAAGCCACTCCTGTAAAAAATCGCCTAGTAGTCCACCCACTCCTGAGCAAGGGTCTGGTTCTCGCTCAATTTGTTTATACCGATGAACCAATCCGGATTGAGCGGAGCGTAATGCTTGGTCTGATTGTCGTAAGGGAACGGGAAAAACCCGATATCCTCGGATTTGCCCCCAGCCTCAAAAATCTGCTTAATGACCCAGTTGCCTGTAAAGTACATGGCGCTCTTGCCCTCTGCGATTTCGCTCTTGGACAGCTCCCAATTATTCGAGAACAAATCCTTCTCCACGTAACCTCTTTGTATCAGGGTTCTGGCGATCGTTACCGCTTGTCCCCATGCATTGCTGATCTGCCAAGGTCTGTCAGTATGGACCATTTCATTCAAATAATTGGCGTTGCCGGTCATGAAGCTGACAAGCGTCTCTCCCCATTCAGGCAGCGGCCACTGAGCGCCGTAGTTCAGATAAATCGGAACGATGCCTGCCTTTTTCAGCTTCTCACAAGCTTCATAGAGCGCTGCAAGCGTCGTTGGGATCTCCGTAATTCCAGCCTTAACAAACGCTTGTTTATTATAAACGATTCCTTCCGTGGAAGCGCCCGTTGCAATTCCATAACGCATTCCTTCATATTCCTTGAAATCAGCGAACCGCAGATGCTTGAACATACCTGGCTTGAGGGGCTCAAAGTACTTGCTCAATTCCTGATTAGCCAAACTGTTGGGAAGCAGCAGGACGTCACCCAAGTTCCGCAGTGACAAACGGACAAGAATATCCGTCGCGTAATTCGTAAGACCTTCAAATTCTACGACTGTACTTGGATGCTTGCGCTCAAAAGCATCTGCATACCGTTTAAAAACACCATTTTCGATTAAATCCACCCGGTTCGTCAGAACATGCAGATGATGCTCTTGAGGGGGCTCTGCATCAGAATCATTCCCAGCGGCTTGATCGTTCGTCTTATTCGAGCCGGCCGGGCTGCAGCCTGTCAGGAAACCGGCACAGGCCAGCATCATCACGATGCTAAGAAGTACGAGTTGTCTGATTCCATTAGTCATAGCTGATCTCCTCCTCCAGCGGCAGCAGGAAAGTCACCACGGTTCCGTTACCGGGTATGCTGCTTACTTTCAGCCCGTAGGCACTGCCGTAATGAAGCATAATGCGCTCGTTTACGTTCCTCAGACCAATGCCGCCTCTCTGCCCGTCCGGTTGGTGTTGAACGCTGCCGTTCAATATTCCGTTTAAACGATCCAGTGTCTCCTCATTCATTCCCAGTCCGTCATCCGACACTCGAATGCGGACGAAGCCCTTTAACTGATCCGCTGCGATTGCAATTCTCATCTTCGGTTTATTGTCATCCATTCCGTGATAGATGGAATTCTCCACGATCGGCTGCAAAATCAGCTTGATGGTCGAATAATGCTTCAGTTCTTCAGGGACATCAATAAACAGCTCGAACCTGTCCGGGTAGCGGTAGTTCAATAGATCAATAAAGGACCGCATATGACCGATCTCTTTATTTAAGGTGACTTCCTCCTGCAGGTCCCCAATGCTGTACCTCAGCAGGCGTCCGAGAATAGACAGCATATCCGCTGTATTCATATCATCATTCAGTTCGGCCGACATTCGGATCGCTTCCAGCGTATTGTACATAAAATGCGGATTAATCTGACTTTGCAGCGCATGCATCTCCGCCTTCTTCTTCTTGGTCTGCATCAGATAAATATCCTGAATGAGATGATCAATTCGCAGTATCATATGGTTAAACTGGCTGCCGAGCTGTCCAATTTCGTCCCGCCGCTTCACCGGGAATTGAACGGAGAAATCTCCTTCCTGCACGCGTCTCATCAAACGCATCATTGCCCTAAGCGGCTTCGTGAGCGCGAAGGAGAAGAAGATCGAGATGAGCATTGCAATTCCAATCGTCAGGAACGTAGCAATCCACGTCACATTGCGGATAACGACTGAGTTTCTGGTCAATTCCCCTGCGGGGATCGAAATGAATACTTTCCAATCCGTATTCGGGGAGGAGGTATAAATATACAAATATTTCTCGCCGTCCTCCGTCAAATAGAAGCTCCCGTTCTTGTCGGTTGCTTCCTTCACCATCTGCCGGTCGCTGATATTCGCAGCAAGGAGCTTCTTGTCGCTGTTATAGATAACATTGCCCCCGGCATCAATAATAAACGACTTCCCATGCGTGACCTTGTCCAGCTTCGTGATTTGATCCTCAATCACGCTGATATTCGCATCTACTGCGATCATGCCGATATCATTGAGCGCCGTATCGTAAATTTTGCGTACGATGGTGAAGACATATCGCTCACTCTTCAAACTGGTCATATATTTCTGTGTGCTTAACAGCAGCGCCTCGCCACTGGAGTTCTCAACCTTAGCCTTCCAAAGCTTATAGCTGTCCTGGATATCCAGGCGGATGGCCCCTGCCTCGGGCGAGTAGTAGCCGTTTCCGAATTTATCGAATATATAAACCGAATTTTCCCCGCGTTTGATATTATTAATAAACAATATATTCCCTTGAATGCCGCGCTGAATCGACAGCAAATCGAGATCCGACGGTCCGATCATAGACTCATCCCCATTCGTAACCTGCGAGCGCTGCTCATAATACGTATTCGATCGGCTCAAATAGGTCTTGAGTTCCTCCTGATAAGCCGGAACCGAGGAGATCCGCACCATATCTTCGATGTAATCATCCACCCGTTCCATCATGCTGGTGAGTGAATTCGTTGAATAACTCACCGTGTTTTGTTCGATCGAATCCGAATAATTGCGGTACGAAACGGCCCCGATGAAGGTGAGCGGCAGGGTGACAAGCAGGATAAACACGATCAATAATTTGCGTTCCATCGGGCTGTCAGAGAATTTCGAGCCCCATTGAATAAATCTTCTGCCAAGAAACATAAGCACAGGCTCCTTAAGTAATCAATCTGTTAGCGAATCTGAGATCTTCCCAATATAGCAATACCGCCTATTGAAGTCCATAAAGACAGTACAAGCCTTTAACGAAGCGCCTGTTCTGGCGCCGTTAAAGGCTTGCTCTTGCTCCTATCGGCCGATCATAAGAAACTGAACATCAATGAAGAATAAATAAGGAGTGTCTTCCCCCACCGTTTCTTCATGAAATCTTTGCTGCGGTGAATACGGGATTTGACGGTATTAACCGGGATATTATTCGCACGTCCGATATCCTCCATCGACATCTCCAGCACGTAACGCTGGTAAACAACGCTCTTATATTTATCCGGCAGCTTATCGATCATCTCCGCCATCTTATCGGAGAATTCCCGTTCAATCACTTCCCCTTCCGGAGACATAGCCGGATTCGCGATGACATCATGCAGGGACAGACTCTGGTCGGAGTGAGCAACGATCGGCTGATCAAGCGGCAGCGAAGGCGCCTTTCTTCTACGCAGCAAATCCAGGCAGATGTTCTTGCCGATATGAAAAATCCATGTTGAAAACCGTTTGTTCTCGTCAAAACGGTTCAGATTCAAATACACTTTCAGGAAGGTCTCCTGGACGACATCCTCACACTCCGTCTTGCTGCGAAGGATCCGATGCGCCATATTAAAAATTTTATCCTTGTATAAGTCAACCAGCTTGTTAAAAGCGATTTGATCGCCCTGCCTCGACAGCATCACCAACTGAGCCTCATTCACCGCAATTCTCCTCTACTGCCCGTCATCCTTCTTTACTCCTATTATAACAGGAAAAATGAGAAACGCATCTGAAAAAGCATGCGTTTCGAAGAAGTTTATGAATTACCCGTGAACATGATTCCGGAATCAGTCTCCGTGCACCTTGAACCCCGGCAGATGCGCAGCAGGACGGGCTTTATTCCCTGTAATATCCAGAGAAATGCCATTTTCTTACTCTGCTTTGGCTGCGTTCGGGTGGATGATCAGGAGGTCACCGCCAAACCGGTATCCCATGTAAGTTTATGGAAGAATTTGAGCGGCTTTTGGCCTGTGCTTCGGAATTGATCGCTGCAGAAGCCGGACCGTTGTCTACCTTTTGGCCAGATTCTACGAGCTGCGGGCGCGCTATACTTTCACTCACTATGTATACCTTGTATCATTTCATAACTATATTTTCACTACTTTTATTTGGGGCAGGCATCCTTCATAATGATACAAGTACAAGAATAGTAATCCTGCCCTTGGAGGTACATAATGACGAAATCGATTCCTTTAAAAACTCGCGGCATTAACGCAAGCCAGCTCGTTCTTGGATGTATGAGATTTGGCGGCGGTTGGGACCAGACCCCGATTACAGCTGATCATCTGAAAGAAGGGCATGCGGCCCTGGATGCTGCGCTTGAGATCGGCATTAATATGTTCGACCATGCGGATATCTACACGAGAGGTAAGGCCGAGCAGGTCTTTGGACAAGTGTTGAAGGAGCGTCCGGGATTGCGCGAGCAAATTCTCATTCAATCCAAATGCGGTATCCGTTTCGGCGATGAGGCGAACCCGCATCGTTTCGATTTCTCCGAGAGCCATATTCTCAGCAGTGTAGACGGTATTCTAGAGCGCATTGGAACGGAATATATCGACTTTCTTCTGCTCCACCGCCCGGATTCACTCGTTGAACCGGAGGAAGTAGCAAGCGCGATTCATAAGCTGAAAGCTTCCGGTAAAGTTCGTCACTTCGGCGTATCGAACATGAGCCAAGGCCAAATTCGTCTGCTGCAATCGTACTCCGATGAGCCGTTTATCGTGAACCAGCTGGAAATGAGCCTGAAGAAAATCGGCTTCGTGGAAACGGGTGTACATGTAAACCAAGAAGCGGCGAAGAACAATGTGTTCCCGGAAGGAACACTCGAATACTGCAGACTGGAGAATATTCAGCTGCAATCTTGGGGACCGCTTGCTCAAGGTATTTATTCCGGCCGTGACCTGAAGAACGAGAGCGAGTCAGTCAAGGCTACTGCAAAGCTCGTTCAGAAGCTGGCGGAAGAGAAGAATACGACTGCCGAGTCTATCGTGCTCGCTTGGCTGATGAGACATCCGGCTGGTATTCAGCCCGTTATCGGTACGATTAATCCAGAGCGGATCCTGGCTTGCCGGGATTCAATCACAATCAGCTTGACCCGCGAAGAATGGTATGCGCTGTACACCGCTTCCCGCGGCGTGAATATGCCATAACCGGCAAACGAACCTCAAGTGCTGACCAATCAAGAAAAGTCGATCTTTATTCTGATTCCGATAAGATCGGCACACAAAAAAGCTGGCATCCTATCCCGGTCAACTCGGGAGATGGGTGCCAGCTTTCTTATAAGGGGAACTTATACAGAGCCGGGGTGATCAGGCTGTCAGTTAAACTTTTTCTTCAAGAAAGCCAGACTACCGTCGAATTCGGAATTCTCCTTGACCGTACATTCCGCTGAGATTCTCCCGTTGTACCCCGCTTGTGTCAAGTACTTGGCAAACTCGTCATAGGGATATGTACCGGTACCCGGCGATAGGCGTCCTGTATCCGCAACGTGGATGTGAGCGAGCCAATCTTTGTGTTCGAGCATCGTCTCTAACGGTTCCTGATCCATTTCCATATGATAAAAATCTGCAAGTATCCGGATTGTATCCCTGTTCAGCCACTTGGCAAACCGGCTTGCCTCAGCGACACTGTTGATAAAATTACATTCTTGGCGGTTTAACGGCTCGATCGCCAGCACAACACCGGTTCCCGTAAACTCATCCGCCACACGCTCCAGCAGCTTGACGAACTGCTCCTCCGCTCTTGCAGCGGACCATCCTTCCGGTATCTGGCGGCTTCTCCCGCTTCCAAGTACGGCGATCTTCGTGCCGATCTTGTGCAAGGCCTCAGCCGTCTTCGCCACATACCTCGAAAGCCGATTCTCATCGATAGTCGGCCCTACGATCAGCAGATCCCCGGGAAAAAAGATATTAACCGCCTGCACAGGAAGCGGGCTGTCCGCATACTGTGCAAGCAGCTTTGCATGCTCCTGCTGATTTTCCAATTGCAGTCCTGTTACTGTACATTCAATGTAATCATACCCTGCCGCCTGCAGCCGGGCAGCATCCTCAATTCCTCTACACCAACCAAACGAAACCATAAGATTCCAGTCCTCCAATGTAAGATTTGATATATGCAAACGCTACCAATCCTATTATAGACCTCGACATAGCCATATTGATACCTTTTTTCATTTCTATTCCGCTATGACCAAACAAAAAAGAGCATCCGAAACGAACGGCTCTCGTTCTGCTGCTCTTGCTCTGCAGGATGAAATTATTTCTTCCCTTTAGCTGCCGTGTATGTAAATTCAATAACAATCAGCTTATCATCAGCGGCTGTCCGGCTGAAATCCTCATACGAATACCGGTAGCTTGAAAGGCCTCTTTGTGCTTCAACCGCCTTCCTCACATCCGAAACCACCGTTGCACCCTTCAGATAGCGAATCGCTAACTTCTGCTGACGGTTCGTCACCGCGCTGCGGATTTTGCCTGTTAAGCTTTGCAGGTCGGCTGCGGTACGGGCATCTGTAAGATAAAGATAACCCGCTTGCTCATATAAATCTTTATAAAAGGCGGCATTTGCCGAATCTTTGACAGCCAGGGCAGTCAAGACTTCGTCATAAGCGGTTACCGCAGGCGGATACCATGCTGATGTCGTCCAATAATGATCTGCGCGAAGCTGAGTATCCGTCAGGTTGTAGTAATTGTAGACCACCCGCCCGGCAGCATCCGGCGTTGGATCATCCCAGGTTGTGTCGACATGGTACCACTTGCCGCCGATCTGAACAAGATTCCATGTATGGTTGATGCCCCGCGATGAGCCTTCTACGATTTTCACGGGAATGCCCGCCTGCCTCATCATCTCATAGGTAATAAGCGCGTACCCCTGACAAACGGTTTTGCCCTTTACAAGACCGTCATAAGCGGAATGCGAGACCAGGCTGGTATCATAGGCGATATGACCTACAATCCAGTCATGGACCGCTCTCTCCTTCTGATGATCATTCATGCCCGGCTTCAGAATCCGGCTGAGCGTCTGGCTGATTCGTTTCTTCACTTCATTGGTCTCGGCCAGCGTCTCCCAATAGGTAAAACGCATATTAATCTCAGCGGTATCTCCGTCTCCGGTTGCATTATAGCTGTACCCTTTAACAATATAATGCAAGTAATCATCTTTGTTCATGATGCGGTTCCAAGCTTCTTTTATATCTTTCTTCAGGGCTGCCATACTGCCTGCATAAGTGAACTGGGCGGAACTGTCGCGCCGATTCAAGGAAAGAGCCATATCCTTGGCCAATTGGTCTTGTGATGCGGTACCTGCAAATGCTGCATGAACAGCATTCAAATGGCCCGCCCAGGATGGTATTGAAGCCGATCCGATTAAGATCCCGCAGGCCAGCATTACTTTCATCCATTTTTTCATGCGGTGTTTCCCCTCTCCAATTGCTAAACTTGGATTGAATAAAAGAAAAAGGACTCTGTTTCAAAAGAGTCCTGCCGCTGTCAAAAATAGTAGTGGCGGCTCGGCGGTCATAACCGGAATCGGTCTGCAGATCCGTAGCTTTGCGTCCCGGCATTTCTGCTGGTTTGCCTTTTCAATTATATTCAAATCTATTCTTTTTAATCTATCATAAGAACCTGCATGATTCGGGCGATATATCCCTATCCGATTTGAATCAGGCGATAAGACTGACCTTTAACCGTATTGAAGCCAATGACGCCGGAATCCGCTTCGCCAGTCAGCAGCCCCGTATCTTCGCCGTTAACCAGCTGAACAGTTCCATTCCCTGCGAGGGTGCAGGTTCCTCCGCTCTTCGAAAGAATCTCCGCTTGCGTCCACCTGCCATGCTCCCAGCTAAGACTGACTTCGAATCCGCCGCGGGCCCGAAGCCCCGTTACGCTTCCAGTCGGCCAGACATCCGGCAGAGCAGGCAGCAGCTCGATATAGCCTTGATGCGATTGCACCAGCATCTCCGCAATGCCTGCCGTCGCGGCAAAATTGCCATCGATTTGAAACGGCGGATGGGCATCGAAGAGGTTGGCGTATACGCCTCCTCTATGGTAGTTATCCGGTTCATTTTCTTTGACCAGCTGCAGCAAATTGGAGAGCAGGAGATGGGAACGGCTGCCCTCACGGAAACGGGCCCAAAGGGAAGTTTTCCAACCCAGGCTCCAGCCCGTCCCCTCGTCGCCGCGCCGCTCCAAAGACTGCCTGGCTGCCGCGAAGTAGTCAGGCGCCGAGCGCTGTGTCAATTGTCTGCCAGGGTAAATACCGAATAAATGGGATACATGGCGATGATGAATATCTTCATCCTCGAAGTCTGATGACCACTCCTGGAGCTGCCCGTGCTTCCCGATTTGCAGTGGGTGCAGCCGCTCTCTTGCCTCTGCTAATTCACTTCTGAACGCCTCATCTATACCAAGCGTATCTGCAGCCTCGATACAATTCGTAAATAAATCCCAGATGAGCATTAAGTCCATCGTGGAAGCCTCGCTTACTCCCGCAAATCCGTCAGCTGTTCTGAATTTATGCTCCGGCGAGGTCGATGGCGAAGTAATCAGCCGCCCATTGGCATCCTCGATCAGCCAATCCAGGCAAAATAATGCCGCATCCTTCATTACCGGGTAGGCATGTCCCCCCAGATAATCGATGTTTCTGCCAAAGGCATAATGCTCCCATAGATGCTGGCTCAGCCATACGCCCCCCATAGGCCAGCTCGCCCATACCGCATCGCCATCCCCATAATCACCAACAGGCGATGATTGAGCCCAAACATCTGAATTATGATGGACAGTCCAGCCGCGGACGCCGTAATTAACGGCTGCCGTCTTCCTGCCGTTCTCGGCTAAATTCCCGATAAATGCCAGCAGCGGCTCATGGCATTCTGCCAGATTGCAGCTCTCCGCCGGCCAATAGTTCATCTCTGCATTAATGTTGAGGGTGTGGTTGCTGCTCCATGGCGGTCTTGTCTCCTGATTCCAGATTCCCTGCAGGTTAGCCGGCTGAGTCCCGGGCCGGGAGCTGGCAATCATTAAATAACGCCCATATTGAAAGAGCAGCTGCACCAGGCCCGGATCATCCGCGCCGTACTCAGCGATTCTCTTATCTGTTGAGATATCATGCGGTGCTGTCGATTCACCAAGATCGAGCTTCACCCGGTTATACAGCGATTGATAATCAGCGATGTGACGTTCACGAAGTTCCCCATAGAGCTTGCCTGCTGATTGATCGAGGAAAGAAGCGGCGATTACACCTGGATCTTGACCCGCACTGCCGGGCAGCCGGTCAAAACCGTTAAAGCTCGTCGCTGCGCTCCAATACAGCGTAACTGACGTCCCTCCGGCGATATGTATGCCGTCAGTATCGAAGCGTATAATTCCATCTTCTGCTTGAGCACGAAGGCAGCCCTCGAATCGAATCGCTTTCGTTGATTCGGGATCTCCGTAGACGATAGGCTGATCACGGTTGACATAGTTAGGCGCGACGCTCTCCGGGGCATAACCGCTAATGACATAACGCTCACCGTCGACTCTGTTCTGGTAACGAAGCGGACTATCCAGCCGGGCGTGCAAATGGAGCATTCCAGGCTTGCTGGCCTCGATTCTTACTGCAAGGAGCTGATCCGGATGCGAAGCCCATATCTCTCTGGTATAGGTTACCTCGCCGATGGTGTATTGTGTGAACGAGATCGCCTGCTCCAAATCCAATGTTCGCTGGTAGCTCCTGAAGTGATTCCCATGCTCAAAGGCAAGATGCAGATGTCCAAGCGGCATATAGGACTGCGTGTAAGGCCCCATCATTTCCTTGCTCAGGCGGTCTGCTTCCGTATAACGCTTCTCTGCTAAAAGCTGGCGTACTTTGGGCAGAGCTTCCTTCGCACCGGGATTATTCCAATCTCTCGGATAGCCGGACCAAAGCGTATCCTCATTCAACTGGATCCGTTCCGTCTCTACTCCGCCGAACACCATCGCCCCTAATCTGCCGTTGCCGACCGGCAGCGCTTCTGTCCATGCTCCTGCTGGTCTGTTATATTGCAGCTCCACACGTATACCTCCCATAATTAAGGCGTCTCTATTGGATTGCTAGAGACGCCTTTTTGTTATTGATTCCGCTTCCTGCGCCATAAGAGTCTTACATGCTATCATCATACCATGACCGAAATGAAAGCGCTTAGGTGAAATGCTATTTTATACGGTACTGATCAAAATATTTGGGAATAACCTCCGTGGATGCACCCGGCATTTGAGGAAGCACGTAGAAGCCATCCTTAACCGTTGCCGGTTCGACGAAGATTTCACGGATCCATGGAATGTACTCCAGCATAATCGCATTTTGCGTAGCGGCAACCAGATGCTGATGAATTTGTCCCATCTCTCCGACATGCGGAACGATCGGCAGGTCATACGCTGCAGCCAGACCTGAAACCTGAAGCCATTCGGTAATTCCGCCTACGCGCGTGCAATCCACTTGAACATATTCAACCGCCCCGGCATGAATATAATCGCGGAAGGCATATTTGCTGTACACATGCTCTCCAAGCGCGATCGGCACAGTTAAGGCATCCGCCAGTTTTTTGTGGCCCATGATATCATCGGGATTCAGAGGCTCCTCGAGCCAGAACAAATCGAACTCCTCCAGCTTCTTCCCCCAAGTCATAGCGGTATTGATGTTCCACTGCTGGTTAACGTCAATCATCAGAATGATATCTTTGCCGATCACTTCTCTGACTGCTTTAACACGGTCATAATCTTCTCTGGTGTTCGGCTTGCCGACCTTCATCTTCACCCCGGTAAAACCATCCTCCACATAGGAGCTGATATCTTTAAGCAGTCTTTCCTGCGACCAGTTCAACCAGCCGCCATTTGTATTATACGCTTTGATCTGCTTGGACTTATGACCGCCGAGATACTGCCAAAGCGGCTTGTTCGAGGCCTTCGACATGATATCCCAGAGCGCGATATCTACGGCCGCCAGCGCCATATGCGTGATACCCGCCCGGCCGATCCAATGCATTTTGCCAAAACGAAGCTCATCCCAAATCTCCTTGACCATAAACGGATCTTTGCCCAGAAGAACCGGCGCATAGTATTGATCAATCGTATCGGTGATCATCGAATCTCCATGGGCACAAGTGCCCGTATATCCATAGCCGGTAATGCCTTCATCGGTAAAAATCCGGACACCCGGCAAACCCCAATGAGTGGGGGAATTAATGGCATCGGTAATCGGCGGGTTCAGCGGGACATGCAGGATAAAACTTTCTACCTTCGTTATTTTCATCTTGTATCTCCTCCTTATGATATATTGTATATCGTGTATGATTTATTATAGCATTGAAACATCCATGTGACTACAATACCCGATCACCTTTATTCATACAGGGCTGCCTTGGACCGTTCAATAGCCGAGCGATGCTCCGCCATCCACCGGGAGTGCAACACCGGTAATAAACCCGGATGATTGACAGCCCAAATATAGGGCGGCCTGGGCGATTTCATCCGTAGATGCACATCGTCCCAGCGGATGCATGTCAATCAACGCTTGAACGGTTGCCTCCGGGTCCGGCTGCTGCCGGGTCCACTCTTCCAGCAGCGGGGTCGCAACGCCTGCCGGACAGATGCAATTCACCCGCACGCCATCCTTGGCGTAATCAAGCGCGAGCGCCTTGGTCATCGCGATGACAGCACCTTTGGTTGCGGAATATACGGGATTTTGCCGCTGGCCGATTAAGCCGTTCAAGGATGACATATTCACAATGCTGCCCCGGCTTTTTCTCAGTGCAGGTATGCAATATTTAATCATCAGGTATACGCTCTTCAGATTAATATCCACGGTACGCGTCCATTCGGCGTCCGTGACCTCCTCCAGTTCCTTTGGCAAAACGACGGAAGCGTTATTGAACAGAATATCGATGGCATTCAGTTTGTCTAGGGTATCCTGCACGAAAAGCTTGACCTGCTGCTCAGACGACACATCGATTTGAACAGCGACTGCCCGGCCAGGCATCGGCTCCATCCCGTTAATCTCGCCCGCCACCCGGTTTGCGGCGTCAGCATTCCAGTCCGCTATGACAACCTGCGCACCGTGACTCGCGAACAGCTTGGCCGCAGCTTCGCCAATTCCGGAGCCCGCGCCAGTTATTATCGCTACCTTGCCTTCCAATTGCATGCTCTGCCTCCTCTTGATTTTCGCTATAAGCCTATCCTTGAGCATGCAGCTCGCCGCTGATCGGCATCGCTAAACCCCTGTGCTGATAAATTGTTTATTGGTTCGTTTCTGAGAATTTCGGATGTGCATGGACATCGCATCCGCTGCACCTTTGGCATCCCGCTGGATCAATTTCTGCAAGATTGCATGATGCTCGGCCCATTCCTCGTTCGTGTTATCCACATCCAAATTCAATTTAATGTACGATAAATATCTTTGAATCTGTTCCATGTAGCCTTTTAATAGACTGCTCAAGCTGTTATTATCACAATACTCCAAAATCGTGCCATGCAGGGAAGCATTCATCTCCGTTATTATCTCAAGACCGCTCGCGGACGGAACCGAACGGTTGGCATGAGCATTCAGATTCTCATTCAGCCATGCCAGCTTGGATTCCGGAATGATTAATGCCGCTTTCTCCACAGCAAGAGGCTCCAGATGCAGCCGGATCTCGAATATATCGTTCAAGTCCTTGAGACTCATCAGATTAACGAACATCCCTTTGAACGGGATGATATGCAAATAGCCTTCGGATTGCAATCTGGAGAGCGCCTCGCGAATGGGAATATTGCTGACCTCTAACGTTCTCGCCAGCTGATCGACGTTAATTTTCTCGCCGGCTTTTAATTTATGCGACAAAATATCATCTTTCACGATGCGATAGATTTCTTCTGTTAAATTGACCCGGCTGATTTTATTGCTCATACATGCTTCACCAATCCTTCCATCACCAATATATCATGTATGATAGAGGATTTTCAAACACTATAAGAGCTTCAAAATCCGCAGCTCCGTACCTTTGCTTCGTTCATCCTTGAGCCCCGTATTACGGATAATAATTCGCGTATTTGTACGCTCTGCAGGGAGCGGGAACATCGCAATCACAGGCCGGTAGGCGATTAAACACCACTCATCAAACAAATTCACCTGATGAAAGGTGCTGCCGTCAAACGAATATTCGAATATGCCTGTACCAGGTCCGCACAGCAGCAGAAGTCCTGCACTCTGCCCATCAGCCGAGAAAGAAAGCGACGCATGATGAACATCGGTGAATAGATGTTCCGTATTAAATCTCCAGTTCATGAGCGGCTCGTCTTCCAGCTTGTTCACGTAAAATTCTGCGGGATGATCCGCCAGACGAAAATCCGTCATACTGGCATACTCGTAATTCTGATTGTGCAGAGGCGGCGGTAAAGTCAGGGTATTCTGCCCATCATCTTCTCTCACGCCTGGAAGAAGGGCAATGACCAGAAATTCCTGCAAAAATAACGCATACAGCGCATGACCGATATCGTTGGGATGCACCCCGTCATTGGCGAGTTCCTTCCAAAGCAGTTGGCCACACTGTATCTGCTCGTAGATGGGTGCCGCGAAGCTGACCGATGGAATATCATAATGGACGGCTACTTCCTCATGAACAGCAATGTTGAAAGGCAGTTCCCCTGTCAGGTTCTTGTCTGCTGCGGTATAGACGAAACAGATATCTGTCTGGGGCGACAGGCGTCTGCATTGACGGACGATTCCTTCCATTCCCTTAATGGATTCCTCTCGATCCCTGCCGTCATTGACGCTGAATTCTACGAATAATAAATCAATTTGACCATGAGCGAAGACATGCTCCTGCAGCCGGTGCGCGCCAAAGGTTGATGTCGTGCCCCCTACGCCCGCGTTAATACTGATTACTTCCCCAGTTAAAAAGCGTTCTTTGAAAAATCTCCCCGTAAGCGCCCGCCAGCTGGTTTTCTCCGAATCGGATGCCCCGGCTCCTTCGGTTATGGAGCCCCCGAGAAAAGCAACAGCAAGCGGTTCATTCCCTGCAAGCTTAGCGTTTACGCGAGGCAGTCCTCTGCGTAAACGGATGAAATGATTGCCGGATTTTGTTTCGTTCATTCTAATTCTCCTCCTGTCTTGCAGACAGAGCCTTCTCCGGTCAAGCAAGAAGGCTCCTGTACGCAAACGTTATCTCTTACTTCTTCCAGTTCTCAGTGCCGTCAGGGTTGTTCTCATAATTATCGAGGACAGTCGCCTCCATAATTGCATTATAACCCCAATAGGCTGCAGGAACATCAGACCAGCTTGCCCAAGTCTACGGCTGCCGCCTTTGGCAGCTTAGGATTTCGTCATGAATTGGTGACTCATCCGACTGCAGCCGCCTCAATTTGGATTCGTATCCTCAAGCCGTGTATTTGCCTCCAGCTTCCTTCAGATTCCACCTCACGATGGACACCCTTGCTCTTGGCTAATGGTAGGCGCTTGCCAGCCCCCATTCCGGACTTTCACCGTAGAGATGACGCCCATGCTGGGCGTACAATAAAAAACAGGTGCTTTATTTTGCAATAAAACACCTGTTCTTTTTCTTCACAGCCTATTTGTTCGTCGAATTACTTGTTCTTCGAATTACTTGTTCGTCGAATCATATGCTTTTTGCAGAATTTCGAGATAGCGGTCAACCTTCAAATCCTGCAATCCCTTAACATAGCTGTCCCAATCCTTATTCAAGTCTTTATTGCCGGTAATGAATTGGAGCGCGTTCTGTTCGATATAGGATTTAATGTTGGTTTGCAGCATGCTTGCTTCGTCCATCTCTGATGGATCGATCCAAACCGACCAAAGCGGGAAAATCTCTTTGGGTTCATGGCCTTGGTACAATAACGTTGCTTGGTACAGTCTGCGCTCATAGTTCGCGGAATCATAGATATCCGTTCCTTGAACCCAGCCGTCTCTGTATTCCTTCGGCATATAGTAATGCGCCATGCCGCTCCAGCCCGCATTATGCGGTGCTTCTCCATCTACAGCAGGGATAGGAGCGACTTTAGGAGTAACCCCTTCACCAAGCGCCACCTCGCCATCCTTCGGATCTCTCCAGTCGATGCCTTTCATGCCCGTTGCACCGTTTGTTTGACCTTCGGGCGTGAACATGTAATCAACCAATTTAATCAAAGCGATTTGAGCTTCTTTGCTGGCTTTATTCGTAATCGCGAATTTGGCGCCCGGCGCAACTCCGCCTGCATCATGAGTCGCGAATGAACCGTGAGGACCTGTAAGCGGCGTTACCGGGTTATAATCGGCTGAATATTTGTTTCCTTTGTCGATATTCACGAAGATAGCCGGATGCATGCCTGCACCTGCGCCCAAAATTTGCGCAGAGGCGTTCTCGCCGATTTTCTTATACGCTTCGGCATTTTGCGTAAACGCACCTGGATCAATCAGGCCTTCATCATACAGGGATTTGATATAGGCTAAGCCTTCCTTCCACTCCGGTTTCAGAGCTGCGGATTCGACCTTTCCGTTTGTCATGTTCAGATAATTGCGATCGTCGTCATAGACGAAACCGTTCATCAGGAAAGGGATAACGCGTACGCCGAAATCTTCTATTGATCCGCTGAGCGGCACTTCGTCCGCTTTGCCGTTGCCGTTCGGATCCTTCGTTTTGAAAGCTTCCAATACCGCTTTGAATTCTTCCGGTGTTTTCGGCATTTCAAGATTCAATTTTTTAAGCCAGCTGGAGTTAATCCACATTTTGTTCGGGTAAGAACAGTGGAAACATTGGCTGTAAGCCGGGAGCCCATAGATATTGCCGTCCGGTGCAACGGTAAACCCTTTGAACTCCTGATCATTGTCCAGCGCTGCTTGAATATTTGGCGCATATTGTTTGATGAGATCATTCAAAGGGATGAGTACCCCTTGTTTTCCGTACTTTAGAAGATCAGCCTGTGAGAATTGATCGATATATGCCGTTAGCATGTAGGCATCCGGATAGTCGCCGCTTGCCAGAGAGATTTGTCTTTTCTCTTTCGCTCCATCGGAAGGATTGAGCTGCCAGTCAAATTTGATTTTGAATGTATCTTCCACGTATTTCGTGAACTTATTGGTCGGCAAATCAATATTCTGCTCCTGCAGGGCAAATACACTGATTGGAACAGGCTCGGTGGCTGCCGGTGTATTCGCCGGATCTGCCGCTGGGGTATTGGATGAAGTATTGGCCGGGTCATTCTCTTTCGAACATGCCGCCAGCACCAGACTGACCATCATGATAATGGCCAGTAAACTTACTAATCTCTTTTTCACGTTTAATCGCTCCCTTTTTATTATGCAAGTATGCTGAACCATTGCTTTTGGACGACTACTACCAATGCATCACTCCTTTCATTACGCAAAAAAAGTAATTGTCTAGCCTTTTACTGATCCGACCAGCATCCCCTGTACGAAGAAACGCTGCACGAATGGGTAGATTACAAGCACAGGCAAGGTGGCTACTACGATCAATGAGTATTTCAGCAAATCGGCGAGCTGCTGCCTTTCCACCAGCTTCAATGCATCCTGGCTTCCGGAGCTGTTGTTTTGGATGATGATGCTCCTCAAAATTAACTGAAGCGGAAACAGCTTCTCCGATTTCAAATAAATCAAAGCATCAAAATAAGCGTTCCACTGGCCAACCGCATACATCAGGACTAGCACAGCAATGATTGGTTTTGACAAGGGCACCACAATGCTCCATATGAATCTCAGATCGCTGCATCCATCTATTTCGCTGGCTTCACATAATTCCTCGGGAATCGATGCTTGGAAGAATGATCTAGTGATGATGACCTGCCATACCCAAATGGCATTCGGGATCAATAAGGCCCATCTCGTATCGATCAGCCCGAGCTCTTTGACAACGAGGTAGGTTGGAATCAATCCGCCGCTGAACAGCATGGTGAAGGTAAGCAGGATCATGATGGCTTTCCGGCCGAAAAATGAGTTCCGGGATAAAGGATAAGCGATCAATATCGTAAGTATGACGCTTATGATCGTCCCGGCTGTTGTATAAAATAAGGAGTTCGCATAGCCAGTCATGATTTTCGGCGAGTGGAACAGCGTCTCATATCCTTTAAATGAAATATCAACGGGCCACAGCCATACCCGGCCTGATGAGACGGCAGCCGGGCTGCTGATGGAACTGCTGAGAATATACACAAGCGGATATAACACAATGATTAATACAATACCAAGCACGACATAGATGGTACCCATCAACATACGGTCGCCCGCTGAATCTTTTATTGCTCTTCTAGTTACATTCATCGTTTCTCCATCCTTACCATAAGCTGTTATTCGAAATTCGTTTGGCCAAGGCATTAACAAGAACCAACAAAACTAAATTGATCGCCGAGTTGAACAAACCGACAGCGGTTGCAAAACTGTAGTTAGCATTCAACAGCCCTACTCTGTATACATAGGTAGAAATGATCTCTGATGTCTCTAAGTTAAGCGGGTTTTGCAGCAAGTAAATCTTTTCGAAACCGACTGCCATGATACTTCCCACATTCAAAATGAGAATAATGGTGATGGTCGGCAGAATACCGGGCAAATCGACGTGGATGATTTTTTGAAAGCGCGATGCACCGTCCACTCTGGCCGCTTCATATAACACAGGATCGACTCCTGCAAGCGCAGCCAAATAAATAACTGCGGAATACCCTGCCGTCTGCCAAATATCCGACCAGACTTGAATGGATCGAAACATGCCGGGCTCTCCGAGAAAATTCACCGAATCAAAGCCAAAGTAATTCAGCGCAATATTGAAGAATCCAAGCCGCGGTGCCAATAAAAGCATGATGATCGATACCATGACGACGGTGGATATGAAATAAGGCGCAAAGGAAACCAGCTGAACGAGCCGTTTAAACCGCTGGTTGCGTACTTCATTTAACGCCAATGCGAGCAAAATCGGGATCGGAAATCCGACTGCCAATTGATACAAGCTGACGTAGACTGTATTTTTGACCAAGGTCCAAAAAATCGGATTTTCAAAGAACAGCTGAAAATTCTTGAACCCTACCCACGGGCTGCCCCATATCCCTTTAATGACGTTGTAGTCCTTGAATGCAAGGATCGCATTAAGCATCGGATAGTATTTGAAGATCAGGAAGAACAACAACGGCGGAATAATAACCAGATATAACTGCCAATGCTTATTGAAACTTTTTCTTGCGACTTCCAAAACCAATTCCCCCCATGTATTCAATTCGTGATGAATGACAGCGCTTTCGATAAGGTGATCTTAGTGCTTTTTTATACGCTTAGGATAGGTACATTTGGGTCGTTTAGCGTACAGATCCCCCTATTTACGGGGGCATTTGCCCGTACTGCGTCCATTTCTCCGCTGTCCCCGCAGAATTAGGAAGAAGCGGCAGCTCCATCCTGCACAAAGGCGCAGCAGGTTTATTCCAATAAACCTGCTGCGTATGCAGGGGTATTTTTTATACGCTCCAATAGGTCAAAAAAAAATCCTGACCGCCGCAGCAGTCAGGATTTTATCTTAAGGCCATGCTTTATTGGACATGGTCGCATTGTACGCTTTTTGCATGATCGCCACATAACGGTTCACCTGCAGCTCATTCAAACCTTTGATATACGCATCCCAGTCCTTGTTCAAATCCTTATTGCCCGTTATGAACTGGAGGGCGTTCTGATTCACATAGTTCTTGATGTTCGTCTGGAGCATATTGGCCTCGTCCGCTTTGCTTTTGTCGATCCAGTTCACCCATGTCGGGAACATTTCCTTCGGCTCTTTGCCTGCGTATAATAATGTCGCATCATACAGCCTTCTCTCGTAACCGCCCGGCGAATAAATATCGGTGGACTGCACCCAGCTGTCCCTGTACGCCTTGGGCATATAGAAATGTCCCATCCCGCTCCATCCGGTACTACCGAGCGTGTCCCCTTCCTTGGCGGGAATACTCGTAAATGCAGGCGCAACCTCCTTGTTCAACGCTTCTTCGCCTTTAACCGGCTTTCGCCAAGCGACGCCTTCCTTGCCCACTTCGGCAAGAACCTGCCCCTGAGGCGTATACATATAATCGACCATCTTAATTAAAGCCGCCTGAGCTTCCGGACTCGCCTTATCCGTGATAACAAACTTCGCCCCTGGCATGACTCCGATTTCTTTGTGCAGTGCATAGGCTGCATGCGGTCCTCTCAGCGGGGGAACCGGATTATAATGACTCCCGCGCTCATTGCCAGGTCCTGTATTAACAAAAATTTCCGGATGCATGGCTGCTCCCGCACCCAGAATCTCAGCATCTGCGTTTTCACCGATTTTTTTGAAGACATCGGCATTTTGCACGAACGCTCCTGGGTCGATCAATTGTTCATCGTACAGGGATTTGATGTATGCGAGCCCTTCTTTCCATTCCGGCTTGTTAGCCGCCAACTCCACTTTCCCCTGATTGATAACCAGATAACGGTCATCATCATCATAGATAAACCCGTTCATGAGGTACGGAATAAGGTGGACGCCATAATCCTCCGTCGATCCGCTGAGCGGAACTTCATCGGCAAGGCCGTTGCCATTGGGATCCTGATTCTTGAAGGCCTGCAGCACTTTCTTAAAGTCTCCGGTTGTTTGAGGCATGGTAAGCTTCAGCTTCTTCAACCATTCGGTGTTGATCCACATTTTATTCGGATAGGAGCAGTGAAAGCATTCGCTATATGCAGTAAGTCCATAGATATGGCCGTCTGCAGCGGTGTTAATCGCTTTAAGCTTCGGATCCTTCTTGAAGGCCGCTTGAATATGCGGCGCATAACGCGCGATCAGATCGTTCAGCGGAATAAACACCCCCTTCTTCCCGTACCGGAGGACGTCCGCCTGTGAGAATTGATCAATGTATTCGGTCAATATATAAGTGTCCGCATAATTCCCGCTGGCCAGCGATATTTGTCGTTTTTCTTTCGCTCCGTCATACGGGATTGTATTCCAGTCGAATTTCACATTAAACTTATGCTCGAGAAGCTTCGAAAAATCATTCCCCCTCAGATCCTGCGCGGCATCCTGCTGGGCAAATATATGAATCTCGACCGGCTTATCGGCCGTCTGGGTTGTCGCTTTGGAGCCGGAGCATGCGGATAGAACCAACAGCTGCATGCATACAACGATAAACAAGCTTGCACGTTTCCTCATGTTTCCTCTCCTTTCATGAAATCCGGCGCGCGAGTGGCAGCAGCGATCAGGATTTCATTCATCAACGGATTGCCTATACGAGCTTGGGGAAACGCCCCTAACCCGTTTAAACGCTCTCCGGAAGGAGTGCGAACTGTGATAGCCAACTCGTGATGAGATTTCGTCAACGGAATATTCATTGCTTTTTAACAGCATGGCCGCTTGATTCATTCGGATTTGCTCCAAATGATCGGATAAATTCATTCCGGTTACTTCTTTAAATAATTGAGAGATGTATTTCTCCGGGCGCTCCACATGTTTGGCTACCCGGTACAGCGTCAGCTCAGGATCCCAGTACATCTCCATCACATACTTCTTAATCTGCTCAATTGTTCTCGTATGAATATCATTCTTCTTACTGGTAATAATACCGCAGAGCTCTTCCATAATTTCATTAATTTCGGCTTGAATCGATTCGATCGGGTCTGCCGCTTGAATCGTGAGAATGCGGTTCTTCACCTGCTCAAAGCTCTCAGATTCCATAAACGCTTTCTGATCGAGCAGTTTAAGAAAGGTCCCCTTCAATTCACCGATTAACTGATGCTTCATCTCAATGGATAGCTCCCGGTGCTCGGTATTTTGCATGATGATCGATTGGAGAATCCGTTTGGCCTCCTCGATCTCTCCAGCTCTAATCGTACTAAGCAAGCGCACCTCGATATCAAGCGGATAGTAGTAGGTGGCGCTCTCCATCTGAGTTTCACTGTACCACAAAGTACCTGTTTTATTCATATAAACAGCATACTCGAGCGCCTGTTTGGCCTGCTCGAACGAATGGCTGACCTCTGTTTCCGAAGCAAAATCCTCGCCTAATGCTGCCGTTATCGTAATTCTGTATTCGTCAAATAACAATTGGGCAAGATGCTCCAGGATGTGGGTGATATCGTCTTTTCCCATTTCCTTGACCGCTTCGCCTTCCCGGCACACGAATAAAGCGACGATTTTATCCGAGCCCATATCCGTCATTTGAATCGGACTTCCCAGATCAAGAAGAGCCTGCTTCAAAATCAGCCTTGCGGCAGTCAGCTCATTCAGAATTTCAACGTTACCCATCCCGGAATAGCCATTGATCTGCAGAATTCCGACATACCCGGAACTGCCGCTCAGCCCTGTGCCGGCTTGAGCGGCGGCAGCGATGACTTCCTCGCGGGATTGGAATTCGCCTGCAATAAGCCGCTTGAGAAAAGCATCCCGAACCAAAGGAAGCTGGTTGTGCAGCTCCGACTCCAGCCGTTTGTTGCTTAAGATCATTTTGGAGATATTCCCCTGCAGGAAGTCGTACTCATTGCGCTCTGACTTCCCATCATTGCCGAACTGTTCCTTCATGATGCTGAGCAGCTTATTGAGCGGAGCGCTGTTCCGATAGGCGTACAGCAGGCCGACCAGCAGGCCGATCAGCAAAGCAAGACCGGTCACCGTCCACGTAATGTGCTTGATCTTGTTGGCATTCTCCAGCAGCACATGTCTTGGTATTCCCGCTTTGTAGACCCAGTCATTCGCTGCCGAGCGAATTGTGATGACCAAGTCATCCTTGTAAAATTGGCTCACCTTTTCTTGGTTAAAGTTCGGATCTGAGGATAGCTTCGCGATCTCCTTCTCATCAATCCCTTTTAAACCGATGGTCCGTCCCTGCGCATCACTTATCTGAGCCCACCCGCCGTAACGGTCGGTGATGCCTGAAAGAAGGCTGGAAATGGTCTTCCCGTCAATAATGACAACCACTGTAGCCGGTGAAGAACCGCTGAAGCTGTCAAGCGGAAGTGATTGCATATAAGTGATGACGCTCGTTTGCGTTCCCTTATTAACGAAGGGATGAAGCGGCATAATTTCACTGCGGTGCGTTTCCCCCAGGATCGTTTGCTCCCACTTTGCGAGCGGCAGATCTGTGTAATGGAAATTCTCGTAATAATGTTCAGGACGGAAGTAAGCCGATCCTGGAGTCATAATGACATTATAATTGTGAAGGTAAATGAAAAAATGCTGCAAAAAATCATTGGTCTGACCAAAGGTCAAAACATCCTGCATCATTTTCCAGATCCCATAAATATCTGTCTTTTGATCGGCGGTTTTTTGATTCATCAGAATGTTCAAATCCTGATTGATGGCGAGCTGCCTCGTGAATCCTTCCACTTCAGCCATACGGCGCTCCAAAATCTCTTTGCTCTTCAGAAGCTGCGTGACGCTGTTCTCGATGGAAATGGATTGCGTCACCGAGATGGAAGTCCGGTAGGACATGTACCCGGCAATGCTCGGAATAATCAAAATAACGATATAAGAAAATAATAACTTTCTGAATACTCTTGAAAACTTAGGCAAGAGTTAACCCCCTCGTTGAAAGCGTTGTCATTAAAGTATCGGGTCTGACCCCTACAAGCTATCTTATTATCCTATATTTCTGTCTATATTGGGAATAAAAAATTTTTATTACGGGAAAAAACCCAATAAAAGGAAAAGCAACTACGAATGACATTGTAGTTGCTTCCGATTCATTCGATTATAAAGTCAAATCCTCTCACGCCCGTTTGGTCGCCTGCAGCTGTGCATTGATGGAGTAAACGCAGCCAGGCTCCAGGTCGAGCGGAACCATCTGGTCCCGATAACGAAGGAAGGTTCGCCTTGGCGAGAAGGCTTTGATTGTTGCCTCAGCCAGTTCCCCATTCTCCCAAGCCATATCCACCTCTGCATTCCCTTTGGCCCGCAATCCGGTTATTTTGCCCGTCTGCCATGCATGCGGAAGCGCCGGAAGCAGCGTAATCTCCCCTGCCTGACTTTGCAGCAGCATCTCCGCTACCGCCGCAGCTCCGCCAAAATTACCGTCGATCACAAATATTTTCCGCTCCGCCCCGGCTATGCCGGGCTTTGAATACGTCAATAAATTATCAAAGCATAATTGACCGATTAAGTGAGATAAATGCTTCAAGGCATTGTCGCCGTCCTGCAGCCTGGCGAAGCTTGCCGCAAAAGCTGCGACGGTGAATTCCACATCCTCTAATTCAGCGCGGGTCATGCGGTTTTCTAACGTTGTTCTAGCCGCCCTGCTCAGCTCCGGCGTTCCTGTTACCGTCACTTGATTGCCGGGATATAAGCAGAACAAATGGGATAAATGCCTGTGATCAGGCTGAGCCTCTTCATAATCCTCCAGCCATTCCTGCAGCTGTCCCTTCTTACCGATAAGCAGCGGCGGCAGAAGCGGCAGCGCTTGCCGCAGTCTCTCCTGCAGCTCAAGGTCCACCCCCAGAAGCTCGGCTGACTCCAGACAGAAGCTGAACAGATCGCGCACCAACACTTGGTCAAGCGTCGCCCCCATCGACAGCTGATGCTCTCTTGCTTTGTGCTGATCGGTATAAAAGCTGTTTTCCGGAGAGTTGGACGGCCCGCTCACCAGCCAGCCGTTGGCCGGATGTATAACCATATAATCCAGATAAAAGGCTGCCGCTTCCTTCATAACCGGATAAGCTTGCTTGTTAAGAAAATCCCGGTTCAGGTTAAACTCGTAATGCTCACGCAGATGGGTCGCAAGCCATAACCCCCCTGTTACGTTCAACCCCCAGGAGGTTTCCCAGCCCGGTGCCGTAAACCCCCAAGCATTGGAGAAAACATGGGCAACCCAGCCCTCACAGCCATAAAAATCCTGCGCGCTCGACTTCCCTGCAGCCGAGAGACGCTCAATATAATTCATCAATGGCGTATGGCATTCAGCCAAATTGCTTATTTCCGCCGGAAAATAATTCATTTGCGTGTTAATATCCAGATGATAGTCGCAGCTCCACTGCATACGGTTGGCCTCACCATCATTCCATATGCCTTGCAAATTCAATGGCAGCGGGGAATCCGCTCTTGAACCTGCAATCATCAAATATCGGCCATATTGAAAAAACAGCGCATATAGCTGTGGATCATCCGCCCTGCCGCTTGCCATCAGCCGTATTCTTTCGTCAGTCGGCAGCTCAGCATGGCTGGAAGCCCCTAACTCGATGCTCACTCTTCCGTAGAGCTTCTGATAATCGTCCACATGTCTTTCCTTAAGGTCAGCGTATCCTATGGCAATGGCCTGCTCCAATTGTTCTGCGCACAGCAGCCCCCATTCCTCATCGCCGCTGCCGTAATCGGTATTGGCCGCAAAGTATATCCATGCTTCATCGGCATCCTTAACGACAATCCGGCCATCACTGGCATACACTTCTCCGCCATGGACAAGCACCTTGACCATTCCTTGGCAGAAAACCCCGCACTCCCCGCTGCTGTGTACCGTTTCCGTCGCTCTTCCCTTGAATGCAATCGCAGAATCGTCCTCTGTCCAAGCTTCAAACTCTTCTGTCCTGCCAACGATTCGGAGCGCGAAAGAAATTCCTCCAGCTTCCTCACCGCGTATCCGCGATGCGATCATGTGATCGGCATGCGAGGCGAATACTTCCCGCGTGATCTTATTCCGGCCTGACATGTACGAAGTGTTAATGCCGGCTTGATCCAGATCCAGCTCACGGACGAGGTCCTCCCCTTGGTGTCCGAACTGCAAAGTTATATCGCACATGGGCAGATTGGTGCCAAAATTCTGCTTCTTCGGCTGCAAAGCCCGTTTGGCTAATGCATCTCCCCGCTCATAATCACCTGCAAAGAAATACTCCCTCATTTGACCGAGATCGGCTTTACCGTTGGAATGACTTGTTATAGACTCGGATTGTCCCGACCAATACGTGACCTCCGTTATGCTCCATGTTTCGCTCTCGATTCCTCCGTATACAACCGCTCCTAATCTTCCATTGCCTATTGGCAGCCCTTGCGACCAGTCCAGAGCAGGACGGGTATACCGCAGCTTCGATTCATTCATCATGCATTCTCCTTAACAGCGATAATAAGAACAAGGCTTGCAGCATTTTATTGTCCATAATGGTGGGATGAAATATATTCATTAATGATAAATCGTGTACGATTTTAATAGTATCATACACGATTTTATCTTGTAAAGGCTGGCGGTTATTTTCATTTACTGCTCCCTTCGTAATGACTGATGTCACCATGAAGGATAATATTCGGCTTGTTATCTTTAATCTCAACCTTACATAGACATGCTGGATGTATAAAAGGCGGGTTCCAAATGTCTTTGAGCAGCCGCTCTTCAAAATAAGCCATCATTACCTTGACCACGACCGTATGTGTAACAATCAGAATGGACCTGCCTTGATGATCTTGAATCATTCGATTAACCCTTCTGACCGCTCTCTCCGCAACATCCCGAAAAGACTCGCTATCTTCCAGTCTGAATCGTTCCGGGTCATTCCAAAAATAATAAAATTGTTCCGGATACTTGTTCTTCGCATCCGATTGTGTCATTCCCTCCCAGGCTCCAAGGTTGATTTCTCTTAAATCTTCGCTTTCATACACATGAATAGCTCTGTTATTACGGATCAATTCCGCTGTTCGATAAGCTCTTCCGCTTGTGCTTGAGAAAATAAGATCAATAGGCTCATCTTTAATCGACTCTCCTAGCCGAATGGCTTGTTTAACTCCGGTTTCCGTTAAGTCAGAATCTTGATGCCCCTGAAATTTGTGCTCGGCATTCCACTACGTTTGCCCATGTCTAACCAGATAAATGGTTGTTGTAAGACTCATCATTAAAGCCTCCCGGCAGTTGTCTCTACTGCTGCGAACGCATGAAGTCGGACTTCATCATACTGAATGATCTTCAAGACCAAACTTTCCTATTTACATATTCCATGCCGTTCCAAATTTCCCCTCCCCCGGCAGACGCTTGCCGGCCCCGGCTGTTCTGATTTCAACATCTCTTGGATGTTTAAATAATAAGGAGCAAGATTGCAGCGCATCGCTCAGTACTCTGGCGGCTGGAGAACATACGAACGCTGAATTCCAGACTCCTTCTCCAACAAGAGCAGCTGTTTACCTTATAAGTTGTACAAATGAATCTATCTGATTGGAATCGGGGGCTACAGCTATGCAAATAGAAGTTACGACTAAAAATATGACCTTCCTGGAATGCTTTTCCTCTGAAACGAGGATTCAAATAATTGAATTGCTGGATGCCGGTCCCATGAATATAAAGCAGCTCGCCGAGCGGCTTCTTCTCTCATCGGCCATTGTGACCAAGCATATTCAGAAGCTTGAGAACGCGGGGATCGTCTCCTGCAAGAGCATCGCCGGCAGGCGCGGAACCCAGAAAATCTGTTCCCTGCAGCTTAATCAAGCCGTCCTGCAGTTCAAAACAAGAAAGCAGGATGTGCTTGCCAATACAATCTCGATTCCTGTCGGTCAGTATTCGGCTTTCGATGTGAAGCCTGCCTGCGGCATGGCTTCAAGGACCCAAATCATCGGCTTAATCGATGATCCCCGTTATTTTGCCGATCCGCAGCATGTGCAGGCTAATCATTTATGGTTCAGCAGCGGGTTTGTGGAGTACCGGATCCCTAATTTTCTCAACAGCAATCAGAAGCTGCGTTCCTTGGAGATTTCCCTTGAAATTTGCTCGGAAGCCTCAGGCTGCAATGAAACATGGCCTTCAGATATTCATTTCTACATCAATGACGTTCCCATTGGCATGTGGACCTGCCAAGGTGACTTCGGCAAGCAAAAGGGGGCTTATACGCCGGACTGGCATAACTGCGGAACGCAATATGGCGTGCTGAAAATCATCACCGTCAATGAAAGAGGCTCCTATCTGGACGGCATCCGGATTGCAGATGTGACGAGCTCAGATCTTGGCATGGCCTACGGGAAGGACGTCAGCTTCCGCATCGCTTCCCTAGAGGATGCGCAGAACTGCGGCGGCATTAATCTGTTCGGCAAACATTTTGGCAGCTATAATCAGGATATTGAAATTACGATGCACTACAATAATTGAGCGCTGATTGGACAGGGCTGCGCCCACGAACACTGACAGAATGCTGTCAAGATTCCTTTGGTATAATGAGGGTAATACTTGAGGCTGACCACCATTACTCACGTAAAGGAGTTCTATCATTGCAGAAGCAGGCCCATTCTTCAGGAACCGTGTTATCTCGTAAAGCCCTCAACCGGGCGCTTCTGGAGCGGCAGCTGCTGCTGCGCCGTTCGAAGCTGTCGGTGCAAGAGGCGCTCAGGCATCTGGCAGGCTTTCAGGCACAAGCTCCTAATCCGCCGTATTATGGACTGTGGACACGGCTTGATGGCTTCCGCCAAGAGCAATTATCCAGGCTGATGACAGAGCGCCAAGTCGTTCGCATTGCATTAATGCGCTCTACGATTCATTTGGTTACGGCAGAAGATTGCTTAATGCTCCGTCCCCTGCTGCAGCCTGTATTAGACCGCGGCCTGAAGGGGAATTACGGCAAGCAGCTGGATGGAATCGACCTTCAGGCGGTAATGGCTGCAGGCCGCCTGCTGGTTGAGCAGCAGCCCCGGACCTTCCATGAGCTCGGCTTGCTGCTGCAGGAACAATGGCCGGATAGAGACCCTGCTGCTCTGAGTGCAGCAGTGCGAAATTTAGTCCCGCTCGTTCAGGTGCCTCCTCGTGGTTTATGGGGGGAGAGCGGCCTGGCTTCGCATACATCTGCCGAGCATTGGCTTGCACGCCCTTTGTCAGCTCATGCATCAGTTGAAGAACTGATTCGGCGATACCTGGCTGCATTCGGTCCGGCATCAGTGAAGGATATCCAGGTTTGGTCAGGCCTGACCAGGCTGCAGGGGATCATGGAGGTTCTCCGTCCCAGCCTCCGTACCTTCTATACCGAGCATGGCGTGGAGCTGTTCGACCTTCCGGATACTCCTCTTCCCGATCCCGATGAGCCCGCTCCGCCTCGTTTCTTGAGCGAGTTCGATAATATGCTTCTTTCTTACGCGGATCGCTCCCGCATTATAAGCGAAGAACACCGCAAACGGATTTTCACCGTGAATGGCATTATTCGCGCGGCAATCCTGATAGATGGCTTTGCCCGCGGATTATGGAGAATAGAGCAAGAACGGGACAGCGCTGTTCTGGTCATTGAGCCATTTGTCCCCCTGTCACAAGCGGCTGCGGCAGCACTCCATGAGGAGGGTGCGCGGCTTCTTGCTTTTGCGATACCTAAGATAGCCGCACATCATGTTCAAATTCTGCCTCACCAATAACCATCAGCCCCGCCCGGCTCTTGATAAATTAAGGTAGGTTCGTCTGCGGTAAAATGATAGAATAGAATACGATATTCAATCTGCGAAGAGGAGCTTGATCTATGTTCGAACATCTCGTTATCTTCAAATTCAACTCCAGTATGACGAAGGAGCATGAACAGCTGCTTCTGGGCAAGCTGCTGGCCTTCAAACAGACGATTCCCGGCATCATCGATATGAGTGCTGGACTCAATGTGACAGAGGAAACGGACAATATACACGGCTACTCCTTGGGACTTCGCGTCACTTTCGAAAGCCAAGAAGCGCTTCGCCAATACGGACCGCATCCTGCTCATCAGGATTTCGTGAAAGCGCTGGACGGCCTGCTGGACAATGTCGTCGTCGTGGATTATCCGATTGCGAATGCCTGATCCATTTGCAAAGTAAAGCACTGCTCAAGTCTTAACAAAGAGACTGGGCAAACCCGTTGTGCACTTGTGTGAATGATTGGCTGGTTGCGTGTGGCTTGATGCGTGTGGCTTGCTGCGTGTGGCTTGATGCGTGTGGCTTGCTGCGTGTGGCTGGTTGCATGTAGCTTGCTGCATGTGGCTGGTTGCGTGGCTTGTTGCGTGTGGCCTGGTGAGTGTTGCTTGCTGCATGTGGATGGTTGCGTGGTTTGCTGCATGTGGCTGGTTGCATGTCGTTGGTTGCATGTGGCTGGTCGCTTGGTTGCTGGTTGCATGTGGCTTACTGCGTGTGGCTTGTTGGTTGCATGTAGCTTGCTGCGTGTGGCTTGCTGCATGTGGCTGGTCGCGTGGCGTTTCTGGTTGCGTGTGGCTTGCAGCTTGCTGCATGTGGCTTGCTGCGTGTTACGGGGCGGCATGCATATCTATACTGGATTTCTACAGCTATTTTGGGCTTTAAATGTTCAAAATAGCGCTATACTGGAATTTTCCAGTTAAAAATGCCTAATTGAGCTTATGTCAATATAGTAGACACAACTTTATGAAACCTGGAGTTGCTCGTAATAGCTTTTTTC
>NZ_JBHSOW010000108.1:0-13430 GCF_042656405.1 Paenibacillus solisilvae | reverse complement strand
TTCTTTTTGGTTTAAAAATACCAAGGGGCAATCCCTCGGTCATCTTCGATGACTTTTGGGACAGCCCCTTTGATTAAGAAAGCGGCTGAGGAGGCTCCGGTTTTTGATCAAATTCTCCCTTAGGAGGACGAATCCAGCGGTGAAAGTAACGTTGATCATACAGCGCCTTGATCAGAATCATCAGAATAGGAGACAAAATCACGCCGGCAACCCCGAAGAGGGATAAGGATACAATCATGAACGCAAGCATCGTGAACGCTGATACGCCGAGCGTGTCGCCGGTGATTTTCGGTTCAAGAATTTGTCTGGTCAGTACGACCGCCAGGAACAGTATGGTGAGCCAGATTGCAAGTGAAGTATGCCCCACAATGAACAAGTAGATAATCCATGGAATAAACACGGTACCTACTCCCAGAAGAGGCAATACATCGAATACGGCAGATAACAAGGACACGGTGAACGCATTGTCAACACGAAGCAGCAGCAGGGAGACGAATATAACGCAGAAGGTGATGGAAATGAGCTTACCTTGTGCTTTCAGATAGGCGCCGATTCCTGAGAACACATTATCCTTCAGGAAGAAAAAAGCTTTCTTGAAGGTTTTAGGTGTCTTTTCCGCAGCGGTCTGCTTCCAATCCTTGATCTCCAAGCTGAGAAAGTAAGCCAGTATAATTCCAATCGCGAAGTTAAAGATAAACGTCGAGAAGGATTTTAAATACCCGCCAAGCGACAACAAGAAGGCAGTAGCGATTTGCTGGCCCCAATTGGTTATGTATCCGACGACCTCATAAGCTTTGTTGACCACATCATCGGGCAAGAGCTTCAATTTTTGGCTGATGAACAGGGAATTTTTCTGGAACTGCTCGGTCAATATTTGTTGATAATGGGGCAGCTTCTCGGCAAGGCCGGTGATCTGCGTGGTCATAATGTAACCGGCACCGACAAATGCTCCGACGATGACCATCGTGAAGAGCAGTACTGAAATTCCTGAGGCGATTGACTTTCGCATGCCCAGACGGTTCATCCATTTGGCCGGCGGCTCGATGAACATGAAGATAATAAAGGATAGAAAAATGGGGGTGGCAATTCGATACAAATAGCTGAAGGCAAACAAAATCAAGTACACGGTTAAGACGATAAGCGCAATGTCGAATGCGGTACGCCAATATTTTCGATAAAAGGAAAGCATCTTCTGGCTCCTTTGCTCGTATGAATCATACTATTACCAAGATTGTACTATATATTACCCGCGTTTCCTAACCTTTCTTGCAGCCGTAACAATCATAGCCGTATTCAATTGCGTTATGTTACAATATAGGGAGGCATCATAGGTGCTCCGCCTTCCGCTTGGAATAAGGGGAACGAAACTGGGGTGGTGGAAACAACATGGAGAATTTTTTTCTTTGGGGCTTTTATATTTTAACTTTTTACGCTTTTCTTCCAGGTCTTATAAGCCGAACGTTCGGTTTTCGAGTTTTTAAACGGGGGCGTGCAGATAATGAAATTGCACTTACCTTCGATGACGGACCGGATCCGGTATATACACCGCTCCTGCTTGATTTATTGAAGCGTTATGATGCAAAAGCAACTTTCTTCGTTGTTGGGATACACGCGGAACGACACCCGGAGCTTCTTCAAAGAATGCATGCTGAAGGCCATGTTATCGGAATCCACAATTATTTGCATAAATCAAATTGGTTTATGCGCCCAGGAACCGTAAGACGGCAAATTCATCGCACTTCCGAAATTATTAAGCAAGCCACAGATGTGAGAGCAGCTTATTACAGACCTCCTTGGGGGATCGTCAATCTGTTTGATTTCTCAAATCTGGGCTATTTGCAAATTATTCTATGGTCGACATTGTTCGGTGATTGGCGTAAACGATTAGGTGTTGAGCGGCTTCAGAAACGTCTCATGAAAAAGCTTCGTCCAGGTGAGGTGCTGCTGCTGCATGACTGCGGTTCGACACTTGGAGCAGACCAGGATGCGCCAGCTAATATGCTGGGAGCGCTTGAGCCTTTCTTGGCTGAAGGGAAACGCCGGGGAATCAGATTTGTACATATTACAGAGATGATTCAGATAACGGATCGTAATAAATCGCTTCAGCGGTCGCTAGGATTTATGAAACGGTTGCTTATTTCTTGCTGGATGGGCTGGGAACGGCTTTTCCATGTGCTTTTTCGGCTTCAATCCGCCGGTCTGGATTCCATCTTTCATCTACGTGTCGTTCCATACAGAGGTAAATCGCTGGAGCTTTCAGATGGACGGAGAATAGAAGACAAGGATAATATCATTGAACTTCATTTCGACAATAAGAAGCTGTTTAAGTTGATGACAGAATCACGTTCTATGATGCATGTTGCCATCAAGCTGATCCGTGAGGTGGAGCGGGCGATGCCGAAGCTGGCGGCTCAAATAGCCTCTCATAAGAAATTCGAGCATGCCCGCGGATTATATGGAATTTCAATGATTAATAAGGGCGCGGAGCAATTCGGATTTAGTATCCTGGAACTGCCCCCGGGCTTGTATGATAAGATGACCCGGATATATTTAAAACTGCTGCTTCGCGTCCTTCATCCGTCAGGGAAGCAGCGTGTTAAAGAGCAGGGTTCCAAACTTTCGCCACGGATCATCGCGATGTCTATGGAGGAGTTCTGGCGGCGTTATGGATCAGACAATGTCGTGAAGCGTCATTGGACGGCAGCGGAAGCTTTTGATAAGAACTTGAATCAAGTAAGCCGCAGCAACGTCACTCAACCGGTTTTTGATAATGCCACTGCCGCAAGGGAGTTTACTCCTTAGCGGTTTTTTTATATGGTTGGCCTACTTTTCAGAAACAGGTATGATATTGTAGAAAATGAAATCATGGGGAGAAGGACGTATAAATGGGGGAATCATTATCCGACGAATCCTTGCTGGAGAGAATCGCCATGCGCGATCCGGAAGCGCTTGAGCAAATGTATGACCGGTATGAACGGCCGATGTTCGCATTTGCCAAACAAGGAAGACAGCCTCTTGAAGCTATGGAGAACGAAGCCTGGGATCGCGTATGTGATTCGCTTTCGACAGAAGCAGTCATGGAACATAAGATATTGGGACAACAGCTTAAAGAAGCAATTAATGAGCTCCAGACAGACCAGAGACAGGTGCTGGAGTGGATTTATTATATGGGATATACGCAGCAGGAGATTGCGGATCGACAGCAAATTCCGCTTGGAACAGTAAAGAGCCGTGTAAGGCTGGCTTTAAAGCATTTGCGGACCTGGTTTGATCATATGTGGAAGGAGGGGGCGAGGCTATGACAGCAAGCGCAAAACATTTTTGTGATGAAGCTGCTATGTATGTACTTGGCGGTATGAATAATCATGAACGCGAGTTGTTTGAAGTGCATTTGGAGCATTGTCATCCATGTCAGGAATACTTAGCTGAACTGAAAGATATCGTGGATGCAATACCTCTTGCAGTTGAAGACACTGCGCCGCCTGTGGGGATGAAATCCCGGATCCTGAAGCATGTTTTGCAATCGGAAGATCCGCACTTAAGCTCAAATCAATTGACTGGTGTAGCGGCCAGCAATCAAGAAACCCGTCAGCATGAAGATATATTCAAACCGGTTAAACGCAACAAATCCGCCTTCGCATTAGGTGCAGCATCAGTTATATTCCTTGTTATGACAGGAATGCTCGCGCTCAAGAACAATGGATTGAACATGGAGAAAAATTCGCTGCTGACTGAAGTGACGAAGCTTCAGCACGACCTTGCTGTCAAAGGCAATCCCGTAACTGCCCTTCGGATCAATAATGTCGTGCAGCTCAGTCCCAAGGCCAAGGATATTGTTGCACAAGGGCTTGCGACCATCGTCATTGATGATAAGGGCATGCATTTAATTGTACAGACGGAGAAGCTGCCCGCCCTCAAAAAAGAAGAAGCATTTCAGGTTTGGTTGCTGAAGAGCGGTAAGCCGGTGAATGCGGGAACATTTATTTCGCAAGACGGGTCGGGAGCTCTGTACTATACCTTCACTCCTGGTGATTACGATTCCATCGCTATTACGCAAGAGCCGGATGCGTATGGACAGGAGCCGAGAGGCAGCGTGGTACTTGCGGCTGATTTTGTCTCATCCACCGCAAGCGATGGAAGCAGCAATCCAGGAACATAGAAGAGTCAGATTGGTAAAGAAGCTGGTGAGCATGCTGCATTGCTCTCCAGCTTTTTATTATGGACATAAAAAAGCCCTGCATGTCCAACTGGCAGGGAGCCAATTGAACCTATGCAGGGAAGCATGTATAAAATAGTCTGCAATCGAATAAATTAAATCTTCATAACGCCGCCAGTGCTGGCGTTTGTTACAAGGTGAGAGTAACGGGCAAGGTAACCTTTTTTAATTTTAGGCTCGAACCCTTTCCAGTTGGCTTTACGCTGCGCGAATTCTTCATCGCTGATCAGCAGGTTCATTTCACGGTTATCGAGATCAAGCTCGATCAGATCGCCATCTTCAACAAAAGCGATAGGACCGCCCTCTGCTGCTTCTGGAGATACGTGACCGATGCTGATACCGCGTGAAGCACCGGAGAAACGGCCGTCAGTAACCAGACCGACTTTAGCGCCAAGTCCCATACCAACGATTTGTGAAGTTGGAGCAAGCATTTCCGGCATTCCTGGTCCGCCTTTCGGTCCTTCATAGCGGATAACGACAACATGTCCTTCTTTGACTTTGCCGTTAGCAATGCCTGCCAACGCTTCGTCCTGGGAGTCAAAGCAGATTGCCGGACCTTTGTGGTAGCCGTTCACGGATTTATCTACCGCGCCAACTTTAATGATCGCACCTTCTGGAGCAAGGTTTCCAAATAGAACCGCTAGCCCGCCGCGCTCACTATGAGGGTTATCAATAGGGTGGAGAACTTCATGATCCGTAATTTCATGACCGGCTGCATTCTCACGGAGTGTTTTGCCTGTAACCGTAAGCACCTCGCCATGCAGAGCGCCTTCTTTTTTGAACAACTCGTTGAGAATCGCACTAACACCGCCGGCATTGTGAACATCTTCAATATGATGGTCGGAAGCTGGAGCGATTTTTGCAAGATGAGGTACGCGAGCTGCGATTTCGTTAATACGGGAGATCGGATATTCAATACCGGCTTCATGTGCAATAGCCAGTGTATGAAGAACGGTGTTCGTTGATCCGCCCATTGCCATATCGAGTGCGAAAGCATTGTCGATCGAATCTTTCGTTACGATATCACGCGGTTTAAGATCAAGTTCAATCAGCTTCATCAATTGACGAGCTGCTTGCTTAACGAATTCTTTACGTTCTGGAGATACGGCAAGAATTGTACCGTTTCCTGGGAGTGCAAGGCCAAGGCCTTCAGCCAGACAGTTCATGGAATTAGCTGTAAACATACCGGAACATGAACCGCAGGTTGGACAGCCGTATTGTTCAAGCTCAGTCAGGCTTGCTTCGTCGATTTTACCAGCTTGGAAAGCGCCGACGCCTTCAAATACGCTGGATAAGGAGATCGGACGGCCATCGGATGTTTTTCCTGCTTTCATCGGTCCGCCGCTGACCAGCATGGTTGGGATATTGACGCGAAGAGCGCCCATGATCATGCCTGGTGTGATTTTGTCGCAGTTCGGAATACAAACCATGCCGTCAAACCAGTGAGCATTTACAACTGTTTCAACGGAGTCTGCAATGATTTCGCGGCTTGCAAGCGAATAACGCATCCCGATATGACCCATTGCAATTCCATCGTCTACGCCGATCGTATTAAATTCAAACGGTACGCCGCCTGCTTCACGAATAGCTTCTTTAACAAGCTTTCCGAATTCTTGCAGATGCATGTGACCGGGAATGATATCAATATAGGAATTACAAACAGCGATAAATGGTTTGTTGAAATCCTCTTCCTTTACACCTGCAGCACGCAGCAAGCTGCGGTGCGGAGCGCGGTCGAATCCTTTTTTAATCATGTCAGAACGCATTCTATTTGACGCCATGTAGGTCCCTCCCAAAGTAAGTTCAATACATTTGAGTCTATCACAATAGACATATAAAGGCTAGCGAATATGACCCCGATTTAGGCGGAAACGACAGAGGGATTACTAGGCAAATAGCTGATAATCAATGATTTGGTTAGTCTTTGAAAGGCGTGCAAATTTAGGATGTTAACAAAACTATCATGAATATTTGTTAATGTCATTAAATCTAACAGGGGTTTATTTACTTCATAGTCGGCGCTCTGTATAATAACACTAATAACGCTAAAGAAGAGGTGACATGATGCAGTTGACAGAAAGGGAAAAAGAGAAGCTGCTTATTACAATAGCCGCTGATTTGGCGCGAAGAAGACTTAATCGTGGCGTGAAATTAAACTACCCGGAGAGCATTGCGCTTATTACCTCCGAGATTATGGAAGGTGCGCGTGACGGAATGACCGTTGCTCAGCTAATGGAGTATGGCACCCGTATCCTGACCAGGGACAAAGTGATGATTGGAATTCCTGAAATGGTTCATGAAGTACAAGTAGAGGCAACGTTCCCGGATGGCACGAAGCTCGTCACCGTCCATCATCCAATTTCCCATTAGTTATTGTTGAGTATTGCTTCTGCAAAACAAAACTTATGCTTCCAAAGTCGTTTTCACCGCAATGCTTTTAGAAAGGGTGGTCCCATGATTCCTGGGCAATACCGTACTGCTGCCGGCGAAATTGAGTTGAATGCCGGACGTGCGACGATTGAACTTATTATTGTAAATACGGGTGACAGGCCGGTACAGGTCGGATCTCATTATCATTTCTTTGAAGTGAACCGCGGACTGCAGTTTGATCGTGAGGCTGCGTTTGGCATGAGGCTCGATATCCCTGCAGGCACTGCCGTTCGCTTTGAACCTGGTGAGGAGAAGCCCGTTCAGCTGGTAGAACTAGGAGGTCATAAGCGTTCCTTTGGATTGAACGCGATTACGAACGGGCCTGCTTTGCATGGAAAAATGCCTGAGGAGGTACGCAAGCGGCTGGAAACTTGGAAGGGGGCATTCGGATGAGTCGCATGGATCGCAGCAGCTATGCCCAAATGTTCGGCCCAACGACAGGTGACGCTGTTCGATTAGCTGACACGGAATTGTGGGCTGAAATCGAGAAGGATTTTACCGTGTATGGGGATGAGTGTAAATTCGGAGGCGGCAAAGTCATTCGTGATGGAATGGGCCAATCCAGCGGTGCGCTTCGAAGCGATGGCGTTCTCGATACACTGATCACCAATGCGATTATTATCGATCACTGGGGGATCGTTAAAGCGGATATCGGTATCCGTGACGGGGTAATTGTCGGCATCGGCAAAGCGGGTAACCCGGATATTATGGATGGGGTTATGCCTAACATGATCGTTGGCGCGAGCACGGAGGTCATTGCCGGAGAAGGTAAAATTGTAACGGCGGGCGGAATTGATACGCACATTCATTACATTTGCCCGCAGCAAATCGAGACTGCATTATCCTCAGGCGTGACGACAATGATTGGGGGCGGCACTGGGCCGGCTACCGGGACCAATGCCACAACCTGTACTCCGGGTGCATGGCATATGCGGCGCATGCTGGAGGCTGCGGAAGCTTTTCCGATGAATCTCGGTTTCACAGGAAAAGGGAATTCTTCATTTACAGGGCCGCTTATCGAGCAGGTTGAAGCAGGGGCGATCGGGCTCAAGCTGCATGAGGATTGGGGAACGACACCTGCAGCTATTGATATTTGCTTAGAAGTAGCGGACCAGTATGACGTTCAGGTGGCTATTCATACGGATACTCTAAATGAAGCGGGGTTTCTGGAAGACACCTTAGCTGCTTTTAAAGGCCGTACCATTCACACGTATCATACGGAAGGAGCGGGCGGCGGCCATGCGCCGGATATTATAAGGGCTGCAGGTGAGCTTAACGTTCTGCCGTCGTCAACAAACCCAACCAGGCCGTTCACCATTAATACCATTGAAGAACATTTAGATATGCTGATGGTCTGTCATCACTTGGACAGCAGTATCCCGGAGGATGTTGCTTTTGCCGATTCGCGGATTCGTCCGGAAACCATTGCAGCGGAGGACATTTTACACGATATGGGCGTATTCAGCATGATCAGCTCAGACTCCCAGGCGATGGGCCGTGTTGGTGAGGTTATTATCAGGACCTGGCAGACTGCGGACAAAATGAAGCGTCAACGTGGACCGCTTGCGCCGGACACGGCAGCCGAGGCAGATAATTTCCGGATTAAAAGGTATATAGCCAAATATACGATAAACCCTGCGATTACGCATGGTATCTCTCATTTGGTTGGTTCGATTGAGCCAGGTAAGTTCGCTGACCTTGTCCTATGGAGTCCTATGTTCTTCGGAGTTAAACCGGATCTGGTTATTAAAGGCGGTACGATCGCCTTTGCGCAAATGGGAGACCCTAACGCATCGATTCCAACTCCGCAGCCGGTTTTTGGGAGGTTAATGTTTGGCGCGTTTGGCAAAGCGAACTCAAACAGCTCCATCACATTCGTTTCGCAGGCTGCTTATGACCGCGGGATTGCAGCTGAGCTTGGATTGTCCAAGCGGGTTGAGCCAATCAAGGGCTGCCGTCAAATAACGAAGAAAGATATGATTCATAACGATGCTACGCCAGCCATATCTGTTGATCCAGAGACTTATGAAGTAAAAGTGGATGGTGTTCCTGCAACTTGCGAGCCCTCAGAGGTTCTGCCGATGGCGCAGCGCTATTTTCTGTTTTAATGAAAATGAGGTGGCAGGATGGGTGAAACCCCCTTCGAATCGGAAGGCGCAGCTGTACTTCCTTGGTTAGCGCTTCAACAGCTGCTTGATTCAGCTATTCCAATCGGAGGATTCTCCCACTCCTTTGGTCTGGAAACGCTGGTACAAGAGGAACGAATCCGTACAAGCAATGAGCTTGAGGCTTATGCATCAGCCATGCTGGCACAAAGCTGGTCAACTGCGGACGCGATGGTCATCAAAGCCGTTTACCGTGATGCAGCGGCTGCCGATTGGGATCGTCTTTGGGCTGTGGAAAAGCTGGTGCATGTCCAGCGGACAGCAGTTGAGACTCGTGTTGGCGTGGAGAAAATGGGACGAAGGCTTCTGCAGCTGCTTGGCAGCATTTATCCCGAGACGGATTGGACGCCGCTCACGAATGCGCTTCGAAACGGCAGTTCTTTTGCAACACATCCGCTCGTGCATGGATTTGCCTGTTATCGATTCGGAATTCCGTTAAATCAAGCAGCTGAGGGCTATTTGTATGCATGCATCGTTACTTGTATTAACAGCGCGCTTCGTCTCATGTCCATTGGCCAAACAGAAGGTCAGTCGATTATAGCCAGGCTGGCACCTCTTGCGTCTAAGGCATGGTTAGCTGCCTCAGAGCTCGAGCCGGAGGACGCATATTCCAACATGCCAATGGCAGAAATAGCGATGATCAGGCATGAGACACTGTATTCAAGATTATTTATGTCGTAGCCGGTAGCACTCTAGAACGAACGATTTTATGCTTTTGAATTGATTATGCTCTATGCTGGAAATGTAGAATGAAATATCACAAATAACTCACAGGAGGTATACCCACTATGTGTCAAGGACAAGGGCATGATCATAAGGAATGGGAAAAGCCGTCTATTGATAAATCACGTCCAATACGCATTGGGATTGGCGGTCCCGTAGGATCGGGTAAAACAGCTCTCGTTGAGAGGCTGGCAGCGGCGCTTAAGGATAAATACAGTGTAGCTGTTATTACGAATGACATTTATACCAAAGAAGATGCCCGTATTTTAGCCGCAACCGGGGTTTTGCCTGAGGAACGGATTATTGGAGTGGAGACAGGCGGCTGCCCGCACACTGCGATACGCGAGGATGCTTCAATGAATTTCGAGGCAGTGGATGAGCTGACTGCCCGTTTTGAAGGTTTGGATCTGATTTTCATCGAAAGCGGCGGCGATAATTTGGCAGCTGCTTTCAGTCCCGAATTGGTGGATCGTTTTATCTACATTATAGATGTAGCGCAGGGGGAGAAGATTCCGCGTAAAGGCGGGCCGGGAATCATGCGGTCAGATCTGCTGATTGTAAACAAAATCGATCTGGCTCCATATGTAGGCGCAAGTCTGGAAGTGATGGAAGAGGACACTAAACGGATGCGCGGGCAGCGTCCATATGTATTTTCCAACTTATTCGGCGGAGTGAATGTAGACCGAATCGTCGGTTGGCTGGAGCATGAGCTTGCTCATGTAAACAATCTCGCTCACTCTCATGAAACTCAATCGGCAGCTCATCATTCACATGATCACAATCACGCGGATGATCATCGTCACGACCATAACCACACCCATGAACACCAGCATGAGCATGGCGCTGCACACACTCACCAAGCTTAACCAAATACCGGCGGCGCGTGTATCGAATCTTCGGGCGTCCTTCGTGAATAAGAATGGGCAGACATTACTTGCCTCTAAGTATCATACTGCCCCGATCAAAATTGCGAAGGCCTTTCCGTTGAACGGTCCCGTCGGTGTTATTGTGATGGATGTATCGCCGGGTTTATTGGCAGGGGACCGGTATGAGCTGGATTGGAGATTGGGTGCTGATGCTCATTTGTATGTTACCAACCAGTCGTTTACTAAAGTTCATCCGTGCTTGGAGCTGTCGAGAGGAGCGTCGCTTTCTCAGACATTTCAGTTAGCGCCGGGTGCAATTGTAGAGTCCATGCCTGAACCGATTATGTTATTTAAGGATGCTGTTTTCATCAATGATACAGAAGTCGAGTTGGCCAGTGGCTCCGTTTGGATGCAAGCGGAGGTGCTGTGCCCGGGACGCACCCTGCGAGGGGAACAATTTGTATATCGGGCGTACAGGAACCGTTTGAAAGTGAACTATGAGGGGCAGCTTATTTTCGCGCAAAATCAATTCATACTTCCTGAAACTCAGCATCTGTCAGCTCCAGGCTGCTTTGATAAAATGACACATACAGGCGTTTTCTACGCTTTCTCAGACCGAATTACTAATAAGCACATCGAGTCTGTGCGAACCGCTTTGGACAACTTCTCCACGCGGGAAGGGCATCCAGTACTCACGAGTATATCCGTTACGCATAAACATGGACTTGCGGTAATGGCAGCTGGAACAGCTGCCTGGTCCCTGCAGGAGGTTTTACGCTGCGCTTGGCAGGCGCTTCGATTATCCCTGCTTGGGATGGAGCCGTTGCGACTTGGCAAATAACAAACAGGATGCTGCAGTTATCGGCTGCGGCATCCTGTTTGTTTATCATTCATAAACGATCATAGTCATCTCTAGTTAAGCCATAATAAGTAACATCCTCCGGCTGGCCCCATTTGAGCACATGCTGCCGAAGCAGGCCCTCATGCTTCATTCCGATTTTGATCATGACTTTAGATGAAGCGGGATTTCGGGTCAGCGCAGCTGCGAATATTTTGTTCAGCTTAAGTTCCTCAAACCCGAACTGTATAATCCGGGCCGCGGCTTCAGTCGTATAGCCTTTTCTCCAATAAGGAACACCAAGCCAATAACCCAGCTCTGCCCTTTTATGTTCAGAGGTGATATTCAAGCTAATCGAGCCAAGGAGAAGCTTCGATTCTTTATTCGTAATTGCGAATGTATAGCCGTGACCTTGCCGTGCAGCATCCCGCCGAAAATCGATCCAAACCTCTGCCGACCCGTCCGGATAAGGGTGTGGAAGAGACAGCGTTGTTTTAGCAACCTCAATATTTCCGGCTAATAGCTGTACTTCAGAAGCATCAGTGTGATTAAATGGACGAAGAATTAAACGTTCCGTTTCAAATGAAAGCTGCACAATCATTACCTCTGAAATCATTTTTATTCATTATAAGGATTGTGAAGTAACCTGCATAGGGTAAATATGGAATCCATACCTGAAACAGACAGCTAATTAGAATCGAAAATCCTTTACAAGTAAAATATTATGTCTTAAAGTAAATATATTGAGAATGCTTTAAAAGGAGAACTGAGCGATGGACAAGCAGCGTCAAGAAGATATTCTTCAACTCGAACATACATTTACACTCATGAAGCGCCGTATGGACGCAGAATGGGCTAGAGAAAATGATCTGAGAATTAACGCTATGCAAGCTCGTATTCTGGTAAGGTTATTTGAGGAAGGGCCGCAGAAAGCTTCAGCAATCGCGGATAAGCTGCAAATCACAGCCGGCGCCATTACTGGAATAGCCGATAAACTGATCGACCTTCAGTACCTTGAGCGTGAGCGTGACGTGGACGACCGGCGTGTTGTATATCTCGTTCTAACTGATCAGGGTACGCAGCTTGTTGAGCGTCTGAAGGAAAGAAGAACTGCAATTATGGAAATGATGTTTACGGGACTCTCGCAAGAAGAGGTCCGTGAACTAACGCGTCTATTCAATAAAGTAATTGCCAACATGGATGCGGTGAAGGAGTAGGGGTTACGTATTTAGGAGCTGCTTACGGTTGTTATCTCGGAGGGATTCCGTCGGATTCTGCTGCAGGCTCAAGCCTCTTTCGGGGAACTGGAGATAATCGGGCCATACTAGCGTAAATTCCACTTAAACATGAAGTGTTCATAGCCAATACAAAAAGCCTTGTTTCGGATGATCTAATCATCAGTCGAAACAAGGCTTTCTCTATTGCTGTCTACATGGCGATGGGCTTGCGTGCGGACAACAGATTCTTGATATGGTGCTGTCTCCATTTGGATACTGGAACTTGTTTAGTGTCCGATCCCTTTTGATCAAAAAGAATCATGCCGCCTGTCAATGAAACGATCTTCCCGGTATTGACATAACAGCTGCCGCTAACTCTGACGAATTGACCGCTTGTAATGTACTTATTCAACTCGTCGGCAGATATAACCTTTTTAATGTTATAGTTTCTACCGTGGAAACTAACAAGCCCAAGTGTTCCAACTTTGAAGTAATAGATATCCTTCTCAACCTCAAAGCTTTCATACAAGTTTCTTGAATTTTCGGATGCAACATTCATCATGTAGTGATCCCCCTCAATAAAATGATGTTGTTAGCGCTTTCATTCTAGCACATAATTTGACGGTTGAAAACAGGGCTAGAAGGATTTTGTTAGGAATAATTTTGATGCTTGTCCCAATTCAAGTTAATATCCTCAGCAGCCAAGTGCATTATGCAATCGGAAGGTTCACAGCCATTCAGGAACGTTAAATAATGTATTATTTTAACAGTTGATTTATTGATATCAGGATGATATATTATAAATCCGCCGCAAGAAGCGACGGACAATGATGACTGAGTAAGAAATTAACAGTTGCATTGTAGTGAAGTAATATGTTATATTATAAATCCGGTTGTGAAACCGAGAAATATTTGTTCCTTGAAAACTGAACATGAGTGACCTGTCATAAAGGTTTTAAAAAGCTAGCAAAGCTT
>NZ_JBHSOW010000107.1:0-17222 GCF_042656405.1 Paenibacillus solisilvae | reverse complement strand
GCTTATGACGCCCTTCATGGATATATTGAACTCGAATACAACCGAATTCGGATCCATTCTACCTTAGGTTACAAGTCCCCGTATGCGTTCGAAAAAAGCTATTACGAGCAACTCCAGGTTTCATAAAGTTGTGTCTACTATATTGACATAAGCTCAAATTGGGAATTAATAACTGGAAATTTCCAGTATAGCGCTATTTTGAACGTCTATAGCCCGAAATAGCTGTAATAATCCAGTATAGATGCGCAGGCGTCGTGTGGTTGACTGCCAACACGTATTGCCCTGCCACTCGCTGGGAACTGCGCGCCGCGGTGCAGATGCCGTTCCTCCTTACAGCCGCGGCGCTGTTGGTCGGTTTTCTGTATTATTTACGCTGGGTTCAACCGATTCTGGGTAAACGTCTTGCGGAGGGCTGGTTAACGGAAAGCAACGATGAAGATGCAAACGGTGGCCGGACTCTAGGTTCCCATGTGGAGAGTCAATAAGCGTCTTCAGTCATACTTCTCCCCCTCAAGAGATCATGATTAGTGAAAGAAGGCAAAAGAAAATACTAGAGGAGCGTTGGCCGGGAAGTGCCAGCGCTTTTTAACGTTTTGATCGTGGAGCTTCCTTTGCTTAGCTGTTATTATAGGGGTATTTTTATCGTCTGCGCTGTAGAGGCCTTAGCGCCCAACGCTTCGAAACACACCGTTTCTCCCGTTATTTTTGACAAGGTAGAGCACTCTGTCACATGAGGTATAGAGCGCCTCCAGCTGCGTAAAGGAGTCCGGAACAACGGTAATGACCCCTAAACTGATGGTATAGGATGTCGGAAATCCTTCAAGTGCCGGCCCATTCACCTCTTGCCGGATTTGTTCGGCTCGCGCACCCGATTCATGCTCACACGCCCCGGGCAAGAGAATGGCAAACTCATCACCCCCGTATCGGCCGAATAAATCACTTTGACCCAGCAGTTTATGGACCCGCCTTGCAAGATCCTGAAGCGCCAGATCTCCGGCATCATGGCCGTACGCATCATTAATGCTTTTGAACCTATCGATATCGAAGAGCAGCAGCGAGACAGGCTTTTTCTTCAAGGCATAAGCATGGAGAAGCTGCTTGGCTTGTAAAATAAACGCCCTGCGGTTGAGCGTACCGGTTAAATCATCATAACTGGCTGCGCGGAGCAGCTCGCGGTCGGCCCGTTCTTTGGATAAGAGAACAAACCCCGTATTTCCCAAAATCATCACCAGATACACAGAGATGAACGAGAACGTTTGATAAACCCCCGGTGTGAAAAGCCCCATTGTCTGGTTCGACAGCAGGGCGGCTGTAGATCTTGCGAGCAAAGCTGCGATGACCAGGAAATAGAGGTGGCCCATAATTCTCATCAGCATGGAAGATTCCGTCCTCCGTACCATCTTGTAAGCCGGGAGGATAAGAAAAGCTGCCGTACCGATAGAAGCGAAGACAACCCGGGCACTCTCGACATTATGAACGAACATAAGGAGATGAAAGCCGAGTATATTCGCCGCAGTCAAGGCCAAATACATGCGCTTCATTGTCTTGTCAATGGCATGCTGCAGTTTCAGAAGCGCTACGGCTTCCAAGGAAGTTCCAATGAATAACATTGAATTCGCAAGTGATATGGTAATCTCGTCCGGAATGCCGCCCCGTACTGCCAGGAACAGCCAAGCAAGGGCTTGCACCCATTTTCCTTCGAAGAACGTATTCACCATACTGTCCCTCGCCTGCTTATGCCGATACGCACTGATCAGGATCACGGTAAATAGATGTCCGACGACCAGTGAAACGAAAATTGTTTTCATATCCAAAAGTAAACCCATTCAAATCACCGTCTTATCTGAAAGTTATAGGTTAAATCTGCATGAAGTCTGGTATGGAGTGAGGGAATAATCGGTGGCTCCCTGCATAGAGGAGTACATTAAATTATCGGCAAATGAGGACGACAAATGAACAACCTTTACATGTAATTCCATGAGAATCTTCAGATTCACTCATAAAATGCCTCAATACTGGTAATAATTTGATAGTCCCGGAATTTTCAGTAATACCGGACGAACAGGCCTGCTTGAATAATTCAACAACTGATTCTCCGGAGGAACGAATCCATGGTTTATACGATCGAGAAAATTTGCCAACATGCACATGAGCTTGCGCTGCAGCACACCTTAAAGGCAGTGCTGACGCAGCCCAAATACATAAAAAATCAATTTGACGCAGACTTAGAGAGCTTGAGGAAATTTGTCTTTATTCTGCAGGGCGGTCATGCAGCCTGCGCACAGCAGGCTGAAGAATGGCTGCTCGACAACGCGGAGTTTATTGAGGAGCAGGCACTCGGGGTAAGAATGCAATTAACCCGCGCTAAACTTGTGAACCTGCCGATGCTTCGGACCAGCGGAAGGCTGCGCATTCAATCGTTATGCGAGGCTTATCTAGGGCAAGTGGACGGGGTTCTGAATGAGGAATCCTTCGCTGCCTACATCAATGCCTATCAGGAAATCTCCGTATTGACGCTGGCTGAGGTCAGGTCCATACCGCTTATTCTGCGGGTGGCTCTGATCGGAAGAATAGCAGAAACGATGGCCATGGTTCAGGATCGGCGGGAGGTTTGCGTTCTGGTGCAGCAGCTGCTCTCCCGAATCGAGCCGACCAAGCTGAGCTCTGAGGCCATTTCTGCAGAATTGGAAGCGGCAGGACAGAGCGTTCCGCTGTCCGGCCCGTGGATTGTTCACCTGATCAGCCATCTTCGGGAATGGTCCGGTGATACCGCATCCGTGCGGGAATGGCTGGTGTGCAAATACGAGAACGGCTCGGAAGATCTTGACCGGATCGTGACCTATGAGCATCAGCTTCAGGCTGCCTACCAGGTGAGAGCCGGCAATTTAATTACAAGCCTGCGCAGTAATGAGCGCCGGGATTGGAATGATCTCTTCGAGCGGATCAGTCTGCTTGACCGAACGCTGCGCCATGACTGTACAGGGATTTATCCTTTACTTGATTCTTTCAGCAAGAATGAGATGCTGAACCGGATTGAAGGATTAGCCAAGCGCCTGCGTGTCCCTGAGAATTTGATTGCAGGGCAGTCTTTGGCCCTTGCCAGGCATGAATATGAACGGGTATCTGCCGGCCTCAGGAAGCGCGAAGAAGGGGACGCCGGCGTGCTCGTCCTTCACGAGGACCTCACGGTTTCCCTTCCGCCTAAGGGTGATGAGCTTACGCGTCCGACGTTTGCTGCTTACTATTTGTTCGAACCGGCAGGCGTATCGAAGCTTATTCAATCTCTGAAGCAATGCAGCCAGCCGAGAAAGATGCCGAGCGCAGGCTTTGCCAATCGGGCTGCCTTGACCTATTTCGCATCCATCATCGGCTTATTCACGCTTGTCTTCATCGTTGCAGCCGCTTGGATTGGCAGCAGGCAAGGAGTTACGGCGGCAGGCTTGGCAGTCATACTGCTTGCGCTGATTATCCCCGTGAGCGAGTGGGCGATTACGTGGCTGCATTTCGGCATTGAGCGTATATGCAGGCCGCGGCCGCTGCTGCGCTATGATTATTCGAGCGGGATTGCGCCGGATGCCGTTACAATGGTTGTAATTCCTGCGATCTGGTCCACACCGGAGGAAGTGGCGGAGCTTGCGGACCGTCTGGAAGTTCACTATTTGGCTAACCGTGATCCCCATATCCATTACGCGCTGTTAGGCGATTATACCGATGCTTCGGATGAGAGGCTTCCCGAGGACGAGGGGCTTGTTGCTTTTGCGCGTGAGCGTATGGAGGCGTTAAACCGCAAATATGCCGGAGAGCGGGCAGATACGGAGACAGGGCTGAAGGGAACAACCTTTCACTTCTATCAGCGCCGCAGGCAATGGAACCCTAGTGAAGGTGTATTCATGGGCTGGGAGCGCAAGCGCGGCAAATTGGTGGAATTCGTCGAGCTGCTGAAGGGCAGCAAGGAAACGAGCTATGATGTGCTAATGGGTGATCAGGCCGTGCTGCCGCACATCCGCTATATCATTACGCTGGATGCGGATACCCAGCTCCCTATGGGGAGCGCCCAGCGGATGATCGGTACGCTGCATCTGCCCTATAACAGACCGCGTCTGAATGATTCGGGAACCAGAGTCGTTGAAGGCTACGGCGTCCTGCAGCCGCGGATCGGAATCAGCCATGAGTCGGCCATGCGGTCACGGCTTGCCTATTTTTGGTCGGAGCCGGGGCTGGACCCCTATGCGTTTGCCGCTTCCGATCCGTATCAGGATGCGCTGGGGCAGGGGATTTTCACCGGAAAAGGGATCTTCGACGTGGAGGTGTTCTCCGAGCTGTTAGGGGAGCGAATTCCGGAGAATAAGGTGCTCAGCCATGATCTGCTTGAGGGCGGCTTCCTGCGTACCGCCCTGCTGTCCGATATTGAGCTGATTGATGATCACCCGTCGACATTTGTCTCTTATCAGAAACGGATGCACAGATGGGTTCGCGGTGATTGGCAGCTTCTTTGCTGGCTGTACACAAGCGTGTGTGACCGCAGAGGCGTGCTGAGGCCGATCGATCTGTCTTTGCTTACCCGTTTTCAAATCATCGACAATCTGCGCCGAAGTGTGCTTCCGATTGCGTACTTTGTGCTGCTGGCTCTTGCGTTAACGGTTCTGCCCGGTTCCTCCGGGCGCTGGCTTACGGTTTTGCTTGCAACGATGCTGCTGCCGCTGGTCAGACAGCTTCTGCTCGTTAACCGGGCTGACCCGCGGCCCCGGAATTTGCTGTCGACGGCTTTGCATATCTTGATTGCCCTGTGGACACTGCCTTTTCAAACCGCGGTTCTGCTGGATGCGATCGGAAAATCGCTTTATCGAATGTGGATCAGCAAACGCCGGCTGCTCGAATGGACCAGCTCCTCGCATATAGAGCGGAGTTATGGGGGGCGCCGCCGTCCGGCGCTGCTTGGCGCAAGCGGCGGCTGCTTGCTCATTGTCCTTTTTGCAGTTGCGGTGGCCTTGCAGTCGAATCAATCCTTGATGTGGATTGGCCTCGCGCTTTGCTTGTTCTGGGCGCTGGCTCCCTTTGCGGTACGCTGGCTGGATCAGCCGGTTGCCGAGGATGTCCAGCAGCTTGATTCAGCGGACAAGGAGCAGCTGCGCGGGCTAGCGAAGCAAATATGGGCGTTTTATGAGGATTATGCCGGGCCTGAGGATCATTTCTTACCCCCGGACAATGTCCAAATCGAACCGGCTAACGGGGTCGCGCATCGTACATCGCCTACGAATATCGGTTTCCTGCTGACAGCTGCGGTAGCCGCGCGGGACTTTGACTTTATCACCATGGAGGAGCTTGTGAAACGGCTGGATCGTACGGTCAGCACCATTGAACGGATGGACAAATGGAACGGCCATCTCTATAACTGGTACGATACCGTATCGCTTTCGACGCTTTACCCGGCGTATGTCTCCACCGTAGACTCCGGCAATTTCGTGGCGAGTCTGATGACAGTGAAACAAGGGCTCCTGCACTGGCTTAAAGAGTCGGGCCTGACCGGAAACGCGAAGCCTGTCCAGGGTGCTTTTGGGAATTTAAACGTTGAATTTGCGGTCGAGCTTGATCAGACCCGTCCGGAAGAATTAGCAGAGGGAATGGACCATGATGAGCGTGAGCTTGCTAAGCATCGCAGCTCTAACCGGGGCCCTTCGTCACAGGCTGCCCCGGAGGATTGGATTGCGCGCGGATATGAGCTGATCGACCGGTTGGAAAGCTTGATTACATCGACCGATTTTCGCCCGCTGTATGACGATAAAGCCAAGCTATTCGTGCTGGGTTATCACGCAGTATCCGGACAACGCGATACGATCCTCTATGATCTGCTTGCTTCAGAGGCAAGGCAGACAAGCTTCGTTGCAATCGCGCTTGGCCAAATATCCGTGTCCCACTGGCTGGCGCTGGGCCGGACCGCCAAGAAGCAGGGCAGCCGGACTGCATTGGTTTCATGGTCCGGAACCATGTTTGAATATATGATGCCGTGGCTGATTATGCGCACCTACCGCAATACCATCTGGGACAGCACGTACCGCGGGGTTGTGGAGCGGCAAATTGAATACGCAAGGGAACGCGGCGTTCCCTTCGGTATATCGGAGTCGGGCTATTACGCATTCGATTATCAGCTGAACTATCAATACCGCGCATTCGGAGTGCCGGGACTCGGCTTCAAACGCGGGCTCGACGAAGATTTGGTCGTGTCGCCGTACGCAACCATTATGGCGCTGCCGTTCGCTGTGCGTGAAGGCCTGAAGGATTTGGAGCGGATGGAGCAGCTCGGTGGGCGCGGGCAGTATGGTTTCTATGAAGCCATTGACTTTACCTCAGGCCGTATGCCGCAGGATGAATCCTGTAAGGTAATCCGCAGCTTCATGGCGCATCACCAAGGCATGAGCCTTCTGACGCTGGCGAATATGCTGCTGCCCAAGACAATGATTGATTACTTCCACAGTGATAAACGTGTGCAGGCAGCAGAGCTGCTCTTAATTGAGCGTATTCCGCCAAAAGATGCGATTCTGCAGAGGGAGCTGCCCGGCAGGACGCGAAGAGAGCATCCGAAACCGGCGCAAATCGGCCCGCTCCGGGAATTTACGACGGTTCCAACACTGCTGCCGGAAGTGAATGTGCACGCTAACGGATCGCTGACGACGGTTGTATCCAACAGCGGCAGCGGGTTCATCCGGTATAACGGCATGGCTCTATCCCGCTGGAGGGAAGATCCGGTCGCTGACCCTTGGGGGAGCTTTATGTATATCCGCGACGTCACGCGGGAGAAATTATGGTCCCCGTCCTATCTGCCTTGCCGCGTATCATCGGACAAGCAGCGTGTCCAATTCTCGCAAGAGCGGACGACGTTCCTGCGTGAGGACGAGGATTTGCAGACGAAGCTGGACATCACCGTATCGCCAGAATCGAATGCGGAGATTCGGCAGTTGACTCTGACGAATACAGGCAGCGATGCGCGGATCATCGAGGTGACGACGTTTCTGGAGATCGCGTTAGCGTCTCCCGATGCGGATAAAGCCCATCCGGCGTTCACAAAGCTGTTCATTCAGACTGAATATGAGGAAGCCGCACAGTGTCTGCTTGCCCGCAAACGTCCCCGTAACGAGGGAGAGAAATCCGTCTGGGCGTTCCATACGCTGGCGGTTACCGGCAGCGACCAATCGCTGGGGCCAGCGGAATTCGAGACGGACCGGGCTCTATTCATCGGCAGAGGACACTCCATAGCAAGGCCAAGAGGACTGGAATCCCGTCTTGGCGGCACGGTAGGTTCTGTGGCTGATCCCGCTTTCGTGATGCGCAGGCGCATAAGTATCGAGCCTGGTGGGCAAGTCCGGCTGACGGCTGTTACCGGTGCGGCGGAATCGAGAGAGCAGGCAGTTGAGATCGTTTCGCAGCTGTCGCAGGAGCAGCATGTGAAACAAACCTTCCAGCTTGCATGGACGCGGAGCCAAATCGATCTGCAGCATTTGCATATCACCCCGCCTGATGCAGCGGTCTATCAGCTGCTCGCCGGACGGGTTCTGTTCACGGCGCCGCTGCAGCAGGAACAAGAGATGAGCATTGCTGCCAATGGGAAAGGACAGCAGAGCTTGTGGGCACACGGAGTCTCCGGTGACAGGCCGATTGTCATGGTGCAAATTGCCGACACGTCGAATCTGTCCTTCGTGAACAAGCTTCTTGCGGGCTATGAATATTTGCGTCAAAAAGGATTGTCCTTCGATCTGGTGATATGGAATGAATCGGCGGGCGGATATCAGCAGGAGCTGCGGGATGCCCTTCTGCGTATGAGCGAGCAGATCGCTCCCGGTCATGGCTCAGGCCCGGGGGGTGTACACATTGTACCTGCATCTACACTATCCCAAGAAGATAAATCCTTATTGTTTGCCGTCTCCCGTATTACCCTGCGTGCAGACGGTCCAAGTCTGAAGGTTCAGCTGCAAGTGCCTGATCCGAGACGTACTCAGGAAGTGGCGCCTCTGCAGGCTGAAGCATCACAGAATCGCTATCCTTCTGAAGCGGCAGCTGAGGATCATCCTTACTTATTCTTCAACGGCTTGGGAGGCTTCTCGAAGGACGGAAGTGAATATCACATCATATTGAAGAATGGGAATCATCTGCCTGCACCATGGATTAATGTAATGGCGAACCCGCGGTTCGGCTGTTTAACATCCGAGCTGTATACAGGTTATACGTGGTGGCGCAACAGCCGGGAATGCAAGCTGACCCCATGGTCGAACGATCCGGCTTTAGACCCGCCAGGGGAAGTTTGTTATCTGCGGGATGAGGAGAGCGGGGAATATTGGCAGCTGGCCCCATCCCGGGCGGATGACGCCGCCGCTTACAACGTATCCTACGGCAGGGGTTATACCCGTTATGAGCATGAGAGCCATGGTCTGCAGCAGCAAATGACCGTCTTTGTCCCGCTTGAAGACCCGGTCAAGATCATCCAGCTGAAGCTGAAGAATACAACAGCGGACACGCGGCGATTATCCGTCACCTACTACGCGGAGTGGGTGCTGGGCGTACACCGTGAGGGAAATGCACCGTATATCGTCACGGAGTGGGATGAATCCAGCGGCATACTTCTGGCGCACAACACGTACCAGGAGAATTTCCGTGACGCGACTGCTTTCTTAACGGTGTACGCTGCTTCTCAGGATGCTTCTGCTTCTGCTGCTCCTGATGCCGGAATGACAAAGGAACAGCGGACATGGACAGGAGACCGCCTTGAGTTTCTCGGAAGGGGCGGGAGCTATGAGAAGCCTGCTGCCCTCTCCAGAATTCATCTGTCGGGTGCAGTCGGTCCGGCTTATGACGCTTGCGGAGCCGTGCAGTCAGCCCTCGTGATCGAACCGGGTGAAGAGCAAACGGTGTATATCCTGCTGGGCTGCGAGGATTCCCGTGAATCCGCTTCTCAGCTTGCCGGAAAATATGGACAAGCACAGGCCTGCGAGCAGGCATTGGCGGAAGTGCGCGATTTCTGGGACGGCGTGCTCGGTACAATAACAGTCTCCACCCCATCGCCTGAGATGGATGTCATGCTGAACAATTGGCTGCTGTATCAGACGCTTGCCTGCCGGATGTGGGCGCGCTCGGCCTTTTATCAGGCGGGCGGAGCCTACGGCTTCCGCGACCAGCTGCAGGATTCGCTGGCCCTGCTGCACAGCAGGCCGGATCTCACCCGTGAGCAAATCATACTTCACGCCTCGCATCAGTATGTAGAGGGCGATGTGCAGCATTGGTGGCATGAGGAGACGCAGCGAGGGATCCGCACACGCTTCTCGGATGACTTGTTATGGCTGCCTTATGCCGTTGTCCGGTACCTTGAACATACTGAAGATGAGAGCATTCTGGAGGAGATGGCGCCGTTTCTTTGCAGTGATTCTCTGCGTGATGACGAGCATGAACGGTATGAGCCGACTGTATTGTCGGAGGAGAGCGGTACGATTCTCGAGCACTGCTTGCGTGCGCTCGATCGTTCCCTGCGGTTCGGGGAGCATGGCCTGCCGCTCATTGGAATTGGAGACTGGAACGACGGCATGAGTATGATTGGCCCCGAAGGGCGCGGCGAAAGCGTATGGCTGGGCTGGTTCCTTGGCGATGTTCTGCGGGGAATTGCCGATCTATGTGAGCATCGCGGCGACCTTGAACGGGCAGATCATTACCGGATTATCCGCGGACAGCTGTCAGCCTCACTCCACGAAGCGGGCTGGGACGGGCAATGGTACCGCCGGGCCTTTACCGACGGCGGACAATGGCTCGGTTCTATTCATAATGCGGAATGCCGCATTGATTCGATTGCGCAGTCGTGGTCTGTTATCTCGGGAATGGCTCCGCCGGAACGTGCGCAGCAGGCGATGCGGTCCTTTGACCGCGAACTAGTCGACCGCAGCTTGGGTATCGCTCATATCCTGACGCCGCCGTTTGATAAGACGCAGCCGAGTCCAGGGTACATTCAAGGCTACCCTCCGGGCATTCGGGAGAACGGAGGCCAATATACGCACGGTGTGATCTGGAGTATCGTTGCCTGGTGCGGGCTTGGGGATGGGAATAAGGCTTTCGAGCTGTTCCATATGTTCAACCCCATCATGCATACCAAGACATCGGCTGAGGTTCGGAAGTACGTAGGAGAACCTTATGTGATGACAGCCGATGTCTATACGGAAGAGCCTCATCGCGGTCATGCCGGCTGGACATGGTACACGGGTGCATCGGGCTGGATGTATCAGGCCGGCATCGAATGGATTCTCGGCATTCGGCGCCGGGGCGGGCGTTTGATGATTAAACCATGCATTCCAGCGGAATGGCCGGAGTTTACCGCAAGCTACAAGTACAAGAGCACAGAGTACCGAATCACAGTCAGCAATCCGTCGCATAAGTCCAGCGGGCTAACTCAGTTATTGATCGACGGGAAAGAAGTCGATTTAGGCAAGTATTCGGCAGAGGATGGTCCATTCGTCCCACTGCAGGATGACCGGCAGATTCATCAAGTGGTATTAGTCTTGTAGATTCAGGCCGGGGCCGTCCCGAGGAGCATGAGAATGCCCTTCGGGACGGCCTTTTTCATGCTATCAAATCGGGTGGACATATTGACATCAAATTTCGGTCTATGGTATATAAAAGGAAGAATTAGCACTCATGTGAATCGAGTGCTAATACGCATGAATCATTATTTCAACATTTTGAATTAGGAAAAGGAGATCAACTCATGGCAAAGAAACAGTTTCAGGCCGAATCCAAACGATTGCTGGACATGATGATCAACTCGATTTATACACAAAGAGAAATTTTCTTAAGAGAACTTATCTCCAATGCCAGTGATGCGATAGATAAGCTTTATTACAAAGCTTTGGTCGACGATCAGCTGGTCTTTAACAAAGAGGATTATTTTATTAAAATAACCGCCGATAAGGCCAGCCGTACGTTGACGATCACCGATACGGGCATCGGGATGACGCAGGAAGATCTGGAGAATAATCTCGGCATTATTGCCAAGAGCGGCTCGCTGGCATTCAAGAAAGAGAATGAACTGAAGGACGGCCACAATATTATCGGCCAGTTCGGGGTTGGTTTTTACTCCGCATTCATGGTTGCTGATGTGATCACCGTTACCAGTAAGACGCTTGGCAGCAGCGAGGCGTTTAAGTGGGAATCCGAGGGTGCGGACGGGTACACGATCGTACCGACCGAGAAGGATTCGGTAGGTACGGAGATTATTTTGAAGATCAAGGAAAACACCGAGGACGATCAATATGACGAGTATCTGGAAGAATATCGCCTGAAATCGATCATTAAGAAATATTCGGATTTCATCCGATACCCGATTAAGATGGATGTTAAAGGTCAACGCCCTAAAGAAGGCAGTGACAATGAATTCGAAGAATATCAAGAAGAACAGACCGTCAACAGCATGGTTCCGATTTGGCGCAAGAATAAGAACGAGCTGACGCCGCAGGATTACGAGAACTTCTACATGGAGAAACGCTACGGCTTCGATAAGCCGCTCAAACATATTCATATCAGTGCCGATGGCGCTGTCGTCTATAATGCCATTCTGTTCATTCCTGAGAACACGCCTTTCGATTATTACACGAAGGAATACGAGAAGGGGCTTGAGCTGTACTCCAATGGCGTGCTGATCATGGACAAGTGTTCGGACCTGCTTCCGGACTATTTCAGCTTCGTCAAAGGGATGGTTGATTCGGAGGATCTGTCGCTTAACATCTCCAGGGAGATGCTGCAGCATGACCGCCAGCTGACACTAATCGCCAAGAACATTAAGAACAAGATCAAGAGCCAGCTGCTGAGTCTTCTGAAGGATGAGAGAGAGAAGTACGAGCAGTTCTACAAGTCCTTCGGCAGACAGCTGAAATTCGGAGTTTATAACGACTACGGCGCAAACAAAGACACACTCCAGGATCTGCTTCTGTTCTACTCCTCCAAAGAGAAGAGGCAGGTCACGCTGGATGAATACGTATCGAGAATGCCTGAGGATCAGAAATATATCTACTATGCTTCCGGCGAATCGATCGAACGGATTGAGAAGCTGCCGCAGATCGAAGTGGTGTCCGAGAAGGGCTATGAAATCCTATACTTTACCGACGATATCGATGAGTTCGCCATTAAGACGATCATGACCTACAAGGAAAAAGAGTTCAAATCCGTTTCTAGCGGCGATCTCGGCATTGAATCCGATACAGACAAAGAACAGACGGATGCGGAAGAGAGCGGCAGCAAGGAGCTCTTCGAATCCATGCAAACGCTGCTGTCGGGCAAAGTGAGCAAGGTCAAAGCGTCCAAGAGACTGCGCAGCCACCCGGTATGCTTGTCCACCGAGGGAGAATTGACGATTGAGATGGAGAAAATCCTCAAGGCCATGCCTAACAGCCAGGATATCAAAGCGGATAAGGTACTGGAGATCAACGTCAACCATGAGGTGTTCCAATCGCTCAAAGCCGCTTACGAAGCGGATAAAGACAAACTGAGCCTGTATACGGATCTATTGTACAACCAGGCGCTCTTGATTGAAGGACTGCCGATCAACGATCCGGTTGAATTCACTAATGCGATTTGCAAAATCATGGTTTAAACCAGCCGCGTTAAATGGCTTCCAATAAAAACAAGCAGCCCCTTCGCAAAGAAGGAGCTGCTTGTTTTTTTGTTGGAGCGCAGGATGCCTGTTCGATTAAGATTCGTCCTGTTTCTCCGCTTCGAAACTTTCAATACTGGCTTGGCGCCGTTCATTCTTAGCTTCAATGCCCTGCTTCTGCTCAGCGGAAATCTCACTTGCATGCTCATCGAGGAAATCCTCTGCTTCCTGCAGGTTAGCTTCCGTATGCTCGATATGCTCCTGCAGATGAGCCGCATTATCCGCCCGGTTATCTGGTTTAGCCAAAAGTATCCCTCCTTAATGAACAAAACTACCTGATTATAATGGCCCAACCCGGATGGGGTTATGCAAAAGGGCCATTATTTTAGAAGACAAAAAAATTCAATTGTAGACACGTGACGCAAGTCATTGTATATTTTAATTAGTAATGTTTTCCAACAAATTCAGCCAAATTCATATCCAGGAACCCTTATTAAGTCGAAAGCTGTTATAGAGAGAAGTGTGCAGGCTAGTCATTAATTTCAAGGGGTTGCATCGCCATTGGACGTCGCGTTATTTATTATCTTCTCCGTCTTTGAAGGATTGGCAGCTTTCACAGTAATGCTTACCATGTTTCGGTACAACATCAGAGAGTATCTGCTGCAGCTATCCCTCTTTTCAATCATGATGTCCGTTTTCAGCTTTTCAATGCGATACGAGCTTGGTCTTGAGAACTATACGCCATTCCTTTCCTTGCTTCTGTTTGTATTAATTATTTTTATTACGCTGCGGATATCCATGCTGGGTGCAGTCATCGTTGTTGTCCCGGGATATGTTCTGTACGCGGTCTTACAAACAGCCATATTGAACGTTCTGCAAACTCTCAATTTAACGACCGTCATTCGTGTTCAAGAGAACACAAGCGATTTGTATTTTCTGCAGGCGGTAACAGCTGCTGCAGCCTTCATAACCTGCTGGTTCATATTCCGAAGAGGATTTGGATTCTCATGGTCTCTGAATCGCTTTTCCTTCCAAGGTGAGAATATCCTCGTACTTGTCCTTCTGATACTCGGCATTGCGTTTGCATCGGTTTACACCTTACTCAAGACAGAGCTGGTTTTTGTATCCGCAACCTTTATTATCATTTTGGTTTCGCTTCTTTATCTTTTTATAAGAAAGGGAATAGACAATGATTGATGCGATTTCCAAAAAACTGGCCATTAACTTGAAGAACGCGGTTCCTGACCATCCTTATTCAGAAGCCAAATTGCAGTTTGGCATCCATCTACTATTGAATACTTCCTTTACGATTACGATGGCGGTCATTCTAGGCCTTGTGTTTATAGCGCTGCCCGAAACGATGTTATGCTTGTTTTCATTTGCGCTTCTTAGGATGGTATCAGGAGGCTATCATTTCAATTCGGCTGTTCTGTGTATCACGGTTTCGGCTGCGGTCGCAGTTTCGCTCCCTTTTATTGCAATTTCGGACAAGCTGCTGATTGCGATCAACGCAAGCAATGTTATTCTGGCTTTCCTATTCGCACCTTCAAGAATTGAAGGACAAACACGAATCCCCAAACGATACTTCAAGTTATTGAAATGGATCACCTGCTGTATCGCGGCTTCGAACTTTATATTTAACTCACCGCTTCTGGGATTAACATGGCTGCTGCAGACCGCTTCACTGATTCGTATTAAAGGAGGTGAGAACAAATGAAAACAAAAGTGTTGAAATTTGTTGCAACAGCAGTTGGTCTTTTTGCCATCTTTTCCGTAACGACAGCTAGCTTCTTCTGGGGTAACCAGCCAAACGTACCTTCCGAACTACTGGAAAAGTAATAGGCGGGATAATGAATGAGTCATTGGCCGGTTACACGGGACAAAGAAGGAATTACAGGCATTATCTTTATTGAATTCGAGAAGATTCTGAAATTTACAACCCAGAGTAACAGAGTGATGGTTCATACCAGTGATGAGGTGTATTATCAGTTGGACAACCTAGACCGACTAGAATCCGCATTGAAAGCATCAACTGACCGATTTGAAAGGGCGGACCGCGGAAATTTAATTGATCTCACCCAAGTTGTTGAGATTGATGATAAATTCTCGAAAGCCTATTTCAGAAACTCATCGCCGGAAGGCAAAAGTAAAGAAGCGACAATTTCTAAGCCTGGTAATTATCAAAGAATCAAGAAGCGTTTTCTGGAACTTAACGGCGACCATTCGGATTAGGGCTGCGGGTAATCATGCAGCCCTATTTTTATGTGCAGATTATGGTAGAAACAGATTGCTTTAACGTTTCATCTGATTTAAGATAAAAAGGCAAAATGAATAGGTATATATTCCTTATAAATAGCAAACCAATTGAAAAATTGGGACGCAAAGCCACGGGTCTAAAGTCTTATACCATGATAGCCGGGTTGCTGAAGAGCGAATAAACACGCGATGAGGCTCCTGCTGCATGGGAGCCTTTTTATGATGGATCTGATCATATGCGAGCTTAGAAACACTTCAGGAGGAATTTTACATGGCGTATGAAATGAGCCGCGCATTACTCTCACTGCTGCTGCTAGGATCCTTCTTTTTTCTTCTGAATACATCAAGGGACATCTATTATAGAAATAACAAAAGTCCTGATAATCGCTTAGCTGCGCTAACCACACTATCTATCGCCCTTATGTTTCTATTTGAATATATTCAGCAGGTCGTTGTTCCGGATTCGTGGGTGCTTTCCGCTGCAGCCTATGGTGTCTATCCTGCTTCTCTGCTTTGCGCCGGGACAAGTACACTTCTTCATTTTCAGGCTGTTCGTTCTCATTACCGCATCCGGTTAAGTACTATTGCTGCAATTGTCTACATACCCGTTCTCCTTTATTTTGCTGTTCTAATCTTCTTGGGCCAGGCTTTCATGGTAACCAGCATTGAAACGGTAGGTGTATGGAGAGCGGAGCAGTACGGTTCAGGAATCCTGTTTGTGTTCATTCTCTTGATTTTCTTCTCTATTCTAAATGTTGCCGTTTGTGTCTGTGCATGTAGAGTATCGCTGGCCGCAGCAAAGAAAAAGTACTGCTTTCTCATTAGTGCGAACCTTTGTTATTATGCATCCGCGATGTTCATGAAAGCAGTTTCCCATCTTCCGACAGCCCATATTCCCGGACAAGCGGTTATTTTTGCTGCATTGATGTGGGGAATAACGATTCGGATTTTCATCATCAAATACAATTTCCTTCCTTCGGCTGAAAGAAAGTTTGAGCTGCTATAAGAGATATCGCCGATCGCCATCCTTCATCTCGACTGTTAAGTCAAACAACTCACTTAAGGGAAGTGAGTTTCAAGTTCAAAAGTAATATTTGGAGCTAACCCTCTTCCTATGGTATGTTTGTCCTTACTAGGAATAAAAGGAGATTGGACCGATTGACTATGAATGAGATAAACAATGAATTGCCTCCAAATTATGAAGAATTGAAAAAATCCGCCAATCGAACGTCTAATTGGAAAGAACGGTTAGATGCGGTTGAAGAGTTAGGTCAATGGAATCATCAGAAAGTCATTGATGTGCTCACAACGAGATTGACGGCTGATCCGGTCTACCAGGTGCAGGAAGCTGCCTTCCATAAACTGCAGGCATTTGGTCAAGACGTTCAGCTTCCGCCCAGGAATAAGGGGGAACTGGTTAAAGGAATTACGAAAATTCTCGTTCGGATTAAGAAGAGCCTGCCGAAGGATCATACATTCGAAGAGTTCAAAGAGAAGCTGCATAAGATGAGAGAAGATGTATTCGATATTTACCAAGGTGACAAAGGTGATGATTTTGATCAATGGCTGGAAGGAACATGGCAGTCGTTGTCAACACGATAGAATCAGGAATATAAGGGAGTGGTCCGCATGGCAGTAGAGATCAACATGCAAGAAACACCGAATCCGAATGCAATGAAGGTCAACGCGAGCGCAACAATATTTGAAGGTCCGGCAAGCACCTCTTTGAAAAGCGGAGCAGCAACCGATCATCCGCTAGCAGCCGCACTTGTTGCCATCGAGGGCATTGATAATATTTTTGGAATCCGTAATTTTGTTACGATCACCAAGATCCCGGATGCAGAGTGGGATACGATCCTGCCTCAAGTGGAAGAAGCTTTTAAAGCGGTATACGCATAAAGTTCAAACGATGAGAGCTGATGCCCGGATTTAACGCACATCAGCTTTTTTTTATTTCTATTCATCTACTTCTGAGGCAAAATTGCCCTTTGGCTGCAGTTATTGAAGCTGCAGGAGCTTACGCATGCTTTGGAACAAGGGACTGCATAAGCAAGGCATACAGCGCTGCCTTCAAAATGGCTTAAAGGCGATGTTTATCACAAAGTCAGTCTGAGGGATGACACCCTTCGAAAACCGCTCTTTGCTGAAGAAATCAAGGTTTTATTTGAGTTTTTCGGGCGGGAGACAGATGGCTAGAAAATTATTTTTAAAAAAGACTTGCAAAAACCCAGGAGGTCATGGTATATTCTAATTCCGGCCGAGAGCGGTACGGACAAACACGAAATATTTGTTCCTTGAAAACTGAACATGAGTGACCTGTCATAAAGGTTTTAAAAAGCTAGCAAAGCTT
>NZ_JBHSOW010000106.1:0-158691 GCF_042656405.1 Paenibacillus solisilvae | reverse complement strand
GTTCACTCATTCCTTATGGTACCATAAGGTTTTTTTTCTGAGTGTCTACTTGAAGGGGATAATACCAGCCCCGGTACTGTACCGGGGTCAGCTTGTTTAACTTTCTTTGTGGCCGACAATGGTTATAAAAGTAGATGTACTCTTCAATTCTACTTTGTGCTTCCTCGATTGATCGGATATCATAAGGGTAGAGCCCTTCCGTTTTCAGATGGGAGAAGAAGCTCTCCATTGAGGCGTTGTCATAACAATTGCCTCGGCGTGACATGCTGATTTGGGCGCCAACCTTTGGCAGCGTGTCGTGGTAGTCATAGGACGTGTACTGGGATCCCTGATCGCTGTGAACGATCAGCCCGGTCACGTCCTTCTCTTTGTCAAATGCCTTAGAAAACGTCTGCAGCACAAGCTGCTTGTCGTTATGGAGACTCATCTGGTAGGCCACGATCTCGTTATGGCATAAGTCTTTAATGGCGGAGAGGTACAGCCACACTTCACCGACTCGGTATTGTGTGACGTCGGTTACCCACTTTTGATTGGGTGCATCAGCCTGAAACTGACGCTCCAGTAAGTTCTTAACAACTCGGTCACCTATGTTCCAGACGCGGCTATGACGGTATTTACGGCGTATGCTGGAGCGCAGCCCCATCTCTTGCATTAACCGAAGAACCTTCTTAATGGTTGATCCAGATACCATGGTCTTGAAGCAAGAACAGTTGAACCTGACGATAGCCGTAAACACCTTTATAGCGCTCGAAGGTAGCGCGGATCATCTCTTTGGATGTTTGATCCTTATCTATCTTCTTTCGTTCTACATAGGCGTAGAATCCGCTTCGGGAGAGGCCAACTTCTTTGCAAAGCTCTGTAACGGTAAAATCTCCTCGGAGCTCTTCAACGAGCCGACACTTCTCTGGTACACCTCCACCTTCGTAATTGCCAACCACTTTTTTAGGACGGCATTCTCCATTTCCAAACGTTTGACATAGCGATTCTCATCCGTGTATTGCTTCCGCCTGCCACGATTGTCCGTAAGTCCGAAATCGCCCATTTGCCTATAACGCCGCATCCATACCTTCAGTCGGTCAACATCTACGATCCCTAGCTCTTCGGCTACTTTCTGCTTCGTCATCCCTTGAAGCCGCAACTCCACTGCTTTCTTCTTTGTCTCAAAGCTATACGTAACAAACTTTTGGCCCTTCTTTGCCATAACGAAAAGCACCCCCTATAGTTTTCATCGGTTTAACACCAGGGTGTTTTTCCAATGTCCACTATAAGGGGTGCACTTCAATTCCACGGTGGTTTTTGTCATTAATCATGTAGAACGGCTGGACTATTATTTGAAATTTTTTCAAGGAACCGGGATCGCTTGGTCAAGCGCCCCATCAGGATTATAATTACATTCATAATGAACCGAACACATTGATCGGGGTTTGGATGGCGATGGAGGACGGATGTGGAGAACGGCTGCCTGTGGGTCGTGCCGGGAAGCCGCCGGCTGGGTGTCCTTAAACATGCCGATGTAAGAAGCCTGAAGGAATATGATCCGCTGATGAGTGAAGCGCAGGATGTCTGAAAGCGAAGTATTCGTTAATCTAAAGGGAAGAAAAGAAATCCTGGACAGCCCAATAGGCTGGTTCAGGATTTTTTGCATGGGACAATCGGCTTGACTTAAGAGCCGCCTTTATTAACCTAGTCGCATTAGGGTATACTATAACTAGTAATTGTTGGTAATGCGATAAGGGTTAATAAGGGAAGGAGCAGGAGATTGGGTCAACTTTTATATCGAATAGGCTTGATAGCCCTGCTTCTTACAATCGGACTCGGCTCAGATTTCAATTATACGGTTGATCCTGCTCTTCCTGCTGCTGGTACTTTGGAAGAACTGAGGACCAGCCTCCAGAAACAGATCGGGCAGCAGGCAGATGAAATCAATATGGATTACAACGGGGATCACCAGGAGCTGTCGGCTAATTTTGCGGATCTGCTAAAGCATGTTTTCGCCGCAGATGATTATGTCGCTTATATCGTGGACTCTTATCTGTATACGATACGGACATGGGGGGGCACTGCAAGAATCAAGGTTACGGTCCGATACCGGGAAACGGTAGAGCAGTCTCATCAGGTAGCGGAATTAACGGGCAGAGTGCTGCCTGCGATTCTTGTTCACGGCATGCCCGAGACGGATAGGATCAAAGCGATTCATGATTGGATCGTCCTGCATGTCGCCTACGATCAGTCCCTGCAGCGTTACACGGCTTATGATGCGATCGAATCGGGTAAAACCGTCTGCCAAGGTTATTCGCTGCTTGCTTACCGCATGCTGAAGGAGGCAGGCTTCCAAGCCCGGATTATTGAAGGCACGGTTGATTCCGGCAGCCATGTCTGGAATTTGGTTCAAATCGGTTCCGAATGGTACCATATGGATGTTACTTGGGATGATCCCATACCGGATCGTGAAGGCAGGGTCAGCTATAATTATTTTCTGAAATCGGACAGTGAGATGAAGAAGGATCATCAATGGGTGAAATCTTATCCTGCTGCAATGAATAGTAAGACATAGAGTGAAGAGAAGAGAAGGGCTGCCAGCGCGATTCGTGAAATCGCACTGGCAGCCCTTCTTTCAAAGATCAGGTTCCTCCGGCGAGGGATTAGACCTCGCCGTTTCCTTCATCGCCGCGGCTGCGGGCAGTGATCTGCTGCCATACGGAGCCGGCGGATTCTTCGCCGCGCTCAATGCGTTCGAGCGCGATGCGGGCTTGCAGGCTGACCTCGAATTCCGGGTCAGCAATTGCAGTGCGCAGCCCCTCTACGGCCGATTCATCGCCGGCTTCGTAGAGGAAGCGGGCAGCCCGCCAGCGGACGAGCTTATTGCGGTCGCGGAGGGCTTCGATCATGGGACCCGTCGCAGCGGGGTCGCCAAGATCGGACAGGGTGTCGCCTGCGGTGCGCCGCACGGAGGCGGAGCTGTCGCGAAGCGCCGCGACCAGAAGCGGCAGCGTTTCTGGGAGGCGAAGCTCGCCGAGGTAGACGACGGCCTGTCTCCGGATGGAGACATTCTCGTCGGATATGGCCTTCGCCAGCAGCGGCAGCATGGCTGGCTCGGGCGAGGTCCGCGATAGCGCCTCGTAGCGGACGCTCCAGTCCGGCGAGGCGAAGCGCTCCGCGAGCTCTTCGCTCGTCAGCGGAGCGGGCCGTACCGGGGCAGGGGAGGCTTCGCCCTCAGCGCTTTTGCCGAGCGCAATGGCTGCGGCAACCAGCTCCTGCAGCCGCTCCTGCGGGTACGCGGCTTCGAGCTCCTTGACGAGCTCCGCTGCAATATCCTCAGGCTCGCCGTATCGGACGCCGAGCTCCTCCAGTTTGCGCTCGCGAATCATAGAGGCAGCTGCAGCGGCCGTGACCGCTTCCGTGAACCGCTCCGGCATCGCCGCCCGGACCTCGCGGTCGCCGATGCGCACGCGCAGCTGCATCGGGATTCCCCGATACAGCTGCGCGAAGCAGCTGGCTTCGCCAAAGCTATCCTGCCGCACGGCTGCCGCTGCGGAATCCTCTGCAGAGGCGTCTTCCCCGCTCTGCAAAGCGGTCCGCGCCGCCGCCAGGATACGCTCCCAATCCGCGCCCGGCTTCCGGTCGAGCGCGATAAAGTCCGCCGTGCGGAATAACCCCCGCACGCCCTCGATTGCAAGCAAGCTGCGCAGCGGCTCGCTCACCGCTCTTCTGTAAGGCACCGTTCCTTCTCCGTCTTCAGCCGTATCCTTCAAATCAGCCGCTGTAAAGCTGAAACGCTGAGCGGGCGGCAGCTTCTCATCTACATTCAATTTCATTGTATTTGGACTTGGTGTGGGTTCGATTCCGATTAGTTTCATGATGATAGCCTCCGTCATTCATGGATTCAAATGTAAGTTGTTCTCCCGTTACTACAAGTTTAAACCAAATATGAGAAGTAAACCACATGGAGGGATATGCTTGTGAGATCGTTTGCTTATTCACCTCACCCTTGGTATCGTAGGAGTAGAGAGAGATAGAGATTACCGAGCTTATGCCCATGCGGGTTTGCGGACTTGTCGGTCAGGCTGCAGACCGTAAGGCCTGAGCATAGGCATCAAGGGCAGTTTTGCACCCTGCAAAACTATAGGAGGAAACCGACTGTTATGCGCTTTGAAAACCTGGATCCAGCCGCAACAATCAAGTCGTTTAAAGAACTTAGGCAGTGGCGCCGCGAGCGTGCCGTGAAGATGAAGCATAAGGATTATTCATTCGCTGTTCCTGCGGAGCAGCCGGATACCGCTTATCTGAACGGCAACACCAGCCAGCCTTCCTTAACCTGGATCGGACATTCTACGTTTCTGATTCAGCATTCCGGACTCAATATTATTACCGATCCTGTATGGGCGGAGCAGATGGGCTTTCAGAAACGGCTGGTGCAGCCTGGACTGCCCATTGCCGATGTACCGCCGATCGATGTCGTCCTTATCTCCCATTCCCATTATGATCACCTGCACATAGGTTCACTCAAACAGCTGTCAGGCGGCAAGACTCTTATTGTGCCGGTTGGCTTAGCCGATAAAATGCGCAGTAAAGGATTTTCCTCCGTCATCGAATTGGATTGGTGGGATTCAGCTACGATCAGCGGCGTTAAATTTACTTTCGTTCCTTCCCAGCACTGGACAAGGCGCACGCTGCTTGATACGAATCGCTCTCATTGGGGCGGTTATGTCATTGAAGCCTCGGATGAATATGAAGCTATGAGGGCCGCGGCTCAGGCATCGGTCTTGGAATCAGCTGAAACAGCAGAGACGGAATCAGAGAGTCAAGCCTTGCATCATGTGGAGCAAAAAAGGCCTTTCGTAGGTCTTTCACCATCGATTTATTTCGCAGGAGACAGTGGATATTTTGACGGATTCAGGCAGATCGGCGAGCGGTTCCGCATCGATATTGCCCTTATGCCGATCGGTGCTTATGAACCGGAATGGTTCATGGGACCTCAGCATGTTACGCCTGAACAAGCTCTTCAAGCATTTATAGATACGGATGCAGCATACTTCGTGCCGATGCATTACGGTTCCTTCCGGCTTGCCGATGATACGCCCCGCGAAGCACTTGACCGGCTTGAATCGCAGCGGGCTCATCTTGAGCTCGATTCCACCCGCATGGTCATTCTTCCGCATGGCGAGACATGGCGGATGAACGGTGTTTGATGAACGAAAAACAACTCGGCATACACAAGGGGCGCGGGATTAATCCGCGCTTTTGTGCTATAATGATGTGATGAATAAGATTTTCGAGTGAAGGACGGGATTACGTACAATGATCAGCACAAGCGGCATAACGCTTCGATATGGTAAGCGTGCGCTATTTGAAGATGTTAATATTAAATTTACGCCAGGCAATTGCTATGGTTTGATCGGCGCGAACGGAGCCGGCAAATCGACGTTCCTGAAGATTCTATCAGGTGAAGTCGAGCAATCTCATGGTGAAGTTCACATTACGCCAGGCGAGCGTCTTGCAGTCCTGAAGCAGAACCATTATGAGTACGATGATAATGTTGTGCTCGAAACGGTTATCATGGGTCACAAGAAGCTCTTTGAAGTGATGAAAGAGAAAGATGCGATCTATGCCAAAGCGGAATTTACCGATGAAGACGGTATGCGCGCAGGCGAACTGGAAGCTGAATTCGCCGATATGAACGGCTGGGAAGCTGAATCCGAAGCAGCAGGCATGCTGAATGGACTTGGTATCACACCTGACCTGCATGACAAGAAGATGTCGGAGCTCTCCGGTAACGAGAAAGTTCGTGTCCTCCTTGCGCAAGCCTTGTTCGGCGCGCCGAACATTCTGCTGCTCGATGAGCCTACCAACCACCTTGACATGGAATCCATTCACTGGCTGGAAGATTTCCTTGCCGGCTATGAAGGCACTGTCATCGTAGTATCTCATGATCGTCACTTCTTGAACCAAGTCTGTACGCATATTGCGGATATCGATTTCGGTAAAATCCAAATGTATGTCGGTAACTATGATTTCTGGTATGAATCCAGCCAATTGGCGCTGACGCTCATGCGCGATGCCAACAAGAAGAAAGAAGATAAAATTAAAGAGCTTCAAGCCTTTATCCAGCGCTTCAGCGCAAACAAATCCAAATCCAAGCAAGCGACTTCCCGTAAGAAGCTGCTTGATAAAATTTCACTCGACGACATTCGTCCGTCGAACCGTAAATATCCATTCATCAACTTCAAGCCGGAACGCGAAGCAGGCAAGCAATTGCTGCTTACAGAAGGTTTGACGAAGTCCATCGATGGAACGAAGCTGATCGACAACCTGACGATTGCCATTAATAAAGGCGACAAAATCGCGCTGGTTGGACCGAACACGCTTCCGAAGACCATTCTATTCCAGCTGTTAACAGGTGAAATCGAGCCCGATGCAGGTACGTTCTCATGGGGAATTACAACGACGCAGGCTTATTTTCCGAAGGACAATGCGCCTTATTTTGACGGCGTTGAGCTGAACCTGGTTGACTGGCTCCGCCAGTATTCCAAGGATCAGGATGAGAGCTTCATCCGCGGCTTCCTCGGCCGCATGCTGTTCTCCGGTGACGAAGCGCTTAAGAAAGCGAGTGTTCTCTCCGGGGGCGAGAAGGTGCGCTGCATGCTCTCCAAAATGATGCTCTCGAGCTCGAACGTTCTACTGATGGATGAACCGACGAACCATTTGGATCTTGAATCTATTACAGCGCTCAATAACGGCTTGATCGATTTTGACGGTACGCTGATCTTTACTTCTCATGACCATCAGTTCGTTCAAACCATCGCAAACCGGATCATTGAAATTACGCCAAACGGCATCATCGACCGCATCATGCCTTATGATGAATACCTCGAAAGCGCAGAGGTTAAAGCGCTGCGCGAGCGTATGTATCCAGCTGAATAATTAGGTCAAACAAGATGGCCGCACCTTAACGTAGAATTCTACGACAAGGTGCGGCTTTTTTTGACGAATAAAGGCGACTGGACGCGCCTTCTGACGTGACCCTGATGATGGGTTTATGATAAACTTGTACAATGGCGATGAACATCAGATTAAGGAGTCGATATAGATGTCTTTTCTCGATAAATTGAAGCAGGGTGCTTCCGAAGCAGCGAAGAAAGCACAGCAAACGGTTGAAATAACGAAGCTCAAATCGCAAATTTCCGGTAAGGAAAAAGATCAGGAAAAGCTTTTTCTTCAGATAGGCGCTGCTCTCTACCGCTCTCATCAAGCTGGCAATGTAGCGGATTCGGAGCAGGAGGTCATGGGCTGCTGCCAGCAGCTGGATGAGATTCAAGCTGATATTCAATTGATCGAAGAACGAATCAAAATGATCCGTTTCGAGAAGACCTGCACATGCGGGAAGGTCGTTGCTTTGGACACCAAATTCTGTCCGGATTGCGGGACCCAGCTTCCACAGGAGCCTAGGCCTGACACAACGATCGGCGAGATCCAGGTGATCTGCAGCAAGTGCGGGATGGAGAACGAATTGAACACCAAATACTGCTACAGCTGCGGTACAGAGAATTCCTCAAGCATTGCGGACGAGTTTTCACAAGGGCAGTAAACGTTCTCTGTCCTACAGAGGCGGAAGGCTTGCCAGCGCTCCTCGAATGACCGTACAGGAATGCTTGAACTGTTCTTGTTCTTTCGGGGTCAGGTTCAGCTCCACAATTTCTTTAATTCCATGACGGGTAAGGATCGCGGGAACGCCTGTGCATATGTCATTTTGGCCGTATTCACCTTCCAGAACAGCCGAGACTGCAATAATTCGATGATCATCATTGAGGATGGAATGAATGATATAGGCTAAAGCATTAGCTATTCCATAATAAGTGGAGCCCTTGAGAGTATAGATTTCCGTGCCGGTTTCCTTCGTCTTTTTTGCGATTTCGTCCAGCTTCAAATGACGGAATCGCTCCGGATGCTGAGACAGGATGTCCATTACCGGTTTGCCGCCTATTGTAACATGAGACCATACCGGAAACTGAGAGTCACCGTGCTCACCAAGAACATAACCCTGTACACTGCGGGGATCGACGGGGAAGTAGTGAGAGAGCAGCGTTTTCATGCGGGATGAATCGATGGATGTGCCTGTTCCAAGCACCTGATTCCGAGGGAGACCCGATATTTTCCATACCATATACGTGACAAGGTCAACGGGGTTCGAAGCAGCCAGAAATATGCCGTTGAAGCCGCTCGCCATGATTTGTGCAATAATCGGTTTATGAATCGAATATGCAGACTCCAAGACTTCCAACCGGTTTTTAATATTCTTCGGCCTAATCCCCATGCATAACACGATGACATCCGCATCCGAGCATTGCTCAAAGGTTCCAGTCGATATTCTCGTCCTCGCATGAACAAAATCCATACAATGTGACAGATCCAGCGCCTGTGCATAGGCTTTCTCGGGCGTTCGGTCAATGAGTATAATTTCATCGCAGATCGCTTGATTAATTAAGGAATAAGCGCAAGTAGACCCGACATAACCAACCCCAACGATGGCTACCTTCCTCACCTTGCTTCGCATCCTGCAGCCCACCTCTTGCTGTTAGTTATGATGACTTCCAGTACTACTTATATTTATGGCCGGATATGGATGATATGTGCATCAATATTGACTCCCTGCGTATATCCGCCTTGTGAAGGGATAACCTAAATGGATGCTTAAGCACTTGTGTGCGGCCGGCGCTCATTGGAAGAGTTCAAACCAGTTCGTCCGGGTTCGCCTGCGAGTTTCCTGGAGCAGCGTTATCACAAGTGCCCGTTCGATTACGATCCGTTATGATTCGGGTAATAGGTAGGATCGCCAAGTATGTGAGAGGAGTTTGACCTGTGGATCAGTACGAAGCAATCAAGCGGGGAGAAAAAGGAGCTTGGATCAGCATCGGCGCCTATATCCTCTTATCAGGCTTAAAGCTGGCAGCAGGCTATGGCTTTGCGTCCGCTGCACTAGTAGCAGACGGATTTAATAACTTAACGGATATCGTAGCTTCAACCGCCGTATTAATAGGACTGCGCATTTCACAGAAACCACCGGATGAGGATCATCCATACGGTCACTTCCGGGCAGAGACGATAGCTGCGCTTGTCGCTTCCTTCATTATGGCTACAGTTGGCATACAAGTACTGATCAGTACGGTCAAATCTCTATTTGCAGGGGAGCGGCATGTACCGGGACTGTTCTCGGCTTGGATCGCTCTTGGTGCCGGCGCAGCGATGCTTCTTGTTTATGTCTATAATAAAAGGCTTGCCAAGAAAATAAATAATCAGGCTTTATTGGCAGCAGCCAAAGATAATTTGTCCGATGCACTTGTCAGCGCCGGGGCCGCGGCAGGCATTATCGGCGCCCGTTTAGGGCTGCCATGGCTTGATCCGGTTGCCGCTTTAGCCGTAGGAGCTATTATTTGCAAGACGGCTTATGAGATTTTCTATACCGCGACTTATGCCCTTACGGATGGATTCAACGAGAAAGAGCTGTATACGCTGCGGGGAACAATCGAAAGCACAACGGGTGTCGAATCCATCAAGGATATTAAAGCCCGCGTTCATGGCAGCAATGTGCTTATCGATGTCGTCGTGCTGGTAGATCCAGCATTATCGCTCGTGGAAAGCCACCGGATCAGCGATGAAATCGAGCGCCGCATGGAGCATAAGCATAACATTATGAGTGTCCATGTCCACGTTGAGCCGCAGGGTGTAGAGAGTTACAAGGAGTTGTAGGAAGCAAAAAAAAGATGAAGAAATCAACTTTTTTTGTCTCTATGTGTGTTATAACGGTGTACATATGGGTATATATAGGAGAGCCCGCAAATGCGCACCCTTTGTAAGGGGTATTTGCGATGATAAGATCAAGGCATCTATTTAAAAAGGAGGCGTTTACATGCTCGTACCCGTTGAGTCCAAACAAATTGCTTTTTGCTCCTATGATGAAGATGATTCGACCCTGCTGCTTTATTACCATACCGGTAATATTGTACTGATCCCAGCTGTTCATAAAAGCGACTATCAATCTGTATTGGATTCGCCGAACCGTTATGATTCATTAATGAAGGTAACGAGGAAGAATCAAGCGGATGAATCATTCGGTGCCGTTACTCCGGGTAAAGTAACGGCTTCTTGTCAGGAGAGTTAGCAAGTCTGGATGGGATTCTTCCTGCTTGAATCCGTATTCGGCATTCGGGTATTCGGGTATTCTCCCGCGAGCAGCGGGCCCTGTAATAACGGGATTTTTATGATTTTACGCAGGGCGTCTCACCAGAGACGTCTTTTTAGCACGGGTTTAATACGTTAGGTTTCTTATTCGGCGGCAGCGCACTATAAATGAATGTAAGGCTGGATCCGGCCGCAGATCGTCTAATCACCTGCGGCAGATCCAGCCTTTTACTTTAAAAAAGCGGCTGCTGCGTTATTCTCTAGGCTGGCGGCGGGCAACTCCGCTTGCCGTGGCAGCCTGAACGACTCTGCGCCTTACTTCTTCGACGACACGCTGATTAAATACACTCGGAACGATGTAGAGCGGGCCCAGCTCATCGGTGCTGATGACAGATGCAATAGCTTCTGCTGCGGCAAGCTTCATCTCTTCATTGATGACCGAAGCTCGGCAATCAAGCGCTCCGCGGAAGATGCCGGGGAAACAGAGGACATTATTAATTTGGTTCGGATAGTCTGAGCGGCCTGTTGCGATAACGGCGACCAGGTCCTCTGCTTCTTCCGGACGGATCTCTGGTTCAGGATTAGCCATAGCGAATACGATGGGCTGATCGGCCATTGTGGAGATATGCTCCCGCTTAAGGATGCCGCCGGCGGAGAGGCCGATGAAGACATCGGCATTCTGCAGCGCTTCAGCAAGTCCTCCATATACCCGATCTTCATTGGTATGCTCGGCGTACCACTGCCACATGCCATTCGGATAATGGTGATCACGGGTTAAGATACCTTCCCGGTCGACCCCGATCACATGTCTGGCTCCGCCTGCGAGCAGCATTTTCGTGCAAGCGGTGCCAGCAGCCCCGATGCCGCATACAACGATTCGGGCATCCTCGATCTTGCGGTCTGTCAGCTTCAAAGCATTGAGCAGAGCCGCGTAGAGGACGACGGCTGTACCATGCTGATCATCATGGAATACCGGAATATCTAACTCCTCCCGGAGCCGCTGCTCGATCTCGAAGCAGCGCGGCGAGGAGATATCCTCCAGATTAATGCCGCCAAAACCAGGCGCTATGGCCTTAACAGTGGCAATGATTCCTTCTGTATCCTGTGTATCCAAGCAAATTGGAAAGGCATCGACATCGGCAAATTGTTTGAAGAGCATCGCCTTACCTTCCATTACAGGCATTGCCGCGAAGGGACCGATATTGCCGAGTCCAAGCACCGCACTGCCGTCTGAAACGACAGCTACGCAGTTCCGTTTAATGGTTAAGGTGAATGCCTTGGAGGGGTCCTCGTGTATAGCATTGCAAACTCTTGCCACCTCAGGTGTATAGACACGTGAGAGGTCATCCCGGTTCTGAATGGGGGTCTTGGGTTGAATCGTAATTTTGCCGCCGAGATGGAGCAGGAACGTTCGATCGGAAACATTAATGAGTCTAATTCCCGGAAGCTTCTCGAACGCCTTGGCAATACGGCCCGGGGTATCGGCTTCCCTGACCTTAACCGTTAAATCACGCACCGTACGGTCACGACTGGTCTGAATGACATCAATGGCGATAATATCACCGCCGGCATTCTCAATTGCAGTTGCTGCTGTCCCGAAGAAAGTTTGCTTCGTATCAAGCTCGATCCGCAAAATAATCGTTTTTCCATCAAGCGGTTGATTTCTCATATTTCCTGCGCCTCCTTATATATCTATCTTTGTTTACCCAGAGTCGAAAAGTGCTATGCAGTTTTTGGGTAAATAAGGACAAGAAGAATCCTGAGAAAAAAAGCCGTCACTGCATCAGCTGCAGGACGGCGCGTGAACATTGCATCGGGTTATACTGCTGATTGCGCTTCGTCATCAGATTATTCCTGAATTGTACGGAGGCGTAAGGCTCCAGGAGGAGCTCGAACCATTTGTCGATGGTTTCGGAGGAGACCAGCATCTCACCGAAGCCGCTTGCAATGAAATATTCGCAGTTTTCTTCTTCCTGGCCGGGGATCGGTTCGTAGAACAGCATCGGTATGCCTTTGCTGAGACCTTCCGTACATGTCATACCGCCCGGCTTTGTGATAAGCAGATCAGATACATCCATCAGCTTGCTGATTTCTTTGGTGAATCCGAGCACCTTAATGTTCGGATGCTGAAAATGCGGATCAGAGAGCAATTTCTCCCTGGACTTATCGTTGCTGCCAACGCAGTAAATAAGCTGAATATGGTCCCGCCAGCGAGTCATATATTCCAGCAGATTGTCGCTGTACATGATTCCCCAGCCGCCGCCCATAATAAGAACGGTGGGCAGCGGTTTCAGATCGAACTGAGACTGCAGCTCCGTTTTGTCATGGGTTTGCCAGAAGTTCGGATGAACGGGAATACCCGTCACCTCGATACGGCTGGCCGGAATGCCGCGATCGGTCAGCTTCTTCTTCACAAGGGAAGTGGAGACCAGATATTTCGTTACTTCCGAACTAGTCCAGGTTCCATGAGCATCATAATCTGTAATTAATGTGTATAAGGGAACATTAAGGCCTAGCCGTTTTAAACGGGATACGACCGCGTTAGGGACAGGGTGCGTACAAACGATTAAGTCAGGTTTGAGCTGGGAAATGACCTGGGATATATGGTTATAGAATAGACGATGCAGTGCGAGCTGGGCGAAGCGGTTAAGGGATTTCTTATATTGACGCCGGTAAACCATGCCGACCAGCTTCGGCTGCTTGCTAACCGTTTTCCGGTAAGCAGAAACAATTAAAGGACCGATAACCGGATTTAAGAAATTTCCTATTTCGATGACGCGGGTTTGAATGTTTGGGTTAAGTGCGCGCAGTCCGACGGCAAGAGCATAAGCGGCTTGTGTATGTCCGGACCCAAAACCCTCTGAGAGCAGCAGAACTCTTTTCTTACGCATCTTCTCACCTACTTTTCTTACCAGTTCTGAAGTTGCTCCCGCGAATTCCGACTGGCGATCAAAACAACGACATCTTCAATTAAAAAAGATCTCATTACCATATTACGATGCAACCTGATGCAAAACAAGATTGGAATTAAGACTTACGTATGAATATACGATTAATTTATGCTAAAATTTAGGGGGATAAGCATCGGAATGGTTCAAGATGCCTACGAGGCGGTAACTAATTCAGGCTCCCCTGCGGCAGAATGAACGCAGCCCCAGCTTAAGACGAGCCGCGCAGAATTTTAGTTTGAGATTTACCGGAACCGGCCAAAATCTAAGGCTTGGTTTGAAGTATACAATGTTAAGGAGAGATGGATCCGATGCAGTCTAATGAAAGATTTTCCCCGGAGACGGGTGCTTTAGTTGTTATTCGTTATAAAACTGGAGAGTATGTAGGTGAAGTAATGGAAGCGGGAACTCCGCGGTCGCTTGTTAAGGTGCTGGCTGTTCTTAAGCATCCAGAGCAGGGAGATTTACATAATCCTTATAATCCTGATGTTCCGATGTTTCATGAGAGGCGGGCACTCAGTTACACCGAGAAAACGAATATCCCCGCAGGCGACATGGAGCCGTACCACGGAGAAATTCCGGATTATAAGGAATCACTGAAGCATGCACTGGCTGCGGATATTGCGGAGCTGGACCGTTTGAAACGATGGGCGGAACGCGGACTTGGTCAGCTTGAACAGCTGCATAAAGAGTATAAATTCTAAAATCAGTCCTATCAACAATAGAGGAATAAGGGGAGAGGGTTCAATGGAACGGTTGGAAATGGCTAAAGAAATATACGAGGCAGCCCATTTGACCGGTCATTTCACGCTGCGGTCGGGACAAGTATCAAGTGAGTATTTTGATAAATATTTGTTTGAAGCATTACCCCGCCTGCTTGGTGCGATCGGTTGGGAATTATCAACGCGCGTGCCTGTTGGAACGGATGTGCTCGCCGGACTTGAGATGGGCGGGATCCCCATTGTAACCGTGCTCTCTTTAGAGACTAATCTGCCGGCTGCCTACGTCCGGAAGAAAGCGAAGGAATATGGCACCTGCAAGCTGGCTGAAGGGGCGGATATACGAGGCAAACGAGTTTGCGTCGTTGAGGATGTCGTCACCACCGGAGGGCAAATCATCAGCAGCGTGGAAGGTTTGCGCGAGGCAGGAGCAATCGTTGAGGATGTCATTTGTGTCATCGAAAGAAACCCGGAAGGCCGTAAGAAGCTGGAAGAGTCCGGACTGCGGCTGCAAGCGCTGTTTACGATGGAGGAGCTTGCTGCAGCGGGCGGAATCCCGCAATAGAGAAAATTGGAATGCAAAGGCGCGCAAGGACTGAATGATTAGTAATGAGCATCAGTCCTTGCGTTCATTTTATTTTCGTGCTAAAATGCATGTAATGACTGACTGACCGAAATTGATTTTTGGTCAACAACTTATCGAGGCAGGCGGGGGCAGCGCGCATGGAGCAGAAGAGACCGGTTGACCGTAAATTGCAAATCGTTGAAGCGGCTGGACAGTCCTTCGCCATGTTTGGTTACAAGGCGACGACGATGGAACTTGTGTCCAAAATTGCTGCAGTCGGCAAAGGCACGATTTACACTTTTTTTCAAACGAAAGAAGAGTTATTCAGTGAAATCATCAGCCAGTTTACGTTCACGCTCAGGCAGCTTGCTGAGCGGACGATTGACCGGAAGCTGCCGTTCTTCGAAAATCTTGTTGATGTGTTATACGAGCTGCTCCTGTTTAGAGAAAAGCATGAATTGTTCATAAAGCTCACCCAAGAGGTACGGGATATCGGCACGCCGATGGCCAAAGAGGGCATTGAGAAGATGGAGAGAACCATCATTGCTTTCATTCAGAAAGAAGTTACCGCCGGCATTGAGAAGGGCGAGATTCGCAGCGTCGACCCATCATTGACTGCATTTATTATGCTGAAGCTGTTTGTTGCCTTATCGGCCGAGTGGAACAGAAATCATGAGCCGCTTTCGAAGGATGATATTGCCCGTTATTTAACGAGCTTTCTTAAAGATGGAATAGGTGCGAAAGCGTAACGAAAGCAATAAAAGTCTATTGAAAAATAGTGGCGGAAGCTGCTTATTTTTTTGATATAAAATGACCAATAAACCAAATTGGTCATTAGTTCATTAAGTGGAGGCGAGAAGGCGATGACAGGATTAACTTTATTCGGCAGGGAAATGAGCCGGATTGTACGGGACCGTAAGCTTCTGATTCCGATTATCGGTATCTTATTCATACCTATTATGTACAGCGGAATGCTGATCGGTGTAAATTGGGATCCCTATGGAAAGCTCAGCAAGCTGCCGGTTGCCGTCGTCAATGAAGACGCAGGCGCACAGTTTAAAGGCAAGTCCTTGACTGTAGGCGAGGATTTGGTAAAGGAACTGAAGGAGAAGAAGGATTTCAAGTGGGAATTCGTCGATAAGGTCAAGGCGGAGAAGGGATTAGAGGATGGCGATTATTATTATGCTATCGAAATTCCCGAGCAGTTCTCCAAACAAGCAACGACCCTGCTCGATAAGAATCCCCATCCGGCTGCGCTTCGTTATGTGACGAATGACAGTGAGAATTACTTAGCGTCCAAAATTGGTCAATCTGCGATTGATAAGCTGCAAAGCGAAATATCAAGTCAAGTGACCAAAGCCTATGCGGAGGCTGTATTCAATCAAATCGGCGATGCAGCTGATGGGATTGCTAAAGCGAGTGACGGGGCAGCGAAGCTTAGTAATGGCGCAGCAGATGCGAAGCAAGGCGCAGAGCTGCTGCGCGATAATGTAGCGAAGCTCGCGGGCGGCTCCAAGGAGCTGCTTAGCGGCGTGAGCCAGCTGGGCACCGGGGCAAGCAGCGTATCTGCCGGCGCAGCGAAGGTCAGTGACGGCACGGCGGCATTGTCAGCCGGCCTTAGCAAGCTTGAAGCTGGCGGCAGGCAGCTTAGCGGCAGTGCGGCGAAGGCCGCCGGTGCCGCTGCGCAGCTGGCCGCGGGGCTTTCTTCGGCGCAGCAGGGCAGCGCGGAACTGGCTGCCGGCGCGGCGAAGCTGGAAGCGGCGCTTGCGGCTTATGCCGCTGCGCAGCCGGATGCAGCGCAGAATGCGGCGCTGCAGGAGCTGCTGGGCGCAGCGAAGGCGGTATCCGCCGGCGCAGCCGAGCTCTCTGGCGGCAGCACGAAGCTGGCCGCCGGAGCCGCGCAGCTTCAGCAGGGGCAAAGCTCCCTGCTGCAGGGGGTTGATGCGCTTCATGCGAAGCTCGCTGAAGCATCGAAGAGCAGCGCCAAGCTTGCAGCCGGCGCTAAAGCCACTGCTGATGGCGCCGCCAAGGTTGCAAGCGGCGCAGCCGCCGCCGGCCGCGGGGCGGCCCAGCTTGCTGACGGCTCGGGCAAGCTTGCAGCCGGCTCCGCGCAGCTTGCTAACGGAACCAAGAAGCTCGCCGACGGATCTGCAGAGCTGTCCGGTAAGCTTGGTGATGCTTCCCAAGATTCCGGTGAAGTTAAGGGCTCTGACGCCCTATACGACATGTTCGCAAAGCCGGTACAAGTGGACGAGGCGAAGCTGACGAATGTTCCGAACTATGGAACGGGCTTTACGCCTTACTTCTTATCGCTTGGATTGTTCGTTGGAGCGCTGCTGTCGACCATGGTGATGTCGCTCCGCGAGACATCGCTTGCACCCAAATCCGGCTGGAGCTGGTTCTTGAGCAAAGCGCTGCTGTTCGGACTTGTCGGTGTCTTGCAGGCATTGATCGCAGATGCCATTCTGATCTATGGCATCGGAGTGCATATCAATCATATAGGTGCGTTTGTGGGCTTTACGTTATTAACGAGTGTGACCTTCATGATGATCATTCAGTTCCTGGTGGCGGCGTTTGATCAGCCCGGCCGGTTCATCGGGGTTATCTTCTTGATCCTGCAATTGACTGGAAGCGGCGGTACGTATCCATCTGAGCTCATACCAACATGGCTCAGCAGCATTCGGGAGTTCCTGCCGATGACCTACACAATCTCGGCTTTCCGTGAAATCGTTACGGGCAATGAGCTTATGACAGCAGGCAGCAGTGCCGTACACGTTGCTGTATTCGCAATCGTGAGCACCGCATTATCGCTGCTGGTCTATACCCTTATGTTCCGCAAAAACAAAAACAGCTCCGCCCCAAACGAAACGGCGCTGCAAGCGTACTAGACCATAAAGTAAGCGGCTGTTTGCGTCCGCTGTGTATGACCGTCAAATAAAAACACCTTTGCCGAGGCGTGTAATCACACGAATTGGCGAAGGTGTTTTTTTACATAGGGGCAGGGGCTATAGATTCCTACTTATTTACGAATACCGTTTGAATCGGCTTTCGGTAGATGACTTGGTAGCCCAGCCCTTTGGAGAGCGCGGCAAGCGGTAAGTAAGTAACGGACTGATTACCGACCTTCTGCAGATAAGCCGGAGTTTCCAATGGGGCTGTCTGTCCGTTTATCTGCATGGTTTTTGCGCCTATCGTGAAGGAGACCTGCTTGTCGCCTGATTTCAGGGTTGCTGTGCGGGTTTTATTATCCCAAGACAGATTAGCATTCATTGCATCTGCAATATCGCGCATGGGAAGGAACGTCGTGCTGTTCTTCACAATGGGCTTGTTAGCGCCGGATAGCGTCCTGCCATTCACCACAATCCGCAGCGGAACGCCTGCCGGCAGTACTGCCGGTTCTTTGTAGTCGCTCCAAATTCCTTTGGCGAAGGCCTTTCCCATCTGTTCATAGCCTGATTGTTTAGGATGAATATCACCGCGCAGAATATAGGTGTAGGACAGCTCATTTCCCATGAAAGGAGCAGAAACGTCAACCATCTTGACATGATTTCCTTCTTGACGCAGTTTGACAGCTAACGCTTCATCTTGCTCCTGAAGTTTCTTCACTGCGGCAACGAGGACGGCGTACTGCTCGGCAGTTACAGCTTTATTAATGGCGGACGGCTTTGGAACAGGCAAATATTGATCGGCAAAAACAATTTGAACCTTCGGGTTGATGGATAGAATAGCCCGCAAGGAAGATTCTAATGAGACATTATAGTCGGTTAGCATGGTATCAAGCCTGGAAGAAAGCTGCTCCGCAGTCATGGGGCTTGCCTTGATCTCTTCAAAGATCGAGGTGAAATCGTTGCCGCCGATCGTCAATACAACGGTATCGGCTTGTTCGAGCGCGCTGCGCAAATTTGCGGATTTTGCAATTGTTTCGGATGCGAGGGGATAACTGGATAAGTTCGGCTGGACCTCTTCGGCTGTCGTTGACGTTCCACTAATTACTGCACCCAGCCAGTGCTCCAATCCGGTGGATTTCAATCCCAATATGCCGTAATTTTGCAGCTCGGCCCGGCCGTGATATAAGGCTTGTTCATATACGCGGTCCGCGTAACCGTAAGGGGTGGAGTTCTCTGTCATACCAAGCTCGTACCCGACCGTTAGGGAATCGCCGACGGCCACGATATGCTGGGTGTCTGCTGCTTCAATTGCTGCCGGAACTGCTGCATATGGCACATAATTAATGGCTGAGAATAGGGAGCTCTTCACAATTGGCGCTGCATTTCCAGAGGCTGCAGCGCTTCCCGCGCCGACTGCAGCCGCGAGAATGGCAGCAGCTGTCAGTGCAGCAGCCAGCCGGGGTGATTTCCTGAAGTTACTATACAACCCGAACACATCCTTTGTTATAGTTAGTGTAGCCGTAAATGGATATCAATCACCCGCATGGGTGTTTAAAGCTCATCGTAAAATACTTCTTATCACCACCATAAAAAATATTAAATTGATATCATTATGGCGTGATGCTAAAATAATATAATAACGAAAATTCGAAATCGTGCCCCTCAACCCGGATGCTGACCTTTATGGCAAGCTACACAGCCGTAGACAGCATCTTTTTTGAAAAGATCAGCTGGGCTTCGTTTCACCCTCGTCCTGCCTGATTTTTCCAAGGGAAGAAACGATAACCGGAGTCTGCAAGGGCAGCCGAGTACTTTCTTCTTATACCTACTTGTTCATTTTCGGGTCGTTTGTTATGCTGTATCCTTACGTGTACTTTTTCATTTTAAGCGATATCGCAGCGAAAATGAAGCAGGACCTCATGATTATTGTTTACTCACAAAATTTCTCATAGAAAGGTTGCAACCAATGAAAGAGAATCGTTTGGGATTGCCGCCGAAGCAAGGTCTCTATGATCCGCAATTCGAGAAAGATGCTTGCGGCATGGGCTTTGTGGCCAACATCAAAGGAATCAAGTCACATTCAATCATTCGCCAGGCGCTCACGGTGCTCGAGAATATGGAACATCGCGGAGGCCAAGGCAGCGAGCCGAATACAGGTGACGGAGCAGGTATCATGCTGCAGCTTCCTCATGCTTTCTTCGCTCGCGAACTGAGAGGCAATGGAATTGAACTGCCGGCAAATGGAGAGTATGCGGTAGGCATGCTGTTCTTGTCGCAGGACGAGAGTGTACGCGTGAAGCATGAGCGCGAATTGGAAGCAATCATTCGTGAGGAAGGCCAAACGTTTATCGGTTGGCGTACGGTTCCCACAAATGACGAGAAACTCGGCACATCCGCAGTAGCAGCTAAGCCGTTTGTCCGTCAAGTCTTTATTGGTAAGAACGCCTCGCTTCAGGATGAGCTGGCATTTGAGCGCAAGCTGTATGTTATTCGCAAACGTGCAGAGCATGCCATTCGCTACTCTGGCGCAGAAGGTGCGGACAGCTTCTATTTCTCCAGCTTGTCGAGCAAGAAAATCGTTTACAAAGGGATGCTAACAACCGAGCAAGTACGCTCTTTCTACCTCGATCTTAACGATGAGGCAGTTGAGACAGCGATCGCGCTTGTTCACTCCCGTTTCTCCACGAACACGTTCCCAAGCTGGGAGCGCGCGCATCCATACCGTTATTTGATCCACAATGGTGAAATCAATACGCTTCGCGGTAATGTTAACTGGATGCATGCCCGTCAGACGCTTTGCGAAACCGAATTGTTTGGCGATGATATGGAGAAAATTAAACCAATCATCAATCCGGACGGATCGGATACGGCGATGTTTGATAACACGCTGGAATTCTTATATCTGTCAGGTCGTTCCCTGCCGCATGCAGCAATGATGATGGTGCCTGAGCCGTGGTCCAACCACGAGGGTATGAGTGATGAGAAGAAAGCCTTCTATGAATACCACAGCTGTTTGATGGAGCCGTGGGACGGGCCTGCCGCAATGGCGTTTACAGACGGGACTCAGATCGGTGCAATTCTGGACCGAAACGGTCTTCGCCCAGCGCGTTATTATGTGACCAAGGACGATGTCATCATTCTTGGTTCTGAAGCAGGTACAGTTCCTGTCGAACCAGAGAACATTTTGTATAAAGACCGGCTTCGTCCGGGCCGTATGCTGCTTGTTGACACCAAAGAAGGCCGCATCGTTTCCGATGAAGAAGTAAAAGCAAAAATCGCCGAGGAGCATCCATACCGCGAATGGCTTGATGAGCATTTGGTTGGTTTGGACGATCTGCCGGATGCACCGGAGCTGCCGGAGCCGGATCACGATACGGTTGAACAGCGTCAGCAAGCGTTTGGCTATACGTTCGAAGACCTGCGTAAGGTGCTTGAGCCGATGGCTGGAAGCGGTGTTGAGCCGATCGCATCCATGGGTTATGATGCGCCGCTGGCTGTTCTATCCGAACGTCCTCAGCGTCTGTATAACTATTTCAAACAAATGTTTGCACAAGTAACGAATCCGCCGATTGACGCGATTCGTGAAGAGATCATCACAGCAACTGGCACAACACTTGGACCTGAGCGCAATCTGCTCAATCCGGAGCCGGAGAGCTGCCGTCATATAAGACTGGCATCCCCTGTTCTGTCCAACGAAGAGTTTGCCAAGCTGCGCCATGTACGCCGTGAAGGCTTCAAATCCATCACGCTTCCGATTTTGTTCGAAGCGGCGAAGGGCGAAGAAGGCATCCGGTTTGCCATCAAGCAAATGTGTGAAGCAGCAGACCGCGTAATTGGCAAAGGTCATAACGTGTTGATCTTGTCTGACCGCGGAGTGGACCGTGAGAATGCAGCTATTCCAGCGCTTCTTGCCGTATCTTCCCTGCATCACCACTTGATCCGTGAAGGTACGCGTACCAAAGTGAGCTTGCTGCTTGAATCCGGCGAACCTCGTGAAGTGCATCATTTTGCACTATTGCTTGGTTATGGAGTAAGTGCAGTTAACCCTTACCTGGCATTCGAGACTTTGGACGATATGATCCGCCAAGGCTTGCTGAGAGGCGTAACTCACGATAAAGCAGTGAAGAACTTCATCAAAGCCGCAACGAAGGGTGTCGTAAAGATCTTGTCCAAAATGGGCATCTCGACGATTCAATCATACCGCGGAGCGCAAATTTTCGAAGCGGTTGGCTTGAAGCCGGAGCTGGTTGATGAATACTTCACTTGGACGACAACCCGTATTGGCGGTATTGGTCTGGATGTGATTGCTGAGGAGACGCTGAAGCACCATAACCGTGCGTTCTCTGAGCAGGAAGGCCGCGTGAAGGAGCTTGACTCCGGCGGTGAATACCAGTGGCGTAAAGACGGAGAAGATCATCTATTCAGCCCGCAGACGATTCATACCCTGCAAATGGCTTCCCGTTCCAACGACTACAAATTGTACAAAAAGTTCTCTGAACTTGTTCAGGGTGAAGATAAGAAGCATCTGACGCTCCGTTCCTTGCTTGACTTTAACTTTGACGCAGAACCAGTGCCTTTAGAAGAAGTTGAGTCTGTTGAATCGATCGTTAAACGGTTCAAAACCGGTGCGATGTCTTACGGATCCATCTCCAAAGAAGCGCATGAATCACTTGCAATTGCGATGAACCGCATCGGCGGTAAGTCCAATACGGGTGAAGGCGGCGAGAATCCGGCCCGCTTCATTAAAGATGAGAACGGCGACTCACGCCGCAGTGCGATTAAACAAGTAGCATCCGGACGCTTTGGCGTAACGAGCAACTACTTGGTGAACGCGGATGAGATTCAAATTAAGATGGCACAAGGTGCGAAGCCTGGTGAAGGCGGACAGCTGCCTGGACGTAAAGTATACCCTTGGGTTGCCGAAGTTCGCGGATCTACACCGGGTGTCGGACTTATCTCTCCGCCGCCGCATCATGATATCTATTCGATTGAAGATTTGGCAGAGCTGATCCATGATTTGAAGAATGCGAATCCGCGCGCTCGCATCAACGTAAAACTCGTATCCGAGAATGGCGTTGGCACGATTGCTGCAGGTGTAGCTAAAGGCCGTGCCGATGTTATCCTTGTCAGTGGATATGATGGCGGTACAGGCGCATCGCCGCTTGCTTCGATCCGTCATGCCGGCATGCCATGGGAGCTTGGGCTTGCGGAAACGCACCAAACGCTCATGCTCAACAATTTGCGTGATCGCGTTGTTGTGGAGACAGACGGTAAAATCATGAACGGCCGCGACCTTGCGATTGCAACATTGCTGGGGGCCGAGGAATATGGCTTCTCAACCGCACCGCTCGTTGTTCTTGGCTGTATCATGATGCGTGTTTGTCAGCTGGATACTTGCCCAGTGGGCGTAGCGACTCAGAATCCGGATCTTCGTAAGAAATTCATGGGTGATCCGAGCCATGTTGCGAACTATATGCTATTCGTAGCCCGTGAGCTTCGTGAAATTATGGCACAGCTTGGTTTCCGTAAGATTACGGATATGGTTGGCCGCGTGGAGCGCCTTCAAACGAAATCGCTTATCGACCACTACAAGCTGAAAGGCATTGATCTTACACCGCTTCTGCACCAACCGGAGCTGCCTCATGATGCAGTCCGTTACAATGTGCAAGAGCAAGATCATAAGCTGGAGGAATCACTTGATATGCAGGAGCTGCTTGCAGCAGCTAAGCCGGCACTTGAGAGCGGTGAGCATGTACGCGGTACATTCCCGATTCATAATATTAATCGTGTTGTCGGAACGATTGTGGGAAGTGAAGTAACGCGTCGTTACGGAGCAAAAGGTTTGCCTGAAGATACAATCAACTTCCACTTCGTAGGTTCTGCTGGTCAAAGCTTCGGTGCTTTCGTACCGAAAGGGATCACATTATCCATCGAGGGCGATTCAAATGACTACGTGGGTAAAGGTCTTTCCGGTGGTAAAATCATCGTAGCTCCTTCACCGAAAGCAACGTTCAAAGCCGAAGAGAATGTTATTATCGGCAATACAGCATTCTACGGAGCGACTGACGGTGAAGCTTATATCCGCGGTCTTGCAGGTGAACGTTTTGCTGTTCGTAACTCAGGGGTGAAGGTTGTTGTCGAGGGAGTCGGCGACCATGGCTGTGAATATATGACAGGTGGACGTGTTGTTATTCTCGGCGGTACTGGCCGTAACTTCGCAGCAGGAATGTCCGGCGGTGTTGCCTATGTGCTGGATGAAGCCGGTGATTTCTACAAACACTGTAATATCGAAATGGTATTATTGGAGCGCGTAGATGCACCTGCCGATGCTGCAGAGCTGCATGCTATGCTTGAGCGTCATGTCCAATACACAGGCAGTGCAATCGGCGACCGTGTCCTGGCAGATTGGGATACGTACCGCAATAAATTTGTGAAAGTAATTCCGAAGGATTACAAACGGATGCTGGAACAAATTGATAAGATGGAACAATCCGGTCTTGCCGGTGAAGAAGCGCTTCTCGCAGCTTTCGAAGCGAATATGAAAGAATTAGCGCGCGTAGGCGGTAATTAATAGAAGAAACGCAGCAGCCCAGTTACCAGTGTTTAGGTAATTGGGCTGTTTTTATATTGTTTTTATGTAAATTGTTTCCTGTAGGAAGATGAAATAGAGCACGTTTAAACCAGCCATGAATATAGTAATAGATAGTTTAGCTACTATATTAATAGGAGGGAATTTTTTGACATTTACAGCCCCTAATCCAGTTTTTACTGATCAAGGCGTCGGTGGAAGCCATAGTATGCTCCTTTATCCCGATGGAACCGTTTGGACATGCGGTAATAATGATTGCGGTCAGCTTGGCGATGGTACAAAACAGAATCGATCGATATTTAAACAAGTCATGAATCTGAATGAAATTGTGGCGGTTAGTTCAGGCGTTAATTTTTCGCTTGCTTTAAAAAAAGACGGTACGGTCTGGGGTTGGGGCGATAATAGTTCAGGTCAGCTTGGTGATAGAACAAAAACGAACAGAAGTAAACCCTTAAAAATCAATGGCCTTTCGAATATTATAGCTATAGGCAGCAGCAACGCACACTCTCTTGCTCTTTCATCAGAAGGTGTGGTATGGAGTTGGGGGAATAACGGGTCAGGTGAGATTGGCGATGGCACTACGCTTTTAAGAACCAGGCCTGTACAGGTAATTGAACTGAACGATGTAATCGCAATTAGATGTGGGAATTATCATTCTGTAGCTTTGAAAGCGGATAAAACCGTCTGGTCTTGGGGAAATAACGTTCTGGGTCAGCTTGCAGATGGAACAAAGAAGAACCGGTCAGTCCCTAAACAAGTCAAAGGTCTTGCTGGGATCATATCCTTGAACGCTGGTATCGCTCATACCATAGCACTTAAAAATGACGGTACGGTATGGACATGGGGTGATAATAGTTCAGGTCAGCTTGGGAACGGCACAAAATCCTATAAAGCAACTGTAATAAAGGTTCCCGGACTATCTAATTTTTCGGCTGTCGGCGCTGGCGGTTACTGTTCGTTTGCCCTTAAGAATGATGGAACCGTATGGGCATGGGGGAATAACAATACAGGACAGCTGGGCGTCGGTACAGCGGGCAGTCATGTATTAGAGGAAATCAACAGTGATGAGACTCCGCTAATAGAAAGCTTGGTCCCGCTGAAAATGTTTACGGATGCTGCAGCTATTTCAACAGATTCAAATCATTCATTCGCACTGAGAAATGATAATACCGTTTGGTCATGGGGAAAAAATAACTTTGGCCAGCTTGGTGATGGAAGTACGATTGTAAAACTATTACCTACGAATATATTAACGTTTAATGAATAGTTAGTCTCAATTGAGGACTGGCTGCAGGAATGGATACTTTAGTCATTTGCTCCTAGTCCTCCAGTATTAAGTTTAAAAACCATATTCCTGCAGATACGGAATAAATAAGTGGTGTTAAGGAAATTTCAAGTTGGCAGCGTTTTCATTTGAAGTTAGGATGTACTCAAATACGTAATTTTTGGATACGTATAATTGTAGATGTACATGTGAGAATAAATACCTAGAATAGCACCAGAATCCGACAAAAAAACAAAAAGAATGCGAGGATTCACTCCACAACCTTCGACATACTTTGCAAATTGAATTGGCTATAATAGCTAAGTAGGTCAGACAGTTAACAAGTAGAAGGTGGGTTAATTAAATACGAGCAAAAAGTAGTTGAGGTTTTATTGTACGGAGTTTACGTATTAGTAAACATATATGGAACACCTGAGAATACATACATATTGATCTTCTAAACAACCAAATATAACTCCGTACTAAATGGACGACTACATAGTTGACTCCGTGCTTTTCATATGTTTGATAACAGATAATTGGAACAATACTTCTAAACCCAGCTTAGGGGATACCAATTTCAAAAAAAACAAGAGAGAGTAGGAGTCGGAGATAATGAAAACAAACGATCAAGTGAAAGAAGATGAGCAAAGCATCGTACCGTTACAATTAGACGTATATAAGATTATGGAGCAACTTGGCATTGATTGTGCGAACTTACCTCAAGACATACTTCCATTTAATAAGAAATAGGCGGTCAACTAAAAAAACATAGTCGGCGCTTTGCCGCACTATGTTTTTTTAGTTTATGATTTCATCATTCTCTCAGCGCGAACAAATGCAATAAATCGGCGAGCTTCGTCGGCGGAAAGTTTACGGCCATCTATGGTTAGGTCGTATTTTTCTAATAATTCCTCATCGGCTAGTTCCAGATGATCCACAAAATCACGAATCGGTTCATCAAGTGTGACATGAGGAGCATTCGTTCGTCCAACCAGGTAGTCGACAGATACATGGAATAAGTCGGCGAACTTTGAAAGTGTATCGGTATCCGGTTCCCTGCGATTTTTCTCGTAATGGGATAGGGCAGCACGTGAAATCCCAAGTAATGCTGACGTCTGTTCTTGTGTCCACCCCCGATCCTCTCTCAATTTTGCAATGCGGCTACCAATGTTCATAATTCTCCTCCTAACTACCCTTATCATCATATTAATACGAAACGCTTACAAATGCATGTCATGATACAAAACGTCGCATGTATGAAAAAACTATGAAAAAGACCTTGACATGTTACGTTCTGTATCGTAAAGTAAAAAATGAAAGTGATACATATCGTATCATAATCACTATTTATCATAACCTAAAATTGTTAGATTAATACACGTATCGACAATAAAATTGTTAGATTCGATTATGAATGACATCAAAACTGTTAGGTTAATTCATGCATTCACATCAATGCTGAAATAAGTTTGTAATGAAGCTGAACTTACTACGAATAATGGAGGATGAAAAAAAAGTGGAACTCAAACACTATTTCAAAATTCTATTAAGGAAGCTTTGGCTGATTGTTGCCATAGTCCTTATCGGCTGTATTATAACAGCCGCGAAAAGCTACTACTTTACAACCGCGATTTATCAGGCTAATGCAAAGCTCATCGTTAATCAAGCCTCTCTCAACGATCCCAACGCACTCCCCAGCGTAGGCTCACTTCAGACAGATATGATGTTGATTAATACTTACAAAGAGATCATTAAATCCCCTGCCATCATGAATAAGGTTGTCGAGCAAAATCCACAACTTCAGATCAGCCCAATGGGATTATCTGCATCTACCACGGTAGTATCCGCAAATGAATCCCAGATCGTAAATTTAATGGTAAGCAGCACATCCTATGAAAAAGCTGCTGAGGCTGTTAACGCAATTGCAAAAGTCTTCAAATCAGAAATCCCAACGATTATGAATGTTAATAATGTAACGATATTAAGTGAAGCTGTCGTGGGCGAGGCAGCGAGCCCAATTAATATGAGTTCAAACATGGATTTTGTTGTTGCCATTGTTCTTTCATTACTTATAGCGGGAGGGCTCGTTTTCTTGCTTGACTACCTGGACAACACTTATAAGTCTGAGTCGGAATTAATAGAAGATCTCGGACTGCCCATGCTTGCGATTGTGACCAAGATCAATAAAGGAGATCTCAAATCACGCAATAAGCCGCCGGCATCAAAAAATCAAAAAGTGGGGGAAGGAACGTATGCGACGATCAACCAATGAAAATAACCTGATAACACTTTTAAATCCGAAATCGCGTGTGTCTGAATCATATCGAACATTAAGAACCAATATTCAATTCTCTTCAATGGATGCTCCTATGAAGGTGTTAATGGTTGCGTCCGCTCAAATGGATGAGGGTAAAACAACAACGATTAGCAATTTGGCAATAGCCTATGCACAAGAAGGCAAGAAAGTTTTATTGATCGATGCTGATTTGCGGAAACCATCATTACACCATGTCTTCTCACAGAGCAATCGTATCGGCTTGACGAATGTTTTGGCTAAACAAAACAGATGGCAGGAGGTAATCAAAGATTCTCTTATTGAGAACCTGACTCTTCTGCCTTCAGGTCCCATTCCTCCGAATCCATCAGAATTGCTGGGAACAAGCCGCATGCAGGTGATGCTTGAAGAAATCAAGGAAGAGTATGATATCATTCTGCTCGATACGCCGCCAATACTGGCCGTTACAGACAGTCTGGTTGTCAGTGCGTATTGCGACGGCGTTGTGATGGTAGTTGCAGCCGGCAAGGTGGATAAGGAACTGGTTAAGAAAGCAAAAGCAAGTCTTGAGCATGTGAATGCGCGTATTATAGGGCTCGTACTGAACAATATGAATCGTAAAGATGTGAAGGCTACTTTAAATTATGCCTATGGAGCAAAAGAGTAAAGGGACGTTTTTCCTTATAGGTAATGTCTACTGTACCTCTATCACTGTAGACACTCGGTCACGCTGTGGGTCAATAGACCTTAGACATTATTGTCAAGGGTGTGATGTGAGGATGGGTTAGATGCCCATTAACTAAAAATCCGAGCTATAGATTTTTCCGCAAGGCGAAATCCATATCTCGCATTTTTAGCACCTAAGAGCACTTATATAAAAAATATATAGGATAGGGTGAAGAACATGAAAAAAGTTCGTAAAGCGATTATTCCAGCAGCGGGACTTGGGACTAGATTTCTTCCAGCGACAAAAGCAATGCCGAAAGAAATGTTGCCAATCGTTGATAAGCCTACAATCCAGTATATTGTTGAGGAAGCAATCGCCGCCGGTATAGAAGACATCATTATCGTAACCGGTAAAGGAAAACGGGCAATCGAAGATCATTTTGACATTGCATTCGAGTTAGAGCAGAGCTTGATGGAGAAAGGAAAGTTCTCTTTATTGGAGGAAGTTCAAAAATCGTCAAGTGTGGATATTCACTATATTCGTCAAAAAGAGCCAAAGGGCTTGGGGCATGCGGTATGGTGTGCGCGCAACTTCATTGGTGATGAACCATTCGCGGTATTGCTTGGCGATGATATCGTCGTATCCGACGTACCTTGCACCAAACAATTAATTAACCAATACGAGAAAACGAAACGTTCTGTCATCGGCGTTCAGGCTGTTTCCTTCGAACAAACGGAGCGTTATGGCATTGTTGATCCGGTTGATGCCAACGGAAGTCTCTACATGGTTAACCGTTTTGTCGAGAAACCAAAGCTCGGCACAGCCCCTTCCAACCTGGCAATCATGGGTCGTTACATACTGACGCCTGAAATCTTTTATTTCCTTGAAAAACAGGAATTGGGTGCAGGCGGAGAGATTCAACTGACGGATGCCATTCAGCGCTTGAATGAAGTACAGGGCGTATATGCCTATGATTTCGAAGGTACCCGGTATGACGTAGGAGAAAAACTTGGCTTTATAACGACGACGTTAGATTTTGCGCTTAGAAACAAGGAACTGCGCGTCCCGCTGCTGACAGCACTAGAAGAGATTGTTGAGCGCGAACACTCAAATAAGATCATTCAAAAATGAGGTGATTTGCGATGGCCCCAGTACCACAAAGAAAAGATGCTGAAGTTCTTTTAGAGAGTGGTTCCGCCTACGGCTATGGTTTAAAACGTAAAAAATCCATGCGTTCCTATGTTATGGTCAAGCGTGCCATAGACATTATTTGTGCTTTTATCGGTATTATTCTGCTGTCGCCTCTATTTATAGTTGTTGCACTAATCATTAAACTTGAGGATCCCAAAGGCTCGATCTTTTTCCATCAGATAAGAGTAGGCAAGAATGAGAAGCTGTTTAAGATGTACAAATTTCGTTCGATGGTTTCCAATGCGGAAGAATTGCTAGGCGATCTTCTGGAGCAGAATGAGATTAGCGGCGCTATGTTTAAGATGAAAGAAGATCCGCGAATTACGAAGATTGGTAAATTCATTCGGAAAACGAGCATTGATGAATTGCCTCAGCTGTGGAACGTAGTCCGTGGAGACATGTCGTTGGTTGGTCCTAGGCCGCCGCTTCCTAGAGAGGTTGCAGAGTATACGAATTACGATAAACTCCGTCTAAAGGTTACGCCAGGATGCACCGGCTTATGGCAGGTCAGCGGACGTAATGAATTAAGCTTTAGTGAAATGGTCGAATTAGATTTGATTTATATTGAACATCGCAGCATTATGTACGATCTTAAAATTATTTTGAAGACCGTCAAGGTACTTCTTGGATCTAAAGACGCATTCTAGTTGAATGTTAGCAAAGGTTGAGGTGAGTTTTATGGAGTTAAATGCAAAGGTTTATGTAGCCGGACACAGAGGATTAGTCGGTTCGGCTATATTGAGGGCGCTCGAGAATGAGGGATATACAAATCTCGTATATCGTACAAGTTCCGAGCTGGATTTAAGGAACAGGGAAGACGTCCTGGCTTTCTTTGAAAAAGAGCAGATTGACTATGTATTCGTAGCTGCGGCAAAGGTTGGCGGCATCGCAGCGAATAATGATTATCCCGCGGATTTTATCCGGGATAATCTTCTCATTCAAACCAACGTTATTGATGCAGCTTACCGATCGAATGTTAAGAAGCTGTTATTTCTGGGATCCACATGTATTTATCCTAAATTTGCGCCGCAGCCGCTCAAAGAAGAGTATTTGCTCACAGGATCGCTCGAGCCGACTAATGAGCCTTATGCGATTGCCAAAATAGCAGGCATAAACATGTGTCAGTCTTATAACCGTCAATACGGAACAAAATTCATTTCGGCGATGCCGACGAATATGTATGGACCTAATGACAATTTCGATTTGAAATCGTCCCATGTTTTACCTGCTTTAATTAGAAAGTTTCATGAAGCGAACGAAGCAGAAGCTCCTTCGGTTGAGGTATGGGGTACGGGAAATCCGAAGCGGGAATTCCTTCACTCCGATGATTTGGCGGATGCTTGTTTGTTCTTAATGAAGAGTTACGAGGACAGCGAAATCGTAAATATCGGCGTTGGAGATGATATCTCGATTAAAGAGCTGGCTGAATTAATCAAGGATATCGTCGGCTATAAAGGCGAGATTGTATTTAATTCCACCATTCCAGACGGAACGCCAAGAAAACTCGTTGATGTTACTAAAATTAACGGCCTTGGCTGGAAAGCACAAATTCCGCTTGAGGAAGGTCTTCGATCCGTCTATACGGCTTTTCAGCAGGAGCATTTGATTAAACAATAATTTTAAAAATAGGGTGGAGGAATAGAGATATGAAAAGAGCATTAATTACAGGTGTAACCGGACAAGATGGATCCTATTTAGCAGAATTTCTGTTGGAGAAAGGGTATCAGGTGTTCGGCCTCCGCCGACGCACGAGTACACCGAATTATGAGAATGTTCAACATATTCAAGATCGAATTGAATGGATTTCAGGCGATCTGAACGACCTCGCTTCATTAATTGAGGCGGTTCGTATCTCCAATCCGGATGAAGTCTATAATTTGGCTGCTCAATCGTTCGTGGCCGCTTCTTGGCCGCAGCCAATTGCCACAGCTAATATGACCGCAGTTGCAGTGACCAACATGCTTGAAGCGGTTCGGATCATCAAGCCGGAAGCAAGATTCTATCAAGCTTCCAGCAGTGAAATGTTTGGTAAGGTTATGGAAACCCCTCAGAAAGAAACCACTCCTTTTTACCCTCGAAGCCCTTATGGAGTTGCTAAGGTTTATGGCCACTGGATTACTGTTAACTACCGGGAAAGCTTTAATATGTTTGCATGTTCGGGAATTCTATTCAATCATGAATCACCAAGACGGGGTCTTGAATTTGTTACGAGAAAAGTTACAGACGCGGTAGCGCGAATTAAATTGGGATTGGATAACGAGCTGCGTCTTGGAAATTTAGATGCGAAACGTGACTGGGGATTTGCCGGTGACTATATCAAAGCGATGTGGCTGATGCTTCAACAAGACACGCCGGATGATTATGTTATTTCCACAGGAGAAACGCATACTGTTCAAGAATTTGTGGAAATTGCATTTGGAAGTGTTGGATTAGATTGGAAACAATATGTGGTTATGGATGAAAAGTTTGTACGTCCCGCAGAGGTGGATCTATTGCTCGGTGATTGCACGAAAGCAAAAGAGAATCTGGGTTGGGAGCTCGAGGTGAGCTTTGAGCAGCTGGTGAAGATGATGGTTAAGTCAGATTTAGAGAAATATGAATCTGCAGCAAAAGGGAAAGAAGTACAATGGATTTAGGAACAAGGAGTATAGGTAAGGATTTCATTTCTAAGTACTTCGTTATTTTAATGGGAGTAATAAGCATATCCTTATACTATTTCTTTAATAATAGCAATATCGTTCTTTATTATGGGATTCTATTAAATATTATTATCATCATTCGTGTTAAGAACAGTAGAGTTCTGCAAATTGTATTTCTGTTTATGCTGACCTACCTACTTAACTTAGTGCCCTACTTTTCTTATGGCATCCATATTAGTTACTATTCTTTGTATCAAAAAGAAAAAATCTTTGAATCTGTGTTGATTATTCATGTCATCTTTTTAATCCTTTTATATGCATTTATGAAAAAAGATGTGAATAGTAACAAAGAAGCGTTAATTAATAAAGTCGCTATGAAAGACAATGGTCTTGTTTATGCCAGCGCAATTGGAGTTATGTCTCTTATTCTCCTTCTGGGGAAGACGGGACATAACCTTAGTAAGACTGTCAGTCAAACGAGCCAGGTAACAGATGGATTCGCCATTAATGAGTATTTTTTGATTTTTACCTTCATCGCTTATGTATTCACGGGCAATTTAAGGTCGAGGAAAGCTATCATCTTGATTCTATCCGCACTCTATATTGTGAAGAATACTTTAGCCGAGGGAAGAATTGAGACTCTGCAGCTATTAATCCTTCTGTTCATCTTGTTTATCGACACGAAAAAAATAAATAATGCGCTATTCTGGTTTGGGTCCATTGCCGGATATTTAACAATGAGTTTATTCGAGAAGCTGCGAATCAGCTCAAACGGCCTTATCAATTTATTTAAAACCGGTCAGGACGGATCACCTTATATTGAAAGCAATCAAGGTGATGTGTTTTACAATTCTGCGGTTTACGTTGGGCTCATCAAAGATCAGATCTTTAATTATCATTTTAGAATCAATTCTTTCATTGGATTCGTTGAGAGAATATTTCTCCCCTCCAAGTATGCAACTAGCCAGGCGAATGTTTCCATTTTCTCGAAGGCTTACGCCCAATCTGGAGGTGGGGGATTAATTAGCATTTATTTCTATGTGTGGCTTTCCTATCTGGGGATCGTCCTCATAGCGCTAATTTTAGCCTTTCTAGTAAATAAACTATACAAAACAAACAATCAATATGCCGTAATTTACTTTGTTATGTTTATTTGCACGGTTCCAAGATGGTTTGCATACGACCCTATCACCTTATTTAAACTCTCGTCTTATGCAATCGTCATCTTCTTCTGTTTTAATCAATTAGATATTGTTCTAAATAAGAACAAAAAGAAATTAACTCCTTATGTTCAGAATCAAAGGAAGATTATTATTAATCAGGAGTTAAGGTGAGGCTTATGAAGAAAATTTGTTTAATTGGTCAATTTCCGCCTCCCATTCACGGATTGTCCAAGGCACTTCAGACGATAATCAATTCAAAACAATTTAACGACAAGTACTTACTTACCTATGTAGATATTAAAGATAACAAAAGGATCGCTTCCCACATGACTGAAGTGGGCAGGGCCGATGCTGATATCTATTATTTCACCATATCTCAAACCAAGTTTGGCAATCTGCGGGATATGTTTATCTTATGGAGACTTTTGAAGAAAAAGAAAAAGGTCGTTATTCATTATCATGGTGGATACTATAAGGAGCTTTATAAACAGTTCAACCCGATTCAGCGCATGATGAACAAGAAGCTGATTTCACAGATCGATATTATGATCGTGCTAAGCAAAGGATTGATTGATTTATTCACTGGTGTGATCAATCCTCAGAAGATTAGAATCTGTGAAAATTGCATTGAAGATGATGTGCTGCTGAGTGAACGGGAATTCACGAATAAAGTGAACCTGCTGAAACAAGGTAAAGAACAGCTGGAAGTTATTTATTTAAGTAATTTTATTAAGAGCAAAGGCTACTTTGATATTTTGCAAGCAGCCAATCAATTGAAGGATCAGAACGTCATTTTCCACTTTGCGGGCAAGTTTTTTAGTGAAGCGGATAAGGAAGAGTTTTTGGATTATGTCAAACAAAATCGGCTGGAGAATGTTGTCCGATATCACGGCGTGGTGATGGGGGAGCAGAAAAAGAATCTGTTAATCCAGAGCGATGTTTTTGCGCTGCCGACCTATTATCCGAATGAGGGCCAGCCTATTTCCATTATTGAGGCAATGGGCAATGGTTTAACGATAATATCAACGAACCACGCAGGCATACCTGATATCGTCTCTTCGGATAACGGATATCTGATCAAGCCCCAATCTCCAGAGGATATTGCCGCTGTCATTCAAAACTTGCTGCAGGACAGAAGTAAACTCACTACGTTCGCTCAACAAAACAGAAAGACGGCTTTAACGAAATTCAAAGAGAGTGACTACATAAATAGGTTGGAAGTCATAATGGATGAGGTCTAAAAGATGAATATAGATTTATCTAAATATGATCAATCCTGGTATTCAAGAGGCCGCAGTGGTTCAGTCGTTTTATTATGGTGGCTAGTCCAAGGTACCCTGTTCAAATTTTCTCTTCATAACATGTACAGCTTTAGAAATACGCTGCTCCGGTTATTCGGTGCGAAGATCGGAAATGGCGTAAAAGTGAGATCTACGGCTAAGTTCACCTATCCTTGGAAGGTAAGGATTGGAGATCACTCATGGATTGGAGATGACGTGGAGTTCTATAGCCTGGACGAAATAATCGTTGGAAGCAACTGCGTTGTGTCACAGAATTCATATTTGTGCACAGGCAGCCACAAGCTGAACGATCCGGCCTTCGGCCTGATTACAAAGCCGATTGTTATAAAGGATGGGGCTTGGGTGGCAAGCGATGTCTTTGTTTGTCCAGGTGTTACAATCTACGAACTGGGTGTGGCGGGAGCCAGAAGTACGGTGATGAAAGACATCCCTGCTGGTGAAATACATGTTGGATATCCGGCCAAATTCTTAAAAGAACGAATGATGAAAGAGGTAATGGCATGAAGCGCAACATTGTATTTGTTATTAACTACTTTTATCCGGACTACGCGTCTACCGGTCAATTGTTAACGGAATTATGCCTTCATATCCAGCATGATTTCAATATTACCGTTATCGCTGCGCAGCCTGGATATGCCGGAGAAACGAATGATACAGGGAAGCGAATTGTGCGAGACCGGTTGGAGAATATAGACATCATTCGAATCCGGCTTCCTAAAGTGGATAAACAAAACAAGCTGAGTAGGTTGCGGTACATCGCCACTTACTTTTTTTATGCCAACCTGATGGTTATGAAGCAAAAGAATGTCGACTTTATTTACACAATATCCCAGCCTCCAATACTTGGAGGACTTATTGGAACGATAGGTAAAGTTTTGAAACGGGCAAAGCATATCTACAATATTCAAGACTTTAATCCAGAACAGGCCGAGGCGGTCGGATACACGAAGAATAAACTTGTATTCAAAGCTGCGCGATGGATCGATACCTTGAATTGTAAATGGGCAGATCACATTATTACAGTGGGCCAGGATATGCAGCAAACCCTGCGTAAACGATTCAGTAACCAGAAAATCACAAACAACACCGTAATTAATAACTGGACCAATGAACAAGAAATTGTCCCCCTCCGGAAACAGCATCCAAAGGTTGCGGAGTTCATCGAACAAAACGGCTTGAAGGACAAATTTATTGTCATGTATTCAGGTAATCTCGGTCTTTACTATGACCTGGAAAATTTAATAAAGATTACGAATGAATTTAGAGAAGTCAAAGATCTTGTGTTTGTTTTTATTGGTGAAGGTGCAGTGAAAAAACAAATGCAGGATTATGTGCAGCAGCAGCAGCTGTCTTCTAAGGTACAATTCCTTCCTTATCAGCCGCTTGAGAACTTGAAATATTCCCTAAACGCCGCGGATGTCCATTTGGTCGTCAATCAAAAAGGGATCAAGGGAGTATCGGTTCCGAGTAAGATTTACGGAGTTATGGCTGCCGGCAAACCGGTGCTGGGGGTTCTGGAAAGCGGGAGTGAAGCCTACCGGCTCATTGATGAAAGTCAATGCGGCGTTGTTGCTGAACCTCAAGATTACGAAGAAGCAGTAAAGCAGCTCCATTATTTATATAACCTCACTAGCACTCAGCTTGCAGCTGTTGGGAAACAAGGAAGAACGTATTTGGAAGCTCATCTGCGTCGTGATTTATCGCTTGAAAAGTATAGAGAGCTTTTGTTATCCATGTAGATCATAAAAAATACAAAACTGATAGGAGTGTTTTAAGTGATTACAACTTTAAATCCAAGTAAAACGTTTGTGCTGACAGGTGGAAACAAACTATCCGGAACAGTTAAATTGTCAGGCGCTAAGAACGCTGCCCTTCCCATGATTGCAGCCGCATGTTTGGGAGAATTGCCAACTGTCCTTGATAATGTCCCTGTTGATCTGCGGGATGTAAAAATTCTTATTCAAATTTTGCAGGAAGCCGGAGCAGAAATTCATGTCGACGGAAATAGCGTTTCATGCTCCAGAGGTAATTTCCCGAACGCTCCTGTCAATCCGATTGCCAGCGAAATCAGATATTCCTTACTGCTGCTTGGATTGGCTTCGGCCTTAGGTTCAGAGCTGCTGCTGCCAATGCCGGGAGGCTGCAAAATTGGAGATCGTAAATATGACCTGCATTTGATGGGGCTTAGTAAATTGGGTTCTACTATATCGGAAACGGAAGAAGGCATTCATGTAAGCTCCAAAGGCAACATTGGCTCACAAATTGAATTTTATCTGCCAACGACCTCAGGAACCGAAAATATTATGATTGCAGCAGCAACTGCTCAAGGTGAAACCACAATTCTGAATGCGAATACTCGTCCAGAAATCATGGAGATGGCGAAGCTGATGAATCTGATGGGGGCAGATGTGGAATGCTCCAACCGCGTCGTTCATATCAAAGGCGTCAAGAATATCAAAGGCGGCGTGCGGTATTCGGTTATGGCAGGATGGGATGAGGCTGTAACCTATATTATCGCATCAGCTATGACGGGCGGAGAGGTTTGTATTCCAGACTTCTCGATGGACTTCATCAGAGAAGACGTTCGTTTGTTAAGAGAAATCGGCGTTGACGTATTCGAGTGGGGAGGAGCCGTATATGCTTCGGGCGTGAAGCTGAAAAAATCCTTTGACCTGTTCACTGCCCCATATCCAGGCATCAATTCCGATATGCAGCCGATCTTCGCAGCATTGGCTTTCGTCGCAAGTGGCAAAAGCACGATAACAGATCTAAGATTTACGGAACGATTCAAATATGTGGATGAACTTAAGAAGTTTGGCGGAAGCATCTATTCGTTCGGAAATACGGCAATTGTTGAAGGCGGCAAGGAGCTTCGCGGAACGGAAGTGAATGCCACCGATCTAAGAGGCGGTGCATCCTGCATCCTTACAGGTTTGATCGCCGAAGGAACGACTGTAATCAATAACATCAGTCAAATCCAACGTGGGTATGAGAATATTACTCCTAAACTGCAGCAGCTTGGTGCTAATATCGATATTCAATAATTCACCTGGAACAGAGGAACTAAATGTGGCAAACGCAAATAAATATCGGCATGTGTTAAGGCAAATCAACAAAGATTTGAACGATTGCGCGAAAACGAAATCACCTGTTATGAAGGTGATTTCGTTTTTTACAAACATTAATTTTCAAGTCCTTTTTCTTTATCGGCACGTGTATTATTTGAAGAACAAATCGGCATTGCACAAGCTGATTATGATTGTATTCAATTATATTTCCAGAACCATGTTCCAGTGTTATATCGCTGAAAAAGCTACGATCGGCTCGGGTCTGAACCTTCCTCATCCAACAGGCATTGTTATTGGGGAGGATGTCATCATTGGTAATAATGTAACCATTTATCAACAGGTGACGCTCGGCAGCCACGGGAAACAAAGCTCGGGCAGAGCTTATCCCATCATAGAGGATAACGCGATCATTTATGCTGGCGCTAAATTGATTGGCAATATCACGGTTGGCAGAAATTCCGTTATTGGCGCAAATGCTGTTGTAAACAAGGATGTTCCTCCGGATTCGATCGCCGTAGGCGTGCCCGCAAAAATTATTAACAAAAGAGATGATCAAAGTGGCTGAACTGGCATCTGTACGTCAGGTAAAATCGAAAACTGCAAAAGACATTATTTCTACTATTCTGACTAGGGGAATCACTCTATTTGGAGGATTTATCGTTTCTATTCTGCTTGCTAGATTCCTCGGAGCAGAGGGAAGAGGTATCGTAACCGTCATTTTCATGGTGCCGACACTTATATTGACTATCGCTGATCTTGGCATTCGTCAAGCGACAGCTTATTATGTCGGACAAAAATTATATGACTTAAACGATATTGTTAAGACATCCTATTTTATTTGGGCCATAACATCCATTACTTCCGTTTTATTCATCGCTGGTTACTTTGGGTTCTTTTATTATGGCAAGTATAGTATAACGCTTTTGTTGATCGCTTTATTGAGCGTGCCATTCAGTTTATTTTCTAAATACTCGAACGGCATTTTGCAAGGGAAAGACAAGATCAGCAAAATTAATAATCTAGAGCTGTTAAACATTATTTTTAATATGCTCGCGGTAATCGTGCTTGTGGGTTTATTAAAGTTAGATGTGCTTGGCGCTACTATCGTGTATCTATTCTTGGGGATCATGATTGCCATTCAGTCTTATGCAATGGTTCAAAAGTTGTCGCCGATCCGCTTAGGTTATGTAAAGGGACTTCCTTGGAAGCTTGTGAAGAAGGGGATCGCTTATGCGACGGCCCTGTTCATTCTTCAATTAAATTATCGATTGAACATTCTTATGCTCGAACATTATTCAGATGTCAAATCGATTGGGATATTTACAGTTGGAACCACATTGGCGGAGTTAATATGGCAGCTGCCAGCGGCGGCGGGAATGGTGCTGTTTGCAAAAAGCGCTAACAGCAAGACGGAGTCAGAAGCGATTAACCGTGCAGCCAAGCTGCTGCGTGTGCTTTTGCCGGTTGCTTTTGCCGCATGTTTGTTTATCGCCGTATTTTCACCGTTCATCGTAAAAGTATTGTACGGTGAGGAATTTGTCGATGCCGCGCAAGTTATTCGATTATTGATGCCAGGCATATTCGTTATGTTCTTCTTCAAGGTACTCAACGCGGATTTAGCAGGAAGAGGCAAACCTCTGTTCGCTCTTGCGATCTATATTCTTCCATTGCTGCTCAATGTCGCATTAAATTATTATCTTATACCGCTTTATAACATCAATGGAACGGCCATTGCATCTTCAGTTAGCTACATGATCGGCGCGATTTTATTTTTGTTCGTATATGCGAAGAACACCGGGTTGAAATTAGTCGATTTGCTGATCATTAAGCGCAGTGACCTAAAGAGATAAAAAAATGGAGAGAAAGCAGGTATGCTTATGTCAAAAATATTGGTTACAGGTTCGGCAGGTTTTGTCGGTTTCCATCTTGCATTGAAATTACTGGGTGACGGGATGGAAGTGGTCGGAATTGACAATGTAAACGACTATTATGACCCTTTGTTGAAACACTCCCGATTAAAGTTGCTCAAAGAATACGACAAGTTCACTTTTTATCAGAACAGCCTCGAAGACAACGAGAAAATAAAAGAGATATTTGAGCAGAATGAGATTTCAGTCGTCGTGAATTTAGCCGCTCAAGCGGGCGTTCGCTATAGTATCACTAATCCTCGTGCTTATGTTGATTCCAATTTAATTGGATTTGTCAATATTCTAGAGGCATGCAGGCATAACCAGATTGAACATTTGATCTATGCATCTTCCAGCTCCGTTTATGGAGCGAATACACAAATGCCTTTCTCTGAGAAGCATAATGTCGATCACCCGGTAAGCTTATATGCAGCTACTAAAAAAGCAAATGAACTGATGGCACACACATATAGTCATCTCTATCGTTTGCCGACAACAGGCCTTCGCTTCTTCACCGTTTATGGCCCATGGGGCAGACCTGATATGGCGTATTATCTATTTACCAAGGCCATCCTCAATAACGAGCCTATCAAAGTTTATAATCACGGCAATATGAAGAGAGATTTTACTTATATCGACGATATCGTAGATGGCATCAGGAAACTAATCGGTAAGAAAGCAGAGCCGAACGCAGATTGGGACAGCAGCAATCCAGATCCGAGTACGAGCACCGCTCCATACCGGATTTATAATATAGGAAACAACAAGCCTGTAGAATTGAATCATTTTATCTCTGTCATCGAGAAGAAGCTTAATAAAACAGCGATAAAAGAATACCTTCCGATGCAGCCCGGCGATGTTCATGAAACCTATGCAGATGTGGATGATTTGGTTAATGATATTGACTTCAAACCTCAAACCTCAATTGAAGAGGGCTTAGACAAATTCCTTGATTGGTATTTACAGTACTATGGCGTGAAAACTGAAAATGGAATCTATACGAGGTGATAACATGTTCACTAAATTAGAATGTAAGGTTGAAGAGAACTATAACTTGAAGGATATCACCACGATGGGCGTTGGCGGTCCATGTAAGTATTATGTCGTTCCGAACACGATAGAGGATATTCAAGAAGTCAAACAAAAGTGTGCGCAAAGTGATACGCAGCTGCTGATCATCGGTAATGGCTCAAATGTGATTATTGATGATAGCGGGTTTGACGGCGTGGTGCTTCATGTTGGAAAAAGGCTCAGAAATATGAAGCTTGAGCAGGATCATTTGTACGCGGAAGCTGGAGTGGCGCTCCCAAATATTGCTTTCACCATGGCAAAAGAAGGGATTACCGGCTTTGAATTTATGGCCAGTATTCCAGGTACGGTTGGCGGTGGGGTGGTCATGAATGCCGGCAGTCTAGGGAAAGAAACCTCGACTGTACTGAAATCCGTCACCTATTTGGATGAAGAGGGAATGCTGCATACCAAGGACAACGCGGAGCTGGGACTTTCCTTCCGGAACAGTCGGTTTCTGGGTACAAAAGATATCATTCTTAGCGCAAACTTCTCCATCGAGCGTTCTCCGGATAAAGCAGCGCTAATGGAGAAAACGAAGGAAGTTGCCAATGTAAGAAAGAAAAAATTCCCGATGAATGTGGCGACTGTAGGGAGTACGTTTAAGAGTCCATTCAATGGTCCTCACCCGGGAAATTTGATTGAAAAGGTTGGTTTAAAAGGATATCAGGTCGGAGGCGCTCAGATCAGCACGGTACATGCGAACTGGGTAATCAACACAGGCAGCGCAACCTCACAGGATGTAAAAGAACTTATTCGCATTATGCAGGATACAGTCAAACAAGAGCTTGGTGTATGGATGGAACAAGAGGTTATCTATATTTAATGAGGTGGTAAGTTGTGGTTTCCGTCATTACCATTTACTACAATAGGGCTGAATACGTTATGGAATCCATTCAGAGTCTATTGGATCAAACCTATACTGACCTTGAAATCATTGCTGTTGACGATGGTTCAACGGACAACACCTTGGAATTATTACATTCCTTCTCCGATCCTAGGTTAAAGGTTATCTCTCATCCAAACCAGGGGTTTGTAAAGTCGATCATAAGCGCGGTTAGCCTTGCATCTCATGAAATTATTGCTATACATGGATCAGGTGATATTTCATTACCGGAAAGAATCGAGAAGCAGGTTAAGGTTCTAGAAGAGAGACCGGAAATTGGAGTAGTCGGCTGCTATGTTGCAAATGAGAATATGGTGAGCAATGAATCCATGATCAGCAAGCCGGAGATTGATAAGAAGATAGGGATATCCAAACAACTGCTTCATATGAACATATTTCTGCATGGTGAAGTCATGTTTAGAAAAAGCATCTATCTTAAGGCTGGCGGCTATCGGGATTATTTTAAATTTGCTCAAGATTATGACCTCTGGTTAAGGATGAGTTTGTACACTGAATTTGCCGTAGTAAAGGAAGTTTTATATAACAGATTTACGTTGTCCGATGGAGTGAGCGCCTCTTCCAGTAAGATTTCGATGCAGATGTATTTTGCGGAAGTTGCGCGACAATGTTTTGAACAGCAATCGAAAGGCCAGAAGGATATTATTCAGCTGCACGGCGTATATTGTCCGTATTACAGAAGAAGAACGAAAAGACTATCTTCCATCTTTTGGAGGCTATCGATTGTCTCGTTGGCACAAAAGGATGTAGAAGGCTCATCTTATTTTAATCGCTTAAGCATCAATGAGAAATTGTCAGCTCAAAATACGATATTTGCCGCGCTCCTGGTCCTTCTTCGAAAAAGTAAAGCTATACAAGGTTTAGCTTTCCTGCTGTTTGGCCGGATGAATAAGTACAAAAGAAAAGCTAACAGTACCGTTGCTAAAAACAATCGTACTCGAGTATTGGTTGGAGAGTCGGCTGAATTGAAGAAAATGTGAGCGGATGAGGAATCTTTGAAATGAGAGGTGATCCAAGATGAAACTAGTCTTGTTATCAGGCGGTTCAGGAAAGCGGCTATGGCCATTGTCCAACGATGCAAGGTCAAAACAGTTTCTTAAAATGCTCGAGAATGACAACAAAGAGCTAGTTTCCATGGTACAGCGGGTTTGGGGGCAGATTATAACCAACGATCTAGGCGAATCAAGTTATATTGCAACTAGTAAGTCTCAGATTGAGATCATGCAGAGCCAGATTGGATCGGATGTCCCCTTGATCGTTGAGCCTGAACGTAGAGATACGTTTGCTGCAATTGCACTTGCTGCGACGTATCTTTATTCATTCAAAGGAGTTACTTTGGATGAAGTTATCGCCATTTTACCGGTTGATCCATACGTGGAAAACCACTTCTTTGAATCGGTAAAGGCGCTTGAGAACGTGCTGGATTCATCGGATGCAGATCTGGCGCTGATTGGAGTTAAGCCAACATACCCATCTTCAAAATATGGTTATATCATACCAACTGATGAGAAGCAGTCTGAATCGCAAGATTATCAAACCGTTTGTCACTTCCAGGAGAAACCGACGGAAGAGCAAGCGGAAGAACTCATTAATCAGGGTGCATTATGGAACTGCGGGGTATTTGCATTCAAGCTCGGTTATATTATCCAACTGCTTGAAGAAAAAAGACTCCCAATCCAATATGAAGAATTTGCCAAGCAGTATCATTTGGTCCCCAAAATCAGCTTCGATTACGAAGTAGTTGAGAGAACGAAAAATATCGTTGTGCTGCCGTATAACGGGTATTGGAAAGATTTGGGTACCTGGAATACGCTGACGGAAGAAATGAAAAGCAGCCAGATCGGCAAGGGCATTATTAGCAGTGATTGTGAGAATACGCATTTGATTAATGAAATTGATATTCCGGTGTCGATACTTGGCCTATCCAATGTGGTCGTCGCGGTAAGCCCGGACGGGATATTGGTGACAGATAAAAGCGCCAGTCCAAGAATAAAGGATTTTATTAATTATGATCAAGGCCCTATGTATGAAGAACGACAATGGGGTTGGGTCCGAATCCTGGATGACCAGGTATATGATGACGGCCGCTGCGTAGTGACGAAACGAGTCGGAATTAAAGATGGGAAAAACCTGAGCTATCAATTGCATTCCAACCGTGAAGAAGTTTGGACGATCGTTAAGGGCTCAGGCGAATTTGTGCAAAACGGAAATTATATGAAGGTAAAAGCGGGTAATGTGCTCCACATTCCGATGAAAACCTTGCATAGCATTCGTGCATTGACGGAACTTGAAGTCATCATTGTACAAAGCGGTGTGAATGAAGATTTCAATCAAGTTGTAGAGATTTACAGTTCTTGGGAAGAAGTTTCTCAACATTGTTTGAAAGTATAAGGCGGGTTATCGTTTGTTGAAAACCATTTGCTACTATATCACTGATTACGGGTATGGTCATGCGACTCGAAGTATTGCGATTATTCGCAGTTTATTTCAACATTCGGGGCAATCATTCCGTATAATCGTATGCTCCGGCAAAGCGCTGCCATTCATCCAAGAGTCCTTGAAAGAATATGAGAATGCGATTTCCTATCGGGCGATTTCAACTGATTTGGGTTACTTCCTTCAATCCGGTTCTATTGAACCGGACCTGGAACGCCTGAAATATGAATTTGCCTTGTACATGGAAGAATGGCCGGGGATTATTGACCGGGAAATAAATTTTCTTCTGCAGGAGAAGGTCGATTTGGTTGTTTCGGACATCTCGCCCATTCCGTTTGCAGCAGCTGATAAATTGAATATGGTTTCTGTCGGTATTTCAAATTTCACCTGGTACACAGCCTATGAGCAGATGATGGATGAACAATCATTAGCTTTTCTGTATCAGGCATACTCCCATATGGATTATTTCTTAAGTCTTCCGGGTGCCGACGAGCCTGATTGGGGCCGTCTTGGTCATATCCAAACCAATTTTTTCAGCCGTGCTGCAAGTCAGCAGGAGGTTAGTAAAATAAAAGCCCGTCTGAATCCGGACGGTTCCAAATTAATCGTTTATTTTGCTCTGGGCATGAATATAAGCGTTAATGATTTAGAAGAAATGAGCATGTGGGCAGATGATTCCTGCCAATTCATTGTATCGAGCAATATGAGCTTAGAGCGGTCTAATGTTTGTGTTATCCCTTCAGAGGATACAGAGTCGCAAAATTATTTAGCCGCCGCTGATCTCGTGATTTCCAAGCCTGGATGGGGGACGGTCAGCGAGGCAGTCTGTTTCAACAAACCGCTGCTGCTTGTAGACCGCAAATCCTTTACGGAAGATCAAAACACGGTAAAAGCATTAACAGGCAGGCATTCTTATCAGAAGATGGAATGGGAAATGTTAAAGCGGACTGCCGTAACGAGGGAACTCGTAGCAGCAATTGAAGAGCAGGATGTTCAAGAACGTGCTGCTGATCGTGATTTGTCTCTTCCAAGCATAACGGGCTTTTTAATGAATTTGCTGAAATAAACTATAGATTATCAGGGGTGAGAGAGAATGAAGCTTGCTGTGATCGGTACCGGATATGTAGGTCTCGTGTCAGGAGTGTGTTTCTCGGATTTGGGTAATGATGTTACGTGCGTAGATAAGGTAAATGAAAAAATCACAATGCTCCGCCAGGGAGAGGTTCCCATTTATGAGCCTGGCCTCAAAGAGCTGATCAAGAAAAATACCGATGCGGGACGCCTGCAATTTACAACGGATTTGTCCTCAGCGGTGAAGGAAGCCGAAATTATTATACTTGCAGTGGGTACGCCTTCTCTCCCCAATGGAGAAGCGAACTTGACCTACATTATGGAAGCTGCAAAGGAAATTGCGCTGGCTGTCGACGGGAAGAAGATTATAATGACCAAGAGTACCGTTCCGGTAGGTACGAATGAGAAAATCGAAAACCTGGTGCGCAAACATACTGCACATCCGGTAGCAATCGCATCTGTACCCGAGTTTTTAAGAGAAGGCTCTGCAATTCGGGATACTTTAGGTCCGGATCGAATCGTCATCGGTACAGAAAACGAGGCTGCGCAGAAAAAGCTGATTGAGCTGCATCAACCATTAACGGAAAACATCTTGTTAACGGATGTCAGAAGCGCTGAAATGATTAAGTATGCATCGAATGCTTTTCTGGCAACAAAAATTTCATTCATAAATGAAATTGCGAATATTTGTGAAAAGGTAGGCGCAGATGTAACGAGAGTTGCGGAAGGAATGGGGTACGACAAACGTATCGGATCTTCATTTCTACGGGCGGGTATTGGCTATGGTGGGTCTTGTTTCCCAAAAGATACCCAGGCGCTCATACAAATTGCCGGTCATGTAGACTATGATTTTAAATTATTGAAATCAGTAGTCGAGGTGAACCATGACCAAAGGTTTAATGTCATCCGTAAATTAGAAACGATTTTGGGTGATTTAAGCGGCAAGACTATCGCCATATGGGGACTTGCATTCAAACCGGAGACGGATGACGTAAGGGATGCGCCTGCTTTTGAAATCATTTCATCTTTACTGCAAAGAGGCGCGCTCGTGAAAGCTTATGACCCGATTGCGACTGAAAATTTTAAGAAGAACCTTCTTCATTTAGATGTAACATACTGCCAAACAGCGGAAGAGGCGGCTCTGCATGCCGATGCGCTCTGTGTGTTAACGGAGTGGAAGGAATTCCAGGAAACCTCACTTACGGATATCCAGTCCTGGCTGAAGACGCCAAATTTAATTGACGGCAGGAATATTTACAGCGAAGAACAGTTAGCAAAAACCGAGTTTGTCTATTATTCGGTTGGTCGTCCTAATATGAATAACGGAGTAAGAGAGCAAACACCGCTGTTATCATTCTAGTGAAATTGTCAGAAAAAAGTTTCGCGAAAATAGATACAAAACGGATAAACCGTGCTATAATTGCTACAGAACGTATCAAAGATAGGTCATAGGAACCAGGGGGATTACAATGATAGACCCAAAGGGCAATAATCTTATCTTCTTGCTTTGTACTCCCCGGAGCGGAAGCTCACTGGCTACCGTGATGCTGCAAAATCACAGCAAAGTATTCGCTACCCAGGAAATGTGGTTTTTAATGAGCTTGTATGATCTGCAGGCTGCGCCGCATCGGCCTTATGGCGGAGCTGGAATTATAAAACAATTCTTTAATGGTGTGCTTCCAAGCGAAACCTATGAACAAGCTTGCCGTGCCTTCGCTCTTCAAGTGTATAACGGACTGGTTCATAGCAGCGGAGCTGAAATGGTTGTTGATAAATCACCGCGTTATTACTATATGCTGGAATTTCTGGATACACTGTTTCCGCAATCACGCCGGATCTGGTTGGTAAGAAACCCCTTGTCCGTTATCGCTTCCTACAAAAAGGTTAATAAACATGTGAATGACCGTTTCAGCCTGAAGGAAGATTTGCTAAATCCGCAATTCAATATCAAGATGACTGATATAACCGTCGGATTGTTTCGATATATCAATTATTTCTCGACTGATAGCCCTTACGCATACCGCCTAAGTTATGAAAATATGGTTACTAACCCTAAAGAAGAAATGCAGAAGTTGTGCGAGTTTTTAGGGCTTACATACGAAGAAGGGCTTGAGAAATACGGTGACTATATGGATACATCTAAAGCCGGTCTGTATTACAGCATGGGCGTAGGTGATCCATTCGTCGGGCAGCACACAGAGCCGCATCTCGAATCCATTCATAGCTGGAAAGAAGTCCTGGATAAGCAGGAGGTCGAGATGTACTGCCGGGTGTTGGGAGCTAAGGTCTTTCATGATCTGGGCTACAGCGAACAACTAGCCGAAGCAGAGAAATGGACTGGAGTTCGCTTCGATATGAAAGCGAATATGGAACTGATTCATTCGCGCACCAAACAGCTGGTAGATGCTACAGGCTGCAGGTGGGAAGACAACTATCGGATTAAAGCCGATGTGAAGGAAAATGCTATTTTGCTTCAAGCCGATTCTGATGAAATTCAGAATGCGATTCAACCGCAGGTTCTGCAATTACAAATAACCGTGCGGGCCTTAGAGAATCGGCTGGAGAAAAGCTATGCCAATCAGAAGCGTGTAACCGATCAGCTGGATGCCCTGAAGAATAAAATCAACCGCATCAAATCTTTCATTCCTTTTGGAAATCATTTATCACAATGGGCATCGGCTTACTTGATCAATGGCGGGAGGAAGAAATGAGTGCTATAGCAGGTATTCTAAGCTTCGGAGATAATCATGGAGCAATTGAGGATAACGATAACATCATGCTCGATCTGCAGCGATACCGCGCCGACTATACGGATACTTGGCAGAATGGACCCATCTTTCTTGGATGCCTCGCCCAGTGGGTAACTCCAGAATCGTTAAACGAAAGATTGCCCTACTACGATGCTGAGAACAAGCTTGCGATAACGGCAGATGCGATCATCGACAATCGTGAGGAACTATTTTCTCAACTGCAGATTGAGTACACACGCCGTTCTATGATAACAGACAGTGAGCTCATTCTTCTGGCTTACCGGAAATGGGGGAAGGAAACACCCGGCTATTTAATTGGTGATTTCACATTCCTAATCTGGGATGAACGCGAGAAGATGCTTTTCGGAGCAAGAGACTTATTCGGCAACCGAACGCTCTATTACCATCAAAATGCAAGCCGGGTAGCCTTTTGCACCACGATCAATCCGTTGTTCGCTTTATCGGGTATGAGGAAGGAGCTTCATGAGTTATGGCTCGCTGAGTTCCTTACTATTCCGGTTATGCTTGAATCGTCGGATACCTCTTCAACTGTGTATAAGGATATCCGCCAGATTCCTCCTGCTCATACGATTACGGTTAAGGCGGATGGCGGCATTTCCTTATCTCAGTACAGCGCGCTGGTGTCTGATGATAAGCTCGAACTGAAGTCGGAGGGCGAATATGATGAGGCATTTCGCGAGGTGTTTGACCAAGCGATCAAATCCAGTATTCGCAGCTACAAACCAGTAGGGGCGACATTAAGCGGGGGGTTGGATTCGGGTGCGGTCGTCGGCTTCGCTGCCAAGCATCTGCGGCAGCAGAATAAAACGATGCATACTTACAGCTATATCCCTTCCGATGACTTTGAAGATTGGACGGGAAATGGAAGAATAGCCGATGAAAGGCCGTTCATCCAAGCTACGGTTGACTATACGGGCAACATTACTGACAACTATCTGGACTTTGCGAATCAGAGTCCGTTGTCGGAGGTCAATGATTGGTTGGAACTGCTGGAGATGCCTTATAAATTTTTTGAAAATTCCTTCTGGATTAAAGGGATTTTTGAGAAAGCCGAGCAGCAGGGAATCGGTGTTCTGTTAACGGGCGCCAGAGGCAACCATACCATATCGTGGGGGCCGGCGGTTCACTACTACGCACTTCTGCTTAGGAAATTGAAGTGGGTTCAGTTATATCGCGAAGTACATATGTACAGCAGACGAAAAGGCATACGCAGAGCTCATTTATTGCCGATCATCGGCAAACAGGCGCTGCCTTTCATGGCTCAAACATCTCTATTAAACAGTGATTCAGATGTCCCGCGCTTGATTCATCCGGAATTCGCGAGAAAGACAGATGTTTTTGCTAGACTTCAAGAGAAGGATAGCGGATTAAGCGGATTCCTCCGAAGAGATGCGACAGAAGCGCGAAGTAATCACTTGAACAACATGGCTATTGCCAATTTAAGAGGTACCAAGGGAACCAAGCTTTCGTTGAAATATTCAATATGGGAACGGGATCCGACCTGTGATCCTAGAGTCGTCAACTTCTGCTTATCCGTTCCGTTTGAACGATATGTCGGACACGGATACGACCGAGCGCTTATCCGCAGGGCGACAGCCGGTTATCTGCCGGATAAAGTGCGATTGAACCAACGAATCCGCGGCATCCAGGGTGCTGATTGGGTACACAGAATGATCCCGGTATGGCCTTCCTTTATGGAGGAGCTTAGAAACCTTTGCAAGGATGCCATGGCTTCTGAATATTTGGATGTAGCTTATATCAAGTCAGCGATGTCCAAGGTTGGCAGAAGTCCGCAGCCGCAGGATGCATTCGACCCGGAAATTCGGTTTCTGATGCGCAGCGTAATCGTATTTCGTTTTATTAAAAATATTCACACTCAACCTTACTGAAAGGAGGTGATAAATATGCAAAAACAAGCATGGCAACAACCAGTTTTGGAAACTCTTGAGGTTAGCTCCACAATGGCTGGTAAAGGCACGAAGTACATTGACTTCGTAAGCCCAAGCGACCTGGACATCACTGACACACCACCGGTATCCTAGTATTTCTCTAGTCTGAAGGTTCGTTATACTTAGGGCCCTTATACAAATTCAATTTGTATAAGGGCCATTCTTCAAATTGGACATGAACGCTATCAAATCATGTATGTAAAGGTGAGGAATATGATATCAACCGCCAAGAAAACGAAATATAGAGCCTTTGGATTACAGATTGTTAGCGAAATCGCCCTGCCTGAATTGATCTCTTCGGATGAACAATCAAATAAAGTAGATGTGGAAATTGTCGTTGGCGATTTAACCAAAGCTTGGGAGGACGCGGCAGTCTATCAGGAGTTCTATGGCTTTGCCAATGGTTGCATTTATCTTAATGTGCCGAAAACGGCGATTTTTTGCATTCAGGAAGGCAACAAGATTATCGTCTCTCCCGTAATCGGAGGAGAAGAGAATAAAATTCGTCTTTATTTGCTTGGAACATGTATGGGTGCTGTATTAATGCAGCGGAGAATTCTGCCTTTACATGGAAGTGCTGTCGTTATTAATGGCAAAGCTTATGCTTTTGTAGGAGATTCGGGAGCTGGGAAGTCAACGCTTGCCGCTGCATTCCTAAACAATGGCCACCAGCTTCTAAGTGATGATGTCATTGCCATATCGCTTACGGAGAACGGAAAGCCTGTTGTTACACCGTCTTATCCTCAGCAAAAGCTGTGGGAGAACAGCATTGTACATTTGGGAATGGAGACCAACTCCTATAACCCGTTATACCAGGAAGTTAACAAATATGCCGTTCCGGTCACTGCGACTTTTTGTGGCGAACCGATTCCTCTAGCAGGCGTTTTTGAGCTTCTGCCTTCTGAGAGCGATAAAGCCGAAATTCATTTCATTAAAAGCTTGGAGCGGTTCCCGCTCTTGCTCAAGCATACTTACCGCAATTTATTAATTCCGCTTTTGGAGCTGGAACAATGGCATTTCTCCACCACCGCAAGTATCGCCGGCCTTATCGATGTCTATCAATTACGAAGGTCGTCTGCAGGATTTACAGCTCATCAGTTGGCAGAGCAAATCATAAGTATTGTGAATAAAGGGGAGTAGATAAAGATGAATAATCAGCAAATAGCGTTAAACGATGTTTTTGTTCAGACCAAAGGCAACCTAGTGAGCAATATGGATGGCGAAAAAGTGATGATGAGCATTGATACCGGAAAATACTATAACCTCGGATCAATTGGAGGAAGAATATGGGAACTTCTTGAAACCCCAATGTCGGTAGAAAGTCTCATAGCTACTTTAACATCTGAATACGATATCGATGCAGCTTCCTGCGAGAATCACGTCGTTATGTTTCTGCAGCAATTATCTAAGGAAAATCTGATTCAATCCGGTGAAGGTGTCAAAGTCAATTCTTAATCAGAAAGGGCATACACACATTGAGGAAAAAAATGAAGATGTTTCTGTCCATGTCCCCATATATGAAGCGGCTAGTAGTTGAAGCATTCATTTATTTGGGATGGGCGCGCATTCTTAAAGCATTGCCTTTCTCCAAGATCGCGTCTTCTTTAGGAAAACGGATGGAGGAAACCCCTTTTCAACGTGACCGGGTAAATGAGGCCGAATTATTGCAAATCGCAAAGGCGATTCATATTGTCAGCCGCAATACCTGGTGGGAGAGCAAATGCCTCGTTATGGCTATTGCAGGCATGAAGATGCTTGAGCGCCGCCGGATAAACAGCACGCTTTATCTAGGGACAGCAAGGAACTCAAGAGGACAAATGATTGCGCACGCTTGGCTTAGGAGCGGTCCTTTATATTTAACAGGCGCCGATGAGATGGATAAGTACACGGTAGTCGGCATATTTGGAAAAACCATTCGGTATACCGAGAATCAAAGGAGCACAATAAATGGATAACGAGTTCACGCTCGATTTGAGCCCGTTCCCAAGGGAATTAAAGTTACTGCTTTTATTCACTGCGATGGGAAACGATCCGGATAGAGCGGATCGGATCAAAGACTGCTTGACTGACATCGATTGGAATCTCTTTCTCCAGCTGGCCAGACATCATCGTGTTTACCCGCTGGTTTATTCGAATTTAAAAAAAGTGGATAAAGAACTGATTCCTGTCCATATCATGCAAGCACTTTATCTGGATTATAGTAGAAATACGTTTCAAATGCTCCATTTGACTGCCGAAATGGAAAAAATATGCCGTTTATTCGATGACAATCATATCCGTACCCTCCTGCTGAAAGGCCCTGTTCTTACGCAGGCCCTCTATGGTGATCTCTCTCTGCGGACATGTAAAGATCTAGACATTCTTCTGCCCTTTGAGGATGTTGAGAAGGCGGAACAACTTCTGATTAAGCAAGGATTTGCACCGGATCATGAAGAAATCCGAATTCTGAACGACTGGAAGTGGAGAGTTCATCATCTTTCCTATTATAATCCTGAAACGAAGGTACAAGTCGAGATTCATTGGAGACTTAATCCGGATAAAGGGTCAGAACCTGATTTTGATGAAATGTGGAGCCGCAGAAGCGTCAGTACGGTGACTAACTACCCGATTCATGTTCTTGGGGATGAGGATATGTTTCTGTTTCTGGTTACACACGGTGCCCGTCACGCTTGGTTCCGTCTTCGTTGGCTTGCTGATATTGACCGGTTAGTTCGTAAACCGCTGAACTGGGAGGGTATTTTCACCTTATTGAAGAAGTATCACTGCCAAGCGGTTGGCGGGCAAGCGCTTGTCCTGGTTTCCGAGTTATTGCTTACGCCGCTTTCAGAAGATTTGAAGCCGCTGTACTTCAAGAAACAGATGTACCGGCTGGCGCAGTCTGCGATTATCTTTATCCAGGATATGATTACATTATCGCCGGTACCCAAACATTTGAAGATTTATTACAGACGTTATTTATTTTCTTTGAGATCTCTTCCACAGAAGTGGGCGTTTGTCTTCAGTCAACTGTACCCTAACAATAGGGATTTAGAAACGCTGCCCTTACCTAAACAGTTATATCTTCTTTATTTCCCGCTGCGCCCATTTTTATGGTGTTGGCGGCGAATGAAGCAGCAGCAGCATGCATCATCTTAGGGGAGGATCACATGAAGCAAATCTGGTTTTACATTAAGCGGCTGCAGGCATTCGCTGGCAAATGGTTTTATATCAATCTACTAGGCATGATTGTCATTGGTTTCCTTGAAGGAATCGGTATTTACTTAATTATTCCCATGTTAAGCCTTATCGGGATATTCAATCTAAATATGGGCAGCGTACCTTTGATATCTTGGATGCTGGAAGCTTTAAACGGCCTACCTACGAAGCTAAATCTGCCGGTTATCCTGGCAATCTATACCGTTCTGCTAGTAGGCCAAGCATTATTGCAGCGGAATCAAACCATCATGAACGTGAAAATCCAGCAGGGGTTTATCCGATATTTAAGGACCGATACCTATCAGTCGTTACTGCAGGCAAATTGGATGTTTTTTTTGAAAAAAAGAAAGACGGATTTTAACCATGTCTTAACATCGGAATTAGCTCGTGTCAGTCAAGGGACCAGCTTGACGTTGAAGCTGGCAACGTCGCTTATTTTTACCGTGGTACAAATCATTTTTGCCTTCTGGATTTCGGTAGAGCTGACAGCAGTCGTCTTATTAAGCGGGTTGATCCTCGCCGTTGTCTCGCGCAAGTTTATCAGGAATGCGAAGAGACTTGGTGATCGCACAACGGAGCTATCGCAAAGCTACTTTATTGGTATCACCGACCATTTCAATGGAATTAAAGATATTAAAAGCAATAGGCTGGAACAATCCCATCTCACATGGTTTCGTAATTTATGCAGTCAAATGGAACAAAATTTGAACCGTTTTACGAGGCTGCAATCCAATACCCAATTCTTTTACCGGACAGCATCGGCTCTATTAGTCGTCATGTTTGTTTATTTATCTTTCGAAGTGCTGCATGTCCAAGCTGGACAACTGATGCTTATTGTCATTATTTTCTCCCGGCTGTGGCCCAGATTTACCGACATTCAATCCAGTGCAGAGCAAATCGTATCTACGATTTCCGCATTCAAGAGCCTAATCGAGCTGCAGCAGGATTGCGAGGAATTCAAAGAACAGTATTCACTCGATATCCAATCGAATGTACAGCCTATTCACATGAAACAGGGACTTGAATGCCGCAACCTCTATTTCCGCTATGACTCGAAGCATTCCTCCTATGCCCTTCAACATATTAACGTTCATATCCCCATTAATAGCATGACAGCAATCGTCGGCAAGTCCGGAGCTGGTAAGAGCACGCTCATTGACATTCTCATGGGTCTAGTTCAGCCTGAGCAGGGCGAAGTATTAGTTGATGGAGCAAAGCTCGAGGGAGATAAAATATTGTCTCTGCGCCAATCGGTCAGCTACGTGGCACAGGATCCTTTCTTGTTCAATTCAAGTATCAGAGAAAATCTGATGCTGGTGGAGCCCGGTGCAAGCGAAGAACAGCTTTGGGAAGCTTTGAAATTCTCAGCATCCGATGAATTTGTAAGGAATCTCCCCATGGGGCTTGATACAATTCTCGGCGACCGTGGAATCCGGATTTCGGGCGGAGAGAGGCAGCGGATTGTGCTGGCCCGGGCGATCTTGCGTAAGCCATCCATTCTTGTGCTGGATGAAGCGACAAGCGCTCTGGACACGGAGAATGAAATGAAGATTCAACTAACCTTGGACCGTTTGAAACATAACATGACTATCATTGTTATTGCCCATCGCTTATCTACTATCCGTAATGCTGATCAGGTTGTTGTATTGGAGAAAGGCGAAATTATTCAAAAAGGCGGATACCAGCAGCTTTCTAGAGAATCAAAAGGCACGTTCAGCCAATTGCTTTCGTACCAGGCAGAAGCGAAAGCCTAACTTTGTTTCATACCTCAAACCCGAGTGAGATTGAGCTTACCGGCCTGGTTGGCCGGTAAGAAACTCAGACTCAAACATTAATTTTAATTAATAATCAGGATATAAGGGTCTGATGTCCTAGTCATAATTACCCTTGACGCATTTAAAAAACTTCTATAAATTAACAGTGTATACAAAAAGTTGCTTTATGGGAGGCGTTAAGAAATGCCGAATATTAGTTCAACTAGTAGAATGAAGCTAGGCTTGCAAGCTATGATTTCTATATTGCTGGTGTCCCTTATGCAATTGTCTTATTTCACCCAGTTTGTCTCGGCAGATGTAATTGATACAAGCAGAATTCAACTGGAACAAGGAACCTACTATGTGAATGAAGAAGCAGAATCTGTTGCTGTTCAAGTGCTCCGTAAGGATGGATTAGAAGAAGAAACCTCCGTCGACTACACGACGAAAGAGGGTACAGCTTCTAATGATAGCGATTATTCCGAAGTTTCCGGTACACTGACTTTTGGGGTAGGGGAAACGTCCAAGACGATTATTATTCCTGTGAATGATGACTTAATTGATGAAAATAACGAAATATTCAGCATTTACTTAAGTAATCCGACGAACGGAACATTGCTGGGCTCTCAGGTAAAAGCGATAGTGATTATTACAGATAATGATCCTGTCAGTGTTATTAAATTTGAGTCTCCCAACTACTACGTTGTTGAAGAATCAGGCTTAATCACGCTCACTATCACTCGGACAGGAAACACGAACGGTGCGGTCAATATCGTCTACTCAGCGGCATCCGATACTGCAGCAGCAGGGTTCGATTTTGCCAGGACCTACGGTAATCTGACTATGGCAGACGGTGAAACAACGAAGACGTTTCAAATAAAAATATTGGATGATAACCAGATCGAATATAATGAAAAATTTCTCGTTGAGATTGATTGCCGGACTGTCGGTACATGGATCGGATCAATCGCTTGGACGAAGGTGAACATTCTCGATCAGGATCATCTCAAAGACCTATAAATCGCATAGATTCTGCGGTATGACTTTTTTCAAAAACATACTGCAGAATTTTTTTATTCTCTCATCAGAAATTTGTTATCAATACCTGTAATTTAGGCGATCAGATGTGCATCAAAACACCTGGAAGTGACGTCTAAGTAGATGGAGGTCGACTATCTCGGGAACAGCACAGCACAGTTAAGGACTAGAACCAGGCCATTGATTGTAATGAAATGAAGCTGGGTAAAAGATAGGTCTCCCGAACTGTCGACCGCTTTCCATTTGTTATGATATAAAGAGAGGAAATAGAGTGTAAACTAACAGGATTTGCGCTCAAGTGGAGGTAGATTATGCAGAAACTAGACGAAACAATGAGATCTGAAAGGAGTGCAAGGAAAAGAAAAAGCCGCAATCGCTTCACTTACTTGTTTGTTTCAGTTTTGGCCATTATTAGTTTATTGGGCAACGGGACGTCAGCGTTCTCATCCGAAATCCCCACTAGTACGCAAGTAATCAATGTCAAAGAAGATTTTAATGCCAGAGGCGACGGTGTTCGGAATGATACAGCGGCGATTCAGGCTGCTATCGACGCAGTAGAGCCGGGCGGAACGCTTGTGATCCCACCCGGCGCTTATAATGTTAATGCGAACATGAATAATAAGGTGAATACGAACTATGGCAGAAGTTATTTTTCATTAAAAATTTCCAAGCCGATGACGATTATCATGGACGGCGCGGTTTTCTTAATGAAAACCAAAGATATGCATGGGGTATTCTGGATTTATAAGACTTCCGACGTACATTTAAAAGGCGGCTCCATCAAAGGCGATGTCATGCCGAAAGATGGAATACTCTCATCTAGAGTTGGTGTTCTGGTGCAGGAGAGCCGGAATTGTTCGATAGAAAACATGTATACAACCAACCTGTCGCAGGGCATCAACATCTACCGTTCTTATAATTGCGCCGTCCGCAATGTGTTCACTGAAAACAATAGAGGATCAGGGATCATCAATCTGAACTCGGATTATACGCTCATTGAGTCATGTAAGGTTATAAATTCAGGAGACGGTCACTTATCCTTGTACGGGGGAGGTTCTAACAACACGGTACGAAATTGCATTGTTGTGGAGAACCGCCTCGGTAATAACGGACAGCAGGGAATTACGTTGGAAAATGAACACAATAGTTATATTTATAATAATACGGTTAAAGGTTTTTATTATGGCATTGATATCAAGAATGGAACGGAGTCTTGTTCAATCGTACAAAATACCGCTTTTAATAATCAATATAATATTGCTATCCGTCTCGGTGACCCTTCACAAGAAACGGAACATGAGAGTCATAACATCATGCTTTATAAAAACAATGTCAGGAGTCCAAAGATTGGATCAGCTAATGCAGGCATTCTGATAAAAGCCGGCAGAGGTCACATTGTTCAGGAAAATGTGGTCGACACAGGGAAAATAATGTATTTTGGTGCTCAAATCAATTCCGATATCGAAATAAACGGAAATAATTTTACCAGTAACACATATGTTGATTAAGGTTAATTAAAAGAAATTTTATCTTTCAAATGAAGCGCACCCCTTAGAATGAACATTGGAATAAACCTTTGGTTTATCCGATGAAATCTAAGGGGTGCATTTTTTTGCAAGCAGGGCTAAGAACAGAAGTTTAGCAGGAATTCATTGAGGCATTAGAGGCGTCATAGGGTTCCATGTCGAAGAATATGGATGAAGAAGCATAGTTGAATGCTGTCGTAAGTTCATGTAAGCGGCTGTTACGCCCACTAGAAGCCGCAAACGCAAAGCAGTGAAGCGAGACCAAGTCCCAGACTTCTCTAAGCGTCCCTATAGGCTTTATACGCGAAGTGTGACAGCAATATGGGCTATTGCTAAGCAGCATCGTCAAACGGGAACTTAAAAGTAAGGGAGGTGGTTACGAGATGAATGAAAAATTGGGAAAGACGAAAGCGTTATGGGTTATTAGAGCTGCGGTATTTAGTCTATTAACTGCCGTTTCGTATTTTTATTTTTTTCATCATGACTCCCATCAAGCAGCTACGATTAATGTCAAAACCGATTTCAATGCACACGGCGACGGCATTCATGATGATACAAATGCGATTCAGGCTGCAATCGATTCTGTTGCTAAAGGTGGAACGATCGTGATTCCCCCGGGTGTCTATAAGATAAGCAAAGATAGTGAACACAGGATTAAAACCGGTTATGGCATAAGCTATTCCGCTATTAAAATATCCAAGCCGCTTACCCTTATTATGAATGGCGCTGTTTTTCTAACGTCAACGGAAGATAAATACGGTGCCTTCTGGATTTATAAGACTTCCGAGGTACATCTGAAGGGCGGATCTTTAAAGGGTAATGTATTTCCTACGGATGGAATATATACATCCAGAGTAGGTGTTCTGGTACAGGAATGCGATCACTGCTCGATTGAAGATATGAACACCCAAAATTTTTCTCAGGGATTAAACATCTATCAGTCAACGTACACCTCGATTAGTAAAGTGACTTCAGAAAATAATCATGGTTCTGGTATTATCAATTTTTCATCTCATCACACTCAGATTGATTCATGTGCGGTCAGAAATTCAAGCGACGGACATATCTCGCTCTACGGCGGCGGAACATATAATACCGTTACAAATTGCAAGGTCACCGAGAATCGGAAAGGATATCCCCGCGAGCAGGGAATTACAGTGGAGACAGAGAAATACAGCCTGATTAAGAATAATACGGTTTCCGGTTTTTTCTATGGGATCGATATTAAAAATGGATCAGACTCAGACATCATAGAACTTAATAAGACGTATAATAACCAATACAATATCATCGTTAGGGCTGGAGATCCGGGGAGGAACCTCCAGACCATCAGCAATAATATACAGATTCTGAAAAACACAGTAACCAAGCCGAGAGCTGCAGCGTCCAATGCAGGTATAGTCATTCAAGTCGGTCGCGGTCATGTCGTTCAGGAGAACGTTATCGATGAAGGGAAGCTGCGGATAACAGATGGTATAGAGAACCGAACGATGAAATCCGATGAGATTAAAGTTATGAATAACATTTTTATTAAGAGATCAGATTCGTACAGTATTGCGAGCCCTTAAGAAAAAAAAGAGGCGAATCCCTATAAAAGGCATCCGTCCCTGTCTTCATTCGATGGTTAAGTACTGTCTCAGCTCCAGTTGTTCCAGTAAAAAGCCGACTGCTTCCTCAACTGACATCATTTCAGTATCGACAATTATATCAGGTGTTCTTGGTACATCATATTGCGCCGATACACCTGTAAAATTAGGAATCGTTCCAGCTCTTGCTTTAAGATATAACCCCTTTGGATCCCGGCGTTCACATTCCTCAAGCGAGCACTTCACATAGACTTCCAGAAAATCACCAGATGGGAACAGTTCTCTTACCATCGATCGATCATTCTCATTAGGCGAAATAAATGCTGCAAGGACGAACAGTCCGGCGTCAACGAACAGCTTGGACACCTCGCCAATCCGTCGAATATTTTCTTTCCGGTCTTCTTCCGAGAAGCCGAGGTCGCGATTTAAGCCATGGCGGATATTATCGCCATCCAGCACATAAGAACCGATATTGCGTTCATACAATTCTTTCTCCAGACGGAAAGCAAGCGTAGATTTGCCGGACCCGGACAACCCCGTTAACCATAGGGCGCAGCTCCTATGCCGGCTGCGGTGATGCCGTTCTTCTCTAGTAATATTGGAGTCATGCCATGAGATATTTCTACTCTTTGGGTCCCTTGAATTTTTTAAAGGGCTGATTTCCATACAAATTCCCCCTCTTTTTCCTTCTTATTTCCTATTGCTGACAATACTACTTTATGATACATAACGTAACATGTCAAATGCTTTTTATTCCATTGTCTTCGTTTAAAAGCCCTTTCCACAGCTGAGAAAAGGCTTATTTAGGATGAAAACTAGAAGCAATTCAGGTTGAATATAGGAATAGAATTAGGAGGAGTCAGTATGCCAATGATAGTGGATGTTAAGCTGGATTACCAAGCGGCAGGGGATGGTATAAACGATGATACGCAAGCGATACAAGCTGCCATCGATCAGGTGGCGGAGGGCGGAACAGTTTTGATTCCACCTGGCGTATACCGGCTTACGAAGAATATGAAGAATAAACAGGTTACCGGATACGGAACGAGTTATTCCGCACTGAAAATTTCGAGGCCGGTGACAATCCTTATGGAAGGCGCTGTGTTTGAAACCGAAACCAGTCATTCATACGGTGTATTTTGGATTTACCAAGCATCGGAAGTTCATTTAAAGGGCGGCTCTCTGAAGGGTGATGTACTGCCGGCGGATGGGATATGGTCATCAAGGATCGGTGTACTGATCCAGAATAGCCATCATTGTTCGATCGAGGACATGGAGACGTTTAATTATTCGCAGGGTATCAACATCTACAATTCGGAATACTGCACCGTTCGCAGCTTCAAAACCTCTTACAACATGGGATCGGGTATCATCTGTTTCGGTTCCAAATATTCGCTTATCGATTCCTGTACGATCAGCAGCTGTGGAGATGGTCATTTATCCCTTTTTGGCGGCGGTCAACATAATACAGTCGTAAACTGCTTCGTTTCTGAAGACAGACCGGGATATTCCAGTGAGCAGGGGATTACTCTCGAGAGGGAGAGGAACAGCCTGATCAAGAACAATACGGTCAACGGATTTTATTACGGCATCGATATTAAGAATGGATCTGATTCCTGCACGATCGAATCGAACAGAACTTATAATAATCAGAACAACATTGCCATTCGCCCGGGAGATGGGGGAGGGAATGGACAAGCGGCCAGCAACAATATTAGTCTCAAGAAGAATGTAACTACTAATCCAAGAGGAGTAAGTCCAAACGCAAGCATTCTTATTAAAGCCGGCACGGGCCACACGCTTATAGAGAACACGATCAACAAGAACAAACTGGTATTGACGGGAGGAATTCTTCTTAACAGCAACATAATCACAAATCAATATAAACTGATAGCTAATACATTCATCGATTGATCGGCAATAAGATAATCATTTTGTGCAAACCTTGGTCACTTCATGAATGGAATGGGAGAGGCACGCGGGAATATAATGATACCAACAAGAGATACAATCATTATAAATTTTATGCGGGCGGAGGAGTTTGCTATGAGCTTATCCGGGATGTCAGAACAATCTTACATTCGGCCGATCCTGGTGCAAGACCGCTGGTGCGTGCACAGTTATTATACCCTGAGTCCCTATGCGCCGGACGGATCCGGACGAATATTACTAGCTGGAGGGGATTTGGATAAAGGAACCGGAGAGGTTATTATCGTCTCTTCAGAAGGAACGGTGCTGGATCGTTTCGGGCAATCCGCTCTGCACTCCGGATTTTTTCATACGGGTTTATGGCAGACATGGAGTCCGGATGCGAAATATGTGTATTACCAAAGCGGTACGTTAAACCGGCCGCTTGTCGTCAAACGTGAGCTGGATACGGGAATTGAGAGTACGCTCGAAGGCGATATGGAAGGAGCGCCGCCGCAGGGTGAGCCGATTATATCAGGTTTAATGGGCATGCTCTATGCAGCGGGATACGGCTACGACAAATATCAACCGGAGCTTGCTCCAGTTCCTTTTCATCATCGGAGTGAACATGGGCTCTTTCGGTTCTCGTTTGATCCAATCTGCATTTCTCTAGCTTTAAGCACGGCCGAAATACTGGATAGGCATCCGCATCGTGATCGGCTCCTTCAAAGTGATCAGGAAATCAATCAGAGGCTGGGAAGCAGCGAAGGTTTGACGTTAATGAGCTACTGCGTCAGGTGGAATGCGGACGGAAGCCGGTTATTATTTTATTTTGGGAATCATTGCGTTGACAAGAGCAGAGGCGAGCCGAAACTGGCTTATGTATTCACCTCCGATAGAGAGCTTAAGGAGCTGCATCTGGCCGTTGATTTGAGCTATGGGAGGCCGGGCGTTCATTGGTCATGGCATCCTGACGGAGAGCATCTGGTTGGTTACGGGCCTGATCCTGAAGATGAAAATCGTCTATGTTTAGCTCAAGTTCATTATAATGGAAGCGATTACAAAAAGCTGAGTAATCATAACAGCGGAGGTCATCCGAGCATTTCACCAACGGATTATAATTTGCTTTTAACGGATACGGGCGGAATTCCTGGAGAGGTATTGTTTATTGATATACAGAAGGATCAGGTTATTCGGAGCGTGTTCTTACCGCGGGTATTCGGGGAAACGGAGGAAGGAGGCAGACATCCCCTCCGGGTATGTCATCACCCCGTATTCTCAGGGGACGGTAAAAAAGTATTGGTGAACACATTGCCTGGCCGACATGCTGTTGTTTGTGAAATCGACGTCGAAGAGGTACTCGGATGAGCTTATGGACGTTATTGGATGGAGGGTACAGCATGCCGGACAAACAAACATGGAGCCGAAGATTGAGCTGCAAATTCGGTTATTGGTTGGCGACCAGACACCCAAGATCAATTGTGCACCCAACCTGTCTGATCAGTCCCGAGGCCAAAATTTGCCCCAGGGATGGGACGATCGAGATTGGCGAGCACTCGATGGTCGCTGTTGGCGTACTGCTCCAGGGGAATGTGCAAATCGGGAAACGCTGCTCGATTCAGGCTTATTCCAACATTGTGGGATATGGCACGACAGAGGACCTAAGCGGGCAGATTACGATCGGGAATGATGTGCGTATTGCATCCCATGCCATCATAATTGCGGGTAATCACCGATTCGATGACTTGAACCGGCCCATTTGCGAGCAGGGGGGCGATTTAGCGCCTATTACGATTGAGGATGACGTTTGGATCGCCGGAAGAGTGAATATCACTGCAGGAGTAACCATAGGCAAAGGGTCGGTGATCGGCGGAGGATCCGTGGTAACGCGTGATATTCCTCCTTATAGTATCGCCGTCGGGATACCGGCCAAAGTTATTAAAAAAAGAGGATCCGCATTAACATAAAGGTGAGCAGCCTCACTTCCGGTGAGGCTGTGCTTTTTTTTGTGCGTATTTTATGGTGTTTAAGACAAAATCCCCATGATATCTGGGTCTTCATGATCATCGCACTTTTATGCGCCGATATCGGACTGCAAAAAAGTGCAGTTTGGGGCAGTGAACATTTTTGCCGCAAGCGGATCACTGCATGTCCAAACAGCGGAAATCAAGGGTTCCGTGAAATGGACTGACCGGCAAAAGAGTCGTCTAGACGTGAGGCGCTGCTTCAAGTAAATTGAGCTTAACAACTTCCACACAACCAAACAGACGAAGAATAGGAGGAGCATTGATCATGGGAAAGTCAATCACAACCGTTCATCCGGAAATCCAACATACCCGAAGCCGGATAAAAACCAAGTCAAGAATGAAGATCATTTACCGAGACCGTTTCTTGTACCTGCTGGCACTGCCCGGCTTGCTATTTTTTCTCGTTTTTAAATATGTTCCCATGTGGGGGTTGATTATTGCTTTTCAGAATTACTCCCCGTACACCGGCATTATGAATAGTGAATGGGTAGGATTCGATCACTTTATCCGGTTCTTTAGCAATTCGGATTTTTATCTGTTACTGCGCAATACGCTTGCGATCAGCTTTCTGAATCTGCTGCTTTTTTTTCCAGCTCCGATCCTCATTTCCATTATGCTGAATGAAGTCAGGCAGGTCGTTCTCAAGCGATTTATCCAAACCGTTATTTATTTTCCCCATTTCCTCTCGTGGGTTATCATAGCGGGCATCAGCTTTATTATGCTGGGTCAGTCGGAGGGGGTAGTCAATAGTATCTTGTCGCTTCTAGGATTTGAAAAAATCCCGTTTCTAACCTCAACGAATTTGTTTTGGCCCATGTTGACGCTGCAAAATATTTGGAAAGATGCAGGATGGGGAACGGTGATCTTTCTTGCAGCGGTATCCGGTATCGATCCTACCTTGTATGAAGCTGCGAAAATGGACGGTGCCGACCGGTTGAAACAAATTTGGCATGTCACGCTTCCTGGAATCAGGAATGTTATTTTTGTCCTGCTTATACTGAAGATCGGGGATATTATGGATGTTGGTTTTGAACAGGTCTTTCTGATGGGAAGCGCGGCAGTTTCAAATGTTGCCGATGTTTTCGACACTTACGTATACCGAAACGGCGTCTTGAACGGAGAGTTCAGCTATACGTCTTCGGTCGGTTTGTTCAAATCCATTGTCGGGCTGATTTTGGTGATGGGCACCAACAAACTAACAAAAATGTTCGGTCAAGACGGCCTCTATTAAGCGGATGCTTAGAGAAGCCGCCTGGCTGAAGGAAAACCTCAAGGAGAGAAAATATGATTAAAGAAACCTTCACCGATAAATTATTTGATCGGGTAAATATACTGCTGCTGATCCTGCTTAGTCTAGCAATGGTTTTTCCGTTGTATTATGTATTAAGCGTTTCACTCACAGATCCAAAGGAATACTTGAAGGGCGGACTTATTCTATATCCACATAAATTTACACTTGAAAATTACAAATACTTGTTATCGACGCCATTGTTTATCCGTTCCATGGGAGTTTCAACTTTCCTTGCCGTTGTAGGAACAGCACTCGGTCTTATCGTTACTTCCGCCCTTGCTTATACGCTTTCTAGAAAGCGCTTACTCGGAAGGAAAGCAATTCTGCTTTTAATTCTAGTTACGATTTTATTTCATCCCGGCATTATTCCGAATTATTTGTTGATCAGGGATATGGGATTAATGAACTCTTTGTGGGCGCTCATTCTTCCGGCGCTCAGCAGCGGATGGAACGTCTTTCTGATGAAAAGCTTCTTCGACAGCATACCCGAAAGTCTGGAAGAAGCGGCTGTAATAGACGGCTGTAATGATGTGAACGTATGGTGGCGCATTATTCTTCCGCTTTCTTTGCCAGCCTTGGCGACCTTCGGCCTTTTCTTTGCCGTCGCTCATTGGAACGTATTTTTTAATGCAGTACTGTACATTAATGATTTTCAGAAATGGCCGCTGCAGCTCGTATTAAGGCAAATGCTGATCGAATCGAACACATCAGCCGGCGGGGGCAATATGCTCGAGCAAGGACAGATCATTAACCCGCAATCGATAAAAATGGCTGCTGTAATCATTGCGACGATTCCTATTATGATGGTATACCCATTCCTGCAGAAGCATTTTACCAAAGGGGTTATGGTAGGATCTGTAAAGGAATGAGAATATACAAGATATTAGATGTTAAAAGGGAGGAAAAAAAATTGAAGAAATCAAAACTGCTATCCATTCGAAAGATGTCGGCTGTGCTGCTTGTGTTTACACTTGCAGCCGGGACCCTGCTTGCAGCGTGCAGCAACAACAGCCCAAACAACACGACTAGCGGCAGTAATGTGAACAACAAAACAACCAACAACACGGGCAACAAACCAGATGATCAAAAGAATGGAAACGGCACTGGAACCGCACAGCAGGAAGAACCTACTCCCATCAGCATTATGACGACGTTCTTTGGAGCGGAGCCGCCAGGCCCGGATAACGTCATTGTCAAGGAAATTGAGAAACGAACGAATACCAAACTTAACATCACTTGGGTGTCCCCTAACAGCTACAACGAGAAAGTGAATGTCACTCTTGCTTCAGGAGATATCCCGGATCTGACCCTGATCGGCGATAATTTTGCACCAAATGTTAGAACAATGGCCGAACAAGGTGCTTTTTGGGAATTAGAATCATATATTAAAGATTACCCGAGTCTAAGTGAGTATCCGAAGGAAGCCTGGGATAACTCGCGGTATCAAGACGGGAAGATTTATGGCGTACCGCGTGTCAGAGGATTGGACGGAGGTATGGTCTCTGTCCGTAAAGACTGGCTCGATAAGCTGAAACTGCCGGTACCAAAGACTATGGATGATCTATATAATGTGATGAAGGCATTTACTAATGACGATCCTGACGGGAATGGCAAGAAAGATACGGTCGGACTTGTAGGCAGTATCGGCTCGGACGGTCTAGGTCTGGGTAGTTTCGCACCTATTGTTAATACATTCCAAAATGCCAATGACGGATGGAAAATTGACGGAAGCGGTAAATTGGTTAATATGATTACAGATAAATCGACGAGAGATGCGCTTGCATGGCTCAGCAAGGCGTATAAGGAAGGACTTATTCACAGCGATTTTGCAACTTTGAAGAACACCCAGGCCAGAGAAGCCGTAATGGCCGGCAAAGCGGGTATTGCTTTTGAGGCTGCATCAGCGGCATGGGTAATGACGGAAGGGATCAGAGCGACGAATCCTAGCGGTGATATGCTTCCACTTGTTTCGTTAACCGGACCGAGCGGCATTCCATATATCGGCAAAAACGTTGGATATAACGGAATATTCGTTATTCCAAAAACCGTTTCTGAAGAGAAGATGAAAAAGATTCTCTCCTTCTTGGATTTCGGCGCATCGGCGGAAGGATATGAGCTGGGATCTTATGGGTTTAAGGATATCCACTTTACGAAAGACGGAGATTTCTACGTGCAAACGGAACAAGCGAAGAAGGATATCGTCTCCACCTCTGCAATCGGGCAAATTTTCACCCGTTACGATAAATACGCTTATGCGAAGGCTCCGAACGTTCCGGCCGACTATTATAACCGGAATAAAGGAATCATAGACGAGATCGGCAAGGTCAGTGTTTCCAATCCGTCATTTGGTCTCTATTCCGAAACATGGACGAAATACAGAAACGACCTCCTTAAAAAGGTGACTGATCTGCAAGTGAAAATTATGCTTGGAACAGAATCGCTGGATAAATGGGATGCCTTCACGAAAGAGCTGGCGTCGGATCCGAATTGGAATAAGTCCTTGGAAGAATTGAATAGCGCTTACAATAAAAAGGCAGGTAAGTAATGGCTCGAAGTTTGTTATAATGGTAATATTATGAAGTTTCAAAGATTGGATTGATCGCCATGAGGAAGATAAGTCTGAACTTTTTCTACAAGAATTTAATAATTGTCTTCTTGGTGACTTGTCTTCCTATGGCGATTATTGCAGTTAGCAACTATTTTATCGGCGTTAAACAAATTGAGGCTGAGGTGAAACGAAACCACCGGCTGCAGCTGCAGGAAATCTACCAGAGCATGGAGAAGCAGCTGTTCCAGGTTGAAATTATCGGTAATCAATGGGTGTTTAATCCGGTGTTTAACAAGGAACTGCTAAACGGTGATTTGCGTTTAAAGCCTGATACAACCCGTGAGCTCCTCGTTTCTTTACGGATTTTGAAGGAATCGAACCCGCTAATCGGCAATGCGGTATTGTATCTGGATAAGAATCATTTAATCGTTTCGGATGAAGAAGGGATCTATACCATCACAGATGAGGAAATCAAGCAAACCTTCCATCAATTATTAAACGAAAAATCCTCTCTTATGTGGTGGAACCACCCTATTAGTCCGCTTAAATATAAAAGCAAGGTTAACGTAGCGTTTGCTCACAAAATTCAAGGAGCGGGAGGCGATCCACTCGGCACGATCATTCTGTATCTGGACAAAAACCAAATCGATGAATTCCTTTATCCGCTTAACCCCGATGGGGAAGGCGTTGCCTATATATTAAATAAGGATGGAGATTGGGTAACAAACGGCAGAAATCAGAATGAGAAGGTACTTGAGCTGGACGAAGCGGTCCGGCGCGAAGTTATCGATCATGATCTTGAAGCCGGGGACTTTATCTTCAAACGACAGGGAATCAGTTATTCGGTTACAGTAGGTACCTTCTCGCGGAACGAGTGGAAGTATGTCGTGGCCACACCGCTCTCCAAACTAACATCCCCCGTTATACTGGTATCCCAACTTGGTTTTGCAATCAGCTTAATTGGCTTGTTTGTTGCCATTATCCTCTCATGGTTGGCGTCAAGACGAATTTACAGACCCGTTAAACATTTAGTAGGCCTGTTTAAGGACAACGTCGGGATACCTTCAAACATTGATAAGAATGATGAATTTCAATTCATTGCAGGAAGATGGCGGAAACTTATTGATGAAAGTCAACAGCTGGAAACAAAGCTGGAGCAAAACCGGCATTCGTTAAAGGAAGGCTTCTTGCTTCAATTGATACAGGGTCACTTATATTTTTTTTCCGAGAAGGACTTAAGAGAGAAAATGACGTTCCACGGCTGGAATGCGGACGATAAAGGATTTGCTATCTTACTGGTTCGGATGGACAGCATTGCCGACACCAAAGGAAAGTTCAATGAAGGAGACGAGCAGCTAGCAACCTTTGCCGCAGCCAATATTACGCAGGAATTACTGCAAAGCAGCTGGAAGGATGCGGAGGTCATTAACTTCCACGATTTGTCGCTGGCCGTGTTTTTTACATTTCCGGCTGAGCTTCCTAAGGAACAAGTGAAAAGCGATCTGTTTCATTTCTCCAACCAATTGATCCAGGTGTTGACCCGATATTTGACAACGCGAATTACAGTCGGGGTTGGGAAGCTTGTCTACTTCACGCATGATATTCATAAATCTTTGGAAGAAGCCAGAGCAGCTCTCCAATTCAGAGATTTAGACAAGAATGAACAGATTCTGGATATGGACAATTTACTGCCGCAGGAGAAAACTCAGGTGAGCTATCCGTTCAACAGTGAAAATGCCATTATTCAGTCGATGAAAATGGGCCTTAAGGATGAAGCGATCAGGGAACTCGGCAGCTTCGTGGTTGAGTTGAAAGAAAGTCAATCGATGGAGATTCAATTTCAACAGGGAATGCTGCAGCTGCTTGGCAGCATCACGCATGCTTTGCTCAAATCGGGCGTTTATTCGACTGTACTGCAGCGCGGCGGCAACCTGTATGAGCAATTGAGCGCGATTAAAGAACCGGATGAGATCATTCTATGGATGCGCCATATGATCATTGAGCCCTATGTCGAAGATCTCTCCAACACGCGAGAGAAAATCTTAGAGCAAATTGTGAGTAATGTGACTTTAGCCATTCATGAGAATTACCACACTCCAATTTCTCTGGAACTTTTTGCGGATGAGCACGGGGTTACGTCTTACAATCTGAGTAAAGCGTTCAAGCAGTACACGGGAACGAACTTTATTGATTATTTGACGAATACCAGACTGGAAAAAGCAAAAGAGCTTCTTCGGACGACAGAGATGAAAATTAACCATGTGGCCGAAAAAGTAGGATACCAGCCGACTTACTTTATTCGGATTTTCAAGAAGCTGGAAGGGCTCACTCCTGGGCGCTACCGGGAAATGTATGAAGAAAGAAGATAAGCCTATTCGTAAACATCAGCTTTTTCTTTCCAATCGTATTGTAAGCGCAATCATTATGCTAATTATGCAAAAAATGGGTGAATGGAGGTTATATATGACCAATAACCAGGGGGCTATCATTTTAGGAATCACATCTGCAAAAAATAGACTTCAAGAGGAGTGATCTGAAATGTCTAGTGGCGGGGTAAAGATGTACAACGTGCAGAGAGTAATGATATGGATGACAATTGCTTTGACGTTTTTATATGGGATATTATCATTACCGCAAAGTTTACGTGCAGAGGACCCAAACGGGATTATTGTTCCCTCGGAACAGACGGTGGGTAGCGAGGAATTGGCAAATTCACCACAACCTTTGGCAGCGGCAGCGGGATCTATTGTTTCTGGAGCGATCCATGTGTCAACCACCGGATCCGATTCTGGGAGCGGGACTGAGGCTGCGCCTTTTCAAACGCTAGAGAAAGCTCGTGATATCGTCAGGGCAAAGCTCGCAGCGGGAAAGCAAACGGCGGATATCGTGGTTTACATTCACGGAGGAACATACTACTTGAGTCAGACCTTTCAACTTAATAGCCAAGATTCAGGAAAAAACGGGTATAAGGTCATTTATCAAGCCTATCCTGGAGAACATCCGATTATAAGCGGAGGCACAAAAATAACGGGATGGGAATCGATTGGGAACGGTGTGTTTAGAGCTCCGGTAGGCAGTCTGGAGTTCCGCCAGCTGTATGTTAATGATAAGAGGGCGGTTCGGGCGAGAACGCCGAATATAGGTGAGTTCTTCAGAATAAAGCGGTGGGATAGAGCGAATCAGAATATTATTGTCAATTCACCCGAAGTGGCGAACATCCAAAACCCGCAGCAAGTTGAGATGGTTATCCAGACGTATTGGTCCGATCAGCATATGCAGATTGAATCTTTGACTCCAAATGGGGACGAAACGACAATCAAAGTAAAAAGTCCGGGAAAGGATGTTCTATTCAACCGGACAGCGCCGCAGATGGATCCCAAACAGTCCTATCATCTGGAAAATGCGATGGAATTTATGGATCTTGCCGGAGAGTTTTATCTTGATCATGCCGGTGGAATGCTCTACTACAGACCTCGCTATGCGGAAGATATGACGAGAGCTTATGTTATCGCTCCGGTTCAGGAAACCTTAGTAAAGGTAACCGGAACACTTGAACAAACGGTGAAAAATATTCAGTTTATCGGACTTTCCTTCCAGCATACCGGATGGAATCTGCCGACACAGCAGGGGTATACCAGCACTCAAGCAAGCTTTTATCCGATATTAACGAATTATGACGGCAAGGTCCCTGCAGCTTTTTCTGTTGAGGCAGCTGAGAAAATCGTCTTCAAAGGCAATACCTTCCAGCATTTGGGAGGCACGGGGCTTGATCTTATCTCCGCGACGAATAATGTGGATATTATCGGTAATGTATTCAGAGATATATCCGCCAACGGGATGAACGTGGAGAGCGGGTTATCGATACTGAAACAGATGCCAAGCGATTTAAGAACCATTGTCAAACAAACGCGTGTATCGAACAACTTCATCACGAAAGTCGGCCAGGATTATTATGGCTCCGTCGGAATATTTGGCGGCTTTACGGAGGCGCTGACGGTGGAGCATAACGAATTGATGGATCTCCCTTACTCAGCGATTTCCGTAGGCTGGGGATGGACCATAAACACCACACAGCTTAAGGATAATGTGATTCGATATAATAATATCCATCATATTATGCAGCAAATGGTGGATGGCGGCGGGATCTATACGTTGTCCAAACAGCCGAATTCGAAAATTTATGAAAACTTCATCCATGATTTTGACCGATCCCCTTGGTCTGCGCCGCCTACGGATCCCACCAAGAACTGGTTTCCGGTCGTAGGCATCTATCTCGATCAAGCTACCGAAGGGTACGCGATAGAGCGAAACGTGATCGTCAATGTCCCTACTCCAATATTCGCGAACCGGTTTAAACTCGGAGCCAACACGTATACCGATAATTATGGCGATTCCGAAACGATCAAAGCTAATGCAGGTTTAACGGGACAATACAAGAGCCTATCTACCCCGGTTAAAGAGTATGATCCGCTGCTGCCGGAGCTCACGCAGGCCATTACAGACGAGGAAGGTACAAAAATTGAATTAACCTTCAGCGAAGCGATACAGGCTTCTTCCATTCGCCCGGAACGTTTTGTTCTGGGCGGAACAGCCACAACCGTAGCAACAGCTGTAATGAATAGCGCTTTACCAAATAATAATGTGGTTGTTTTGCAGGTTTACGGACAGCTTGAATATCAAAAACCGATAACGGTTACCGTACAGCAAGGGGCATTGAAGGACGCAGCGTTAAATGAAAATGCCCCAATCGAACAGTTCTCAATAACCAATCAGGTCCGCAACCCTTTTGTTATTGATCTTGAAATAACGGGGTCTCCTATTCTCAGCGTTAATGAAACAGCCACTCTTCATCCGTTTGTGAAAACCCGCGACGAAGTGCCCGTCCCTTCGGGTCCGGATGAATGGGAGTATGTTTCGGCTAATCCAGCCTTAGCGACAGTAGATGCTCAATCAGGTGAAATTCATGCCGTGGGCGCCGGAGAAACTTTCATTACGATCACGACGGTGCATGATGAAATCGTAGTTACAGCGAAACTGGATCTCTATATATCCGCTGCAGGACAAACAAAACCAGCCTTTGTCAATATCGCGAAAAATAAACAATCCTTCTCCTCTGGTACAATCGCAGGTCCGAGTTTCGGCCCGGAGAAAGCATTAGACGGCAACGTGCAAACGATTTGGACGACAGCAGGTGTGGGCACACTTACCGCTGATCTGGGCGACTTATTCCGTTTATACAAAATACAGCGAATCGAAATTGTTACACGTCAGGATACGGACCAGCAATCTCCACGAAGAAACTTTGAAGTGCAGGCTTCCAACCGCAAGGATTTTTCCACTTTTACGGTACTTGGAAGCCAAAATGAACAGACGCTTCCATTCCGCGCTACTTGGGGCGTGAATCTGCCTCAGCCGCAAACCTTCCAATATATTCGTTTCTCAAAACCAATTGATTATGCTTCCGTGGCCGAGCTGCGTGTCATTGCTGAATATGATACTGGAGTCGATCTTTCTCTGAATTGGCCTGAAGGAAGTACACTGCAGGCTTTCAAAGAAGATGAACCGGGTAAAGTCCGTTTGGAATGGACTCCGCTTGCTGCATCTTACAATATCGCATCCTACAACATCTATGTCGATGGACGCGCGCCTACTTCTGTAACCGGTTCGGTCTATACGGCAACAGTAAGCAATTGGCCGGAAGATGTACCCGTAACCGTTAAGGTTGATGCGGTCAATACTGCAGGACGCTGGAGTACCAATGGTCCATCCGTCTCGTTTGCTACAAGTTGGCCGGATTATCACGTCGAATTGGGTATGGGCGGAGGTTCGCCTATCATGAATGTGGGAGAAACGCTGCAGCTTGAGCCGGTTCTAACCCATGATAACGGAACCGTCATTGAGGGACCTACAACTTGGCAGTATGAGTCGCTAAATCCGGCAATAGCAACAGTGAATGCACAAACGGGTGCAATAAATGCTGTCGGCAGCGGTGATACCCAAGTGAAAATTACAGGTGTCCACGCGGACGGAAACTTTATTACGAAGCTTGATCTATATATCGTTGCAGCTGGGCAAACAAAACCGGCTACCGTCAATCTTGCCAAAAGAAAACCGGCGACCGCTACTTCGGCGATTAGTGCGACTTATGGGGCCGATAAAGCTTTTGATGCCAATAACGGTACGCTTTGGGCGACGAGCGGCCCTGGTTCATTGACTGTAGATTTAAGTGAATCATACCGCTATTACGATATTACACGTATCGAGGTCGTTACACGGCAGGATACCGATCAGCCGTCAACGCGCAAATTGTTCAGCGTTCAGGGATCCAATCAAAGCGACCTTTCTAATTCCGTAATCTTGGGAAGTCAAAATGATGAAGTTCTGCCTTACCGTTCAACCTGGTCTGTCGATTTAGCAACACCGCAGTCATTCCGGTATATTCAATTCGTCAAGCCGGTCAATTATGCAGCTGTGGTTGAATTAAGAGTAATCGGAAGACCTAAGCAGGCGCAGTCGCTGCAGTCACTGCAGGCAGAGCAGCCGCCGGCAGAGCAGCCGCCGGCAGAGCAGCCGCCAGCGGAGCAGCCGCCAGCGGAGCAGCCGCCAGCGGAGCAGCCGCCGGCAGAGCAGCCGCCGGCAGAGCAGCCGCCGGCAGAGCAGCCGCCAGCGGAGCAGCCGCCAGCGGAGCAGCCGCCAGCGGAGCAGCCGCCAGCGGAGCAGCCGCCGGCGGAGCAGCCGCCAGCGGAGCAGCCGCCAGCGGAGCAGCCGCCGGCGAAGCAGCCGCCAGTGCAGCCGCCAGTAGAAACGTAATCCATTTTTAATCAAAGGGGAGCTCTCGCGGCTCCCCTTATTATTTAATAGTTCAGCGAATGAGATAAAAATTAATTGTTTCCTTCATGTTATATAGGAGCTTGAAATTATAGAATGAGCTTGTAATTTATTCTTCATAAGGGGGAAGCTCTTCGTGAATCCGTTGTATATCTCGCAAAAGCTCTTCGAACATTATGAACACATCGAGGAGGTTAAACATTATTACGGTTTATTGGCCATCTATGCCTTGCTGCTAACCGCTGAAGAAAAGCAGGATCCCGTTCTGCTGGGCAAATGCAAAACCGTATTATCCCGGTTTCCCGACCACATTCAACACCCGCGATATAATTTTCCCAGCTACCGGATCGGCGGCATTCCAAAGGCTTACTCGCTCATGAAAGACTACCTGCCGGAAGCAGAAGAACAGGTAAGATATTATGCGGAGGAAATGTTGACCGCCTCCAGAGACCGTAAAGGCATTATGTCGTATCCATATGCACCCGAGAAGGAATTGATCTGGATTGATGTAGCGATGGCAGTGACTCCGTATTTGTTGTTCGCTGGCCTGGCGCTTGGCGATGAGAAGTATATTGACGAAGCGGCTAAACAAACATTTCTGATGTACGAGGAGTTTCTCGACCAAGAGAACGGCCTGCTGCATCAAAGCAAAAACTGGGCGGGTCCGGGCAAATATTCCGAGGATCACTGGGGGAGGGGAAATGGCTGGGGTTACCTGCCTCTGGCCGAGCTGGTTCAGCATCTGCCGCAGCATTCCCGCCACCGGACCAAAGCGGAGAAATATTTTAAAGATCTATCGGCGTCCTTACTGCCCTATCAGTCGGAGAGAGGATTATGGAGGCAAGAAATTCCTTTTGAATACGCTTACGAGGAGACATCGGGCAGCGGATTGATCCTGTACGGAATGGGAGTTGGCATGCGCACAGGCTTATTGGACAGGGAGAAGTATTTCCCTGCCTTCAAAAAAGGGATTGAGGCATTGAATCAGATCTGTATCAATGCGGACTTCTCGACGGAACGCAGCTGTCCGGGGTGCTTGTGTCCCGGTGACGGCGAGGAGAAAGGAACCGTGAAGGCGTATGTCACACTGATGCTTCCGCACCGGGATGAGCATCATAGCTTCGCTCCGTTAATGTTCGCGCTGGTGGAGGCTTACCGGAACGGTATATATGATTTACCTCGCGATTCCCATTAAGAGAGCAGAAGGAGGCAGGCATAGGTGCAGTCACATTTAAAGGAGCAGTTTTTTTTGCATACGGATGATCCGAACCCCGATATCTGGAGCTTTGAAACAGAAGAAGCGGGCGGAATCCTGGCGCCGGCCCTGTCCAATCATGGGGATAGCGTTACACATAAGCAATTAAGCCAGCCTAATCGCTCGGTTATGCGGCTGGATGGCATTGAAGTGATTCGTTCAGATGCGGCGCAGAGGTATGAACAGCCGATATTAAAGGCGGAGCGGACTTGGATCATGGCAGATCCAAACACCTTCTTTATTATCGACCGGATTAATGCGGACCGTCCGGTAAAGGTGCATAGTCAATTTACACTCAACAACGCGGACAGCCGGCTGAGCCTGAAGGTTGCCGCTGAAACAAAGCTTGTTCTGAGGCGAAATGGCGCGGGGATGAAATTTTTTCTGGTGCGTGCAGCTTCGAACGGGGAGGAAAACCGGGCCAGCTTATGGCTCGATACCGGAGATTCGCGATACAGCGAGCCGGTGGAAGTGATCGCCGCCAGGTTCGGTTATACCAGCGAATCGTATCGGCAAGAGCACACAATGGTTTATGCCGCTGCAAGAGACGATACGGAAACCGTAAGACACTGGCATATACTTCCTCTGACAGACAGGCAGTTCTACGTGGAACCTTCTGCCAAGTCTGGCGGCTATTCACTGGAGCTGGCGCAGGATGAAGAACTTATCATTCGAAACCACAGCAGCGGCAGGAATTACAGAATAAGCCGGGAGGAGCTGACTCTCCTATAAAGATTTAAAAATGTTACCCTTTCAAATAATGCGATGGGGATTCGCCGGTCAGCTTTTTGAACAATCGGCTGAAATAATAAATGTCCTGGAATCCAACCGACAGCGCAGCTTCCGTCACGTTGCAATCACCGCTGAGCAGCAGGTCCTTGGCCTTGTTGATGCGTATATGATTCTGGTACTGCACGGCGGTCATACCCAGTATTTTTTTGAACAGCAGTCGGAAGTGGGAGGAACTTAAGCCGGAAAGGTTAGCGAGCTCATCGATGGAGAAGTCTTCTTTATAATTGGAAAGAATGAGGCTGGCTGTTTTCTCGATTGCGGTGTAATGGGCCGCGCCATGAATCGTCCGATCCTGTTCTTTAATAATTTGGTACAGAATATCCATAAGAATGCTCTTGCATTTGATCGTGAAACCGCTTCGCTTGCCGCTCCAGACCAGACTAAGCTCGGCGAACAACGATTGAAGCTTGTACGGATGGGTGCTGCGAATGACATTCTCAAACTGATCCAACTGCTTCCGGGCGTTGTCATTGTGGAATTGGATATCGAAAGAAATCGAATAAAAGGCCCAAGGGTTCTCCGGAATGGACCTTGCAGAACGCTTCAGTCCTTTGGGGAAGAAAAGGAGATCCCCTTTCTTAATATGCATCTCCTCATTTTGAAACTTGTAGACAGCCTCGCCATCTGAACAATAGGCAATGATATAGGTATTCAGATTGACGATGCCATCAAGCTTCCAATGCGGATCGGGCTCTCTTTCATTGATATGCTCGATGTATAGAATATTGAAATCATAATCATTTTGTACATGAATACCGGACATAAGCGGATCGCTCCAACCGTATAGATTTCATTGTTCCCATTATAAATGTGTATGCAAATGAATGTCCAGTTTGACTAACATAAATATCCATTAAGCATTTTGTATAAACAAACTATGAAAACGGAGGATTCATAATGAATCTGGACGAACTGAAAGCAAAACGAAGCAAGAAGAAGCTAGATCCGCTTCCTATTGCCGAAAAGGAATTGTGCGATCGTTACCAGGAAGTATTCACAGCGGCAGTTAATGATGTATTGAGAGAACAAGGGCTGCTGCATCAGGTGCTGCCAAGCAATATCGTACCCTTGAAGCTGGAAATGAAGGTATGCGGCGTGGCGTTTACGGTCAAGGGATCGAAGAACTTGACGATAGAAAGCGAGATGGAACAGCGGGCCCAAATGCTTGAAGAGGTGGGAGAAGGCTCGATTGTTGTCTGGGATACGAGCAGGGATGATGAATCGGCGCAGTGGGGCGAAGTCATGACCCTGGCATCGAAGCAGCGCGGTTGCAAAGGAGCAATCGTTGACGGAGGAGTCAGGGATACGAACAAGGTGCTTGAGCTTGAGTTCCCTGTATTTTGTAAATATCGGACCTCCAATGGCATGCTCGGCAGATTTCGGATGATCGATTGGCAAATCCCGGTGATGATCGGCAATGTATTTATTTATCCGGGAGATATCATCTTTGGAGATATCGATGGCGTTATTGTCATCCCACGGGATATAGCCTTCGACGTTCTGGTTAAAGCGGAAGCAATTAAAGAGAACGAGAAAGAAATCAAGAGGATGGTACTCGAAGGATTGACCCCGACGGAAGTAGTTAAAAAGGGCGGTTATTTCTAAACATTTGGCCGGCACTTCTCTTCTTTGCTTGTTAAATCTGATCGTGAAAGGGGTAACAGAATGAGAGCAGCAGTACTGACGAATTGGGAAAATATCGAGATCAAGGATGTTCCGATTCCCGAGATCGGGGAAGAAGAATGTCTGGTCAAAGTAAGATATACGGGAATATGCGGTACCGACCTGCATATTTACGGCGGTCATCATCCGACGGCACAAGCGCCTGTCATTCTTGGGCATGAGTTTGTCGGAACGATTGAACGGATCCAAACCAAGTATCCCACTAATCTTAAGCCAGGGGATCGCGTGGTCGCGGAGCCCTTGATCAGCTGCGGCATATGTGAGGCATGTAAAGAGGGCAATTGGCATGTATGCCGGAGCCTGAAGCTGCTTGGCATTCATACAAACGGCGGATTTGCGGAGTATATGAAAGTATCGGTTGATAAAGTGATTAAAGTGGACGACCGGTTATCCGATCGGGTTGCTGCAATGGCCGAGCCATTCGCGGTTGGCTTCCATGTCAATCAGCGCGCGGGAGTGAAGAACGGAGATCGTGTGCTGGTCATAGGTGGAGGGCCGATCGGTTTGATTGTCGGTCTCGTTGCCCGCGAGGGAGGAGCTGCAGAGGTTGCGTTCTCAGAGATCAATCCGATCCGGATCGAGCAGGTCAAATCATTTGGATTTACGAGCGTCATTAATCCAGTCGAGGAAGATGCTGCTGCTAGAGCCGCTGAATTAACGGCTGGGGAAGGCTTTGATGTCGTCATCGAAGTGTCCGGTTCCCAGGCAGGTCTGCTCTTCGCAACGCAGGCTTGCAGAATTAGAGGAACCGTCGTTTTTGTCGGCTTTCCGGGTAAGGTTCCGCAGGTCAATGTGCTGCAGGGGATTTTTAAAGAGCTAACCATGGTTGGCAGCCGCGTATACACCTTCAGCCACTTTCAGAAAACGGTTAAGCTTCTGGAGAATATGGCAGCTGCCAAGCAGTATGATTTGGAGAATCTCATTAGCGATGTCTGTCCCTTGGATAAGCTGGGGGAGTCCATCCAAACGATGAAAGAGGGAAAGAATCTCGGTAAAATCTTAATTGAGTTTTAATAGGGAAGGAGAAGATCGCATGCAGACAAATCGACTCAAGGATAAAGTCGTTATCATCATCGGCGCCACCGGCGGCATGGGGCAAGCGGCCGCCAAGGCGCTTGCTGCTGAAGGCGCAAAGCTGATGCTCGGTTCCAGGAAGGAGCAGGTACTGCATACGTTGGCCGATGAGCTGGTGAGCGGAGGCGCCGAAGCAGCGTACAGGAAAGTGGATGTAACAAATGAAGAAGAAGTACAGGCATTCTTCGACGATACGGCTAAGACCTTCGGGCGATTCGATGTGCTGCTGAATCTGGCCGGTCTAAGCATTCCTTCATCCATATCGGAAATGACGATTCAGCAGTATGAACAATCGATGGATGTGAATCTGAAGGGCACCTTCCTTTGCTCGAAGCATTTTATTCCGTTCGTTGAAAAGGAGCAAGGAGGGTTAATTGTCAATATTGGCTCGATGGCAGCTAAACGCGCAAACCCCAATGCTCCGCTTTACTGCACGGCGAAGGCGGCCTTAAATATGTTCTCGCAGGGATTGTCATTGCAGCTGATCGAGAAGAACATTCGAGTGACGACATTAAATCCAGGCGCAACAGATACCGAGTTTTGGGGTAACCGCCAGGTGCCCAGAGAGAAGTTCATGACGGCATCAGATATTGCAGAAGTGCTGCTGTTCGTTCTTCAAATGGATCCGCGGCTCGTATTTCATGAAATTAATTTCGAATCCTTTGCGTTCTATAAGTAGAGAAGAAGCAGCGGGATTGAATGTATGGTTCCGCCCGTAGCAAAGAAATGCAGGGAGGCTTTGCATTCCCTGCTATTTTTTTGCTTGGCGTGCAGCAGGATATAACATTATTCCGGGAGTTGTGATACAATTCGTATCAGCAAAGTAATGGTGTTTATTCCATGAATACAACAATCTCGGATGTAAGGGGTCTTGCAGGATGAAACGTCGTTATAAAAAAATCCTAATGTGGTCAGGGATTGCTATTGTTTGTCTTGTCATCATAGGGGGCGGCTATGCGTGGTATCTCTATCACTCAGCGAAACAAGAAGTGGCTAAGATGTATGAAGAGATCGCGAGGCCGGTCTATGTCAGCAAAGACCCGAAAATGAAGCCGAGCCCTAAGCCCGCTGATTTAAAGAACAACGATCCGTTTACGGTTCTGTTGCTGGGTGTTGACCAGCGGGAGAATGATAAGGGCCGTTCCGACACGATGATTGTGCTGAGCGTCAATCCTAATAATAAATCAATCCTCATGTTCAATATTCCGCGAGACACGAGAACTGATATTGTCGGTCATGATACAGTGGACAAAATCAATCATGCCTATGCATTCGGTGATGTAGAGATGTCCATTCAGACCGTGGAACAATTTCTTGACTATCCAATCGATTATTATATGAAAGTGAACATGGAGGGGTTTGAGCGGCTGATTGATCTGATCGGCGGCGTGAAGGTAGACAATCCCTATTCTTTCAACATGCAGGGGCATGAGTTCGCGAAGGGACGCTTGTCTTTGAACGGCTCCGATGCCTTGTTGTATTCACGCATGCGCTACGACGATCCAAGAGGAGACTTGGGGCGCAATGCAAGGCAGCGTGAACTTCTGCAGGAAATGATGCGCAGCTCGCTTAATTTATCCAATATTACACGTGTACGGAGCTTGTTGAATGAGATGGGGGATAGTATAAAGACGAACATTACGTTCGAGGACATGAAAACCTTCATGTCAGAATACCGTCCAGGCATCGGCCAAATCGATACGATTGAGATTAAGGGCAAGGCCCAGACCATAAACGGGATTTGGTATTACATTGTGAACGATGATGAGCGCAGCAGAATTCATAACGTGCTCAAAGACCATTTGCAGACGAAGGAGATGAATCCGGCTGTAGCCTCTAAATGAATGGAGTAAGACGTATATATCCGTGTCTTGTCTCATAAAGTGAAGCATATGGGACAGGAGTGGGTGGAATTGAAACGACGGCGCGGTGATCATTTACTATTGTTTAAGCTTGTAATCGGCTTTTTTATTCTGCTTGTGGCTTGGATGACTTGGCATAACGCCTCGCGCTTTTTCTCTCCTGGCGAAGAGAGCGAAGCGCTTCATGCAGTTGAGCAATTTTATAAGTATGAGCAGGTCGGTGATTTCGGAAGCGCATGGGAGCTTTTTCATCCGCTCATGCAGCAGCGGTTTAATAAGCCGGATTATATTCAGAGAAGGGCCCACATTATGTTGCAGGACTTCGGCGTGAAGACATTTGAATTCCATACGGGAAAACCGGAATTATTGACCGATTGGAAAATGAGCCAGGAAACGGATGCAATCGCTGAAGTCTATCAAATTGATGTCACTCAAATTTTTCACAGTCCATATGGCAATTTTGAAATTGTTCAATCCTGCTTTGCCGCATATGAATCGGGTGAATGGAGATTGTTATGGTCCTATCAGAACGATTTGATTGAAACAGCTGCACATTAATGCTTGACTAGATACAATATGTATCATAAATTAAATATATGAAGCTGATAAGTGTTCCATGGAGGTGTGCGAAGGAATGAGTCATTCGGTCAATATGACATTAACCGCCCCAAGATTAATTCGTTCCGCTGATGGAACGCTTCAAGCCAGAATGGACGGATATTTGTACGAGCAGGTCAAGCTTGTTCGCGCATTTCCTTTCTCTATCCCCGACAATTTCATATCGCTGCGTACCGCTGACAACCAAGAGATCCTGTTGTTAAGGGATTTAATCGGCCTGGATGATAACAGCAGACAGCTGGCAAACGAGGAGCTGCAGCGGAGACATATTATACCTCAAATTATGCGAATAATCTCTATTTTCAATCAATCCTCTCAATGGTTTTGGAACGTGGACACGGACTGCGGTCCGGTTGTGATCATCATGGACAACCTGCATGAGAATATTCATCCGATCGCTGACGGCAGGTGGATCTTGACGGATGCTGAAGGCTTCCGGTTTGAACTGTCTAATGTAGCGGCAATGGACGATACGAGCCGTTTATTATGGCAAAAAGTCAATTAGACGGCAGCAAGGGATGAATAGGCTTTTTTTTAAGATTGATGATACATAACGTATCTGCTTTGCTGGATTGTATTGTACGAGTTGTATTCTGTGAAGGGGACAGGTGTAGCAATGGCTATTGCCAATAAGCAAGCAGTTCAGCATCGTCAGCACATACGTATTCGCATTCGCGAAGGGATTCAGGTCAGGTTATCTATTGTCAATGTGCATGGGAAAGATGTAGAATCGCGTGACATTCCCGTCTATCTAAAGGATATTAGTCCTTCGGGGCTGCGGTTTTGGACGCATCTTCGTTTTCCTGTAAGCTGCGATTATACGGTCCGTTTTATGATAACGCTCGGCGAGTGGCAGTTTAACTTGGCTGGCAATATAGTCTGGAGAGGGAAAGATGAGAATCAGTATGTGTACGGATGCTTGTTTTTTCCCGATCAAAAGTTACGGCGGGCTCTGATTCAGGCGATTTCCTGGAAGCTGTCCGAAGGCTTTCCTCTGGGCAAACAAATTCCTCAAATTTACCGTCATCTGAGCAATAACTTGGAGCATAAACATATCGGAGCATCCATGGATGTCAGGAGCTGAACGGTAAAATGTTCAGCTTTTCTTTTTGTTGGAGCATGCTGAGAGAGAACAATATGACTAAGAAAAGCCCGAATAACAGATTCCTAATATATATTAATGAAAGCGCATACACGACAAATTCTTCACTTTCTCGATCCTTTCTATTGACAAAAATCGCTAAATATCATAATCTAAAAATAGTTTGATACGTAATGTAACATAAAACGATAATTTGATACATATAGTATATAGAATAGATTGATAAGGGAGAGGATCAACATGGTAGATAAGGAACAATTTTGTTGTGTGCGCTGCGAACAGTTATTCTTGAAAACTGATGCAGAAGTTATATTCCGGACTGGATTTTACCGGTCGATCCTTGCGCTGGGCTGCTGCAAAGCCTGCTATGATGCGACATCAGGAGCATCACTCCCGGAAAGCGAAGATCTTTTCAGCGAAGGCAGGCTGAAGCGGTATGAGGATGTATCGGATCAACCCTTTACAGATATCAAACAGCAGATGGCCCTGGCTTTGTAAGACAATCGGAACCGACCTGTTGACTGCAGAAATGGCAGTCAGCAGGTCGGTTTTTAATTTTACCTAAAGAAACTTCCAATCGTTTCCTTTCTTTTGTATAATAATTAGGAAGTGAAAGGGCTGCCCGGGATGACCGGGCATGTTCGACAGGAGGGTAAGGATGAGCAGCTTTCAATCCGAGTCAAAACCGGTTGTTCAATTAAAGAATGTAACGAAAGTGTTCGGGAAACGAACGATTATCGATCATTTAACGCTTGATCTGCCGTCTGCAGAAGTGTTTGGCTTTCTTGGCCCTAACGGCGCGGGCAAAACAACAACGATCCGGATGATGGTTGGCTTGATGGGGTTAACTGACGGAGATGTTCTAATCGAAGGACACAGCATCCGTCAAGATTATGAGAAGGCCATTCGCCATGTAGGGGCTATTGTTGAGAACCCGGAGATGTACAAATATTTGTCCGGATTTCAAAATTTGCTTCACTTTTCAAGAATGGTACCGGGAATTACAAAGCAGCGAATCGATGAGGTTGTCGAACTGGTCGGACTTAAGTCCCGTATTCATGACAAGGTGAAGACCTATTCGCTTGGTATGCGCCAGCGCCTTGGCGTTGCACAGGCAATCATGCATAAACCTTCACTGCTAATATTGGATGAGCCTACGAATGGCCTTGACCCTGCCGGAATTCGCGAGCTGCGAGATTACTTGCGTAAGCTATCCAGAGAAGAAGGAATTACTGTCTTCGTATCGAGCCATCTTCTAAGCGAGATGGAGCTTATGTGTGATCGCGTTGCTATAATTCAGGCGGGCAAGCTGATCGATGTCCGCAGTATCCGCCAGGGTGCTCCTCTTGCAAGCGAAGCGAGCCGTGTGCTGTTCGAGGTAGATCAGGCAGAGGAAGCTGTGCGGTTCTTAGCGAAGTACGATGCCCTTCAGGAGGATGGCGCTGCAATGGTGAATGTGGACCGGGATACAATCGCGGTCATTAATTCCGAGCTTGTTAATGCGGGATTCAAGGTTTTCGGCATTCGCGTATTAAACAAGTCCCTGGAAGAGCAGTTCCTGGAAATGACAGGAGGCGAAAGCGTTGTTTAATTTTCTTCAGCTCGTAAGAAATGAAAATATGAAAATTTATTTACGTATACGGACGTGGGTCATGTTCGGCATCCTGATTGTCCTGCAGCTTGCGATTTCGATCGTAGCTAAGCTTGTTACGGATACTGATCCTAACAATTGGTCGATGATGCTGAACGAATCAGGCGTACTTCTTGTTATCGTCACCATATTTACAGTTGTTGCATCGGCTGACAGCGTAGCCGGGGAGTTCACGAGCGGTACGATTAAGTTGCTGCTGATTCGTCCTTGGAGCAGGTCGAAGATTCTGCTTTCCAAATACATAAGCTTGCTGTTGCTCGCCCTGTTTATGTCGATACTCGTATTTGTTCTAACCCTGGTTGTCAATATGCTGTTCTTCGGCTATGATAGTTCGCCGGATGTCGTTTCTACAGTGCTGCATGTGAACAGGGACCTGCCGGTCGTGGGGTATATGCTGCTTTATTTCTTCTATGAGTTCATCTCCTTAGTCATCACGGTTACGTTAGCATTCATGCTTTCTACGGTTTTCCGCAGCGGGGGGCTTGCAATCGGACTTTCCTTGTTCGTCCTGCTGGCGGGAGGTACGGTTACCGGCTTGCTGAGCATGCTTGACTATGAATGGGTCAACTACATTTTATTCCTGAATATGAATTTGTCTGCTTACCTTAACGGTGCACCAATGAAGGAAGGCATGACAATGGGCTTCTCGGTTGCGGTATTAGCGGTTTATTACGTGGTATTCATCGGCGTGACTTGGCTGATCTTCAATAAACGTGATGTCGCAGCATAGAGCAAGATTCATCTGAAGCAGCTTAAAGAGCTCCTTGTCTTCATGACAGGGAGCTCTTTAAGCTGCTTCAGGCTTGCCTGCCTGTCGCTTCTAAACGAACTGCAAATCAGCAAGTACTCCGGCTAGCCGGCTTGGCGGGATTTTTCCGCATTCGCAGCCGCTTCCTTGTTCTGCTGCAGAACATGGGCATGTTCATGCTCAGGAAGGGGACGAGTTTTCGTTCCTGGTTCCGTTCCATCCTGCTGCAGACGGGCGATATCGTTTCGTTTAGCTTCAATTCGTTTTAAATGATAATAGGTTGCATTCTTAGAACGTTCAAATAGCTATTTATTCGAGGGTGCTGTAAAACATGCCAACAAAAGGAGTATTGGCAGGCGTCGCGGGTTAAGCTAGTAACATTTCAAATCAATGGGAGGACTTCTATGGTATGGGTTCTGCTGGCACTCATCATCTTTATTTTTCAAATTGCCACGATACTTATACTGGAGTTTCGTCATCCGTCTAAGACGGTCGCTTGGCTGCTGATTTTGTTTATTTTGCCGATTATCGGTTTTGTCATGTATTATTTTCTTGCTCAGGAGTACCAGCGGAGACGGACGGTGCGCAAGCGCGGGGTAGTCGCGGAAGAGATACGGCTTCAGGCACTTCTCCGCTGCAAAATCGTTCATCGTCCCTCAGATATGCATAGCGTTCAGTTTGAGCATCAGGAGCGGCTCTTCCGGATGCTGCAGGGGATGAGCCTGTCCCCGATAACAAGCTGTAATGAAGCAGTGGTGCTGACCGATGGACAGGAAACCTTTGCATCGATATTTGAGGCGCTAGAGCAGGCGGAGAATCATATCCATGTGGAATATTATACGATTCGTCACGATCATATCGGACAGCGCTTCAAGGAAGTTCTAATTCGTAAAGCCAAGGCAGGACTGGAGGTAAGAGTCATTTATGACGGGGTAGGCAGTCTGGAGCTAAGCAGCCTTTATCTCGCGGAGCTGGCAGAGGCAGGCGTACAGACCCGGTGTTTCCTCGCTCCGAAACTGGCTTTTTTCGATAAACGGATGAACTTTCGGAATCATCGGAAAATCATTGTCGTGGATGGGCTTGTCGGTTTTGTCGGAGGGATCAATATCGGAGATGAATACTTAGGCGGGAATAAGAAGCTGGGGTTCTGGCGCGATACGCATCTGCGCATTAAAGGCGACGCCGTTTATTTTCTTCAGGACGTGTTTATGCAGGATTGGTATTTCACATCCAAAGAGCGGCTGAGCAGCCTGTCCTACTTGCCTGAGCATAAATGTGAGGGGAATGAGCAGCTGCAGATCATATCGAGCGGTCCGAACACCAGCGCAGATGCCATTCTGGAATGCGTATTCGCCGCCATTTCAGTTGCCAAATCGCGAATATATATTGAGACACCGTATTTCATACCGGATCAAAGCGTTCTGATGGCGCTTCGGACGGCTGCGTTAAGCGGGGTTGACGTGAAAATCATCATTCCGTATGTGGCGGATTCCAAGCTGGTGCTCTACGCCTCCTTGTCTTACGTGGAGGATATGCTGATGGCCGGTGTAAGAATGTATCGGTATCAGAAAGGATTCGTCCATGCCAAAGTATTGATCGTCGATGATTTTATTGCATCGGTAGGCACAGCCAATATGGATATGAGGAGTTTCTTCAGCAACTTTGAAATTAATGCGCTCTTGTTTGATGAATCTGCGATCAACAAGCTGTATGAGGATTTCAGCAGGGATTTGGCGGACAGCCTGGAGATTAATATGTATGAATTTAAGCAGCGCCCGCGCTGGCAAAAGGCGAGTGAGGTTGTAGCGCGAATGCTGTCCCCGCTGCTATAATGCAAGTAATAATTCAAAGGGACTGTCCCAAATCTTAACGAAGTTGGGGCAAACCCGTATTGCACTTGTGTGAACGACTTGCAGCGTGCTTAGCATTCGCGGTTTAATTCTGCATTGTGCGCAGCTCCCGGCGTGGCAGGCCGATAGGTGTCGACAGTCAACCGCATGACGCATGCGCATCTATACTGGATTGTTACAGCTATTTCGGGCTTTAGATGTACGAACGAGCGCTATACTGGAAATTTCCAGTTATAAATGCCAAATTGGGCTCCAAAAGGCTTATTTGGGGCGATATAGCTGTATGGAATGCAGTATAGAGACAGTCTTAATCGGATGGAAGTCTTTTAACTGTACGAATTCCAGTATAGGCTAGGGTGTAACAAGTATCTGATGCTCAAAAGAAAAGGGTCTGTCCAAAAGCCTATGGCTTTTGTGACAGACCCTTTTCATACCTTGACGCTATATATTCTGAAGAGAAGGACGGTCAAGCTTAACGATATGGGCGATCGGGTGATTTTCTCCAAGGATCAGATTGCGCAGCAGTGTAGAAGCGAGCGTACTGTATACCGTTCCGTTTCCGCCATAGCCGAGGCAATAATAGACGCCGGGCCAGCTGGGATCGGCACCGATAAAAGGTAAATTATCCCGTGATTCGCCGAATGCCGCCGTCCAATCGTAGGCAAGCGGGGCATTGAAGCTGGGGAAATGCTCCTTCACACGTGCGTGCAGCTTATCGGTCCGTTTATGACGAGCCTGCTCACTGGTTACGGGGTGAGAAGAATCTTCATCAAGTCCGCCTGCAATGACCCTTCCATCGGGAGTGGTTCGCATATAAAAGTAAGGCCTGGCTGTCTCCCAAATCATATGCTTCATATACCACTTCTCCATATCAGCTTGAGGTTCGGTTGCAATTGCGTATGTCCGGTTGATGTCGGACTTAATGAATTGGCCTCGCAGCTCCTCTGGTTCATATCCGACTGCATAAATAACATGCTCCGCAAGAACAGTTAAACCGGCTGAGGTTGTCAGCTGATGAAGACCATGATCAAGCGTGATATGCTCGGTGATATCTGTTTGCTCATGAATGGCCGCCCCCATCTTCGAAGCACCAGCAGCCAATGCATGAACGAAACGGAAGGGGTTGATCTCCGCATCCCCATGAGTAAGAATCGCGCCTGGTTTGCTGAACGGATAATGGGCGGCAATATCGGCCGGGCTCCAATATTCAACGCCGAATCCATGCTTATGGAGTGCTTCATATTCAAGGTTTAATTTGGGCAGATCCTGTTCAGAGCTGGCATAATATAAACTGCTGCGGCTGATAAAGCCGACATCTTCGCCAAGCTCAGCTGCAGTTTGCCCAATATGAGCAACAGACAGGACGCAGGCTTTATAGAAGCTGACGGCATCAAGTTCGCCGATTTGATCGATGAGATCGGTAAGCATCACATCATTGCAAAACTGAAGAAGGCCTGTATTTGCGGAGGTGCTGCCGCCGGCGATCTCGCTGCGCTCCAATATGCAGGCGTCAATTCCGCTTTTGGCTAGTTCATAACCGCAGGTTGTGCCTGACATGCCTCCGCCAATAATGGCGACCTTAACCTTGAGATCCTCTTGAAGAGGTTGGTATGTACGATAATGCTGCATCGTATGGGGCCAATATAAATGGCCATTGTGTAAGTCTTTCATGATCCTTACCTCCCATGCCTACTATGCCCAATTTTCAAAAATAACTTGCTCCGTCCGCCCATAGACGACAAGCGGTAGGCTGCGCGGGCAGGACAAAAAAGAGGGAGAACAGCATTCCCTCTTTCCTTGTCTAAGAACGGTCAGGAAAGGGTAGAGGCGATCCTATCCTTTCCGGTCGTTCTAAGGGGAGACAACTAATCAGCCAACTGGCGCGTTAGTCGTCGTTTCTTCATGCTACTCTTGAATGGGATCGGGAACCAATCCTTCTTCCTGCAATTGGGAGTTGGTTTTCATCCCTTTCATGTCATTGCCCAGACGTTTCATATCCTGCTCATCCTGGACCATCGACCCATTCTGAGCTTCAGCGATGGGCTTTGAAGGTTTACCAGCTTGGCCAGCGGCAGGAATCGGTTCACTGCTGTGACTATAAAATTGGTTAGCCATCGTATCCACTCCTAATGACTGTTTTTATCTTGCTCATCACGAGAGTTTTGATTATTCTGATTATTCAGGCTGCGACTGTAATTGTCGGCTGTATGCTCAGCAGCTGTGCCTAATTTGTCAGCAGTGCTGCCGACCTTGTCTGCAACAGCAACACCTGCCTCCTGTGCCCGGGTTGTATAGTTATCGACAATCCCTTTGGCTTGGGAGGCGAGCGTGCTTACTTTGCCGCCTACATCACCTGCCGCATCCTTGGCCTGCCCCGCCATGGAGACAACCTTGTTACTGACACCTGCTGCCGTTTCTTTGGCCTGTGCGGTAAAGGAAGCAACCCGGTCCATTGTCGCCGTGGAGATTTCATCGGATTTACGTCGAATCGTCTCCCGCATTTCTTTACCTGTCTTTGGTGTCATCAGAATAGCTGCAGTTGCACCAACCGCGCTGCCGATAACGAGACCCCGCAGCAATTTAGATCCGCCAGATTGTCGATTATTCGTTTTTTCCATGATGGTCAGCTCCTTTGGTTTCAAAATAGTATAGTGGCCTTTCATAAGAAGAACCTGTATCATCAAAAGTGATGGCTTACGACCCTTCTTCATTTTGTAAGGCTCGATGTCTTCTTGACTTCTACATACCCCACTTTACTTCGTTTTGAAACGGAACCTTCGAATCAGGAAGGGGGAAATCTGTTTGAGGCAATGAAAGAGTGAAGCCAATCAACCAGGCTATTCAAGCATAATTATGGAGGCAGTCAATGATGGATAAAGATATAACCAATCAGGTGCTTGGCGTTCCGCTCGTACAAACCACACGCGGCAATCGGGTGGAAAATGTGCACAGCGGACATATTGCGGTCGTCTCCTTAGATGGCGATGGAACCATCCTTGCTCAGGCGGGTGATGCTGAAATTACAAGCTACCTGCGTTCAACGGCAAAGCCGGTTCAGGCTTTTGCGGCAGTATTAGGAGGCGTTCTGGAATCGTACGGCTTGGAGGAAGAGGCGCTGGCTATTATGTGCGGCTCCCAGCAGGGTGAAGCGGAGCATGTCGCTCTGCTTACTCGGATGCTTCAGCGAACAGGGGTTGATGAAGAGCAGCTGATCTTTGGCAGGACAATGCCTGCGAGTTTGAAGGCGAGAGATCAGGTTGCTGCTGCCGGAGGAGAACCCCGTAAGCTCTATCATGTATGTGCGGGCAAACATATTGGTATGCTGGCACTGTGCAAGCTGCGCGGCTGGCCGCTTGATTCCTATACGCAGCCGGATCATCCGCTGCAGCAGGAGCTGCTCGGGCATGTCGCTGCCTTCTCAGGCACGCGGCCGGAGGCGGTCGAATGCGCCGTCGACGGCTGCGGCCTGCCGGTTTTCGCGCTGCCGTTATGGCGGCTCGCGCTTATTTATGCGCGGCTCGCTGCCCCGGCAGGCGCCGGCGGCAGCGCCGCCTACGCTGCTGCGGCTGCGCGCATTGCCGCAGCCATGAACAGCCGCCCGGCCCTCGTCGAGGGTCCAGGCCGGCTGGCCAGCGTCATGCTTGGCGACGGGAACGCCGTCGCCAAGAGCGGAGCGCAGGGCGTCTTCGCCTTCGCCCTGCGGCGTGAAAGACTGGCCGTCGCCATAAAGATGGCCGACGGCGGAGAATCCGCTTGGCCGGAGGCCGCCTGCGCGGTGCTGGAGCAGCTCCGCGTCGGCGGCGACCTCGCCGAACGCATCCGCAGTCACTTCCCGCCGGCAATCGTCAATGACGCCGGCGAAACCGTCGGGCGCCGCGAGTCCGTCCTGCGGCTGCATATTCATTAGCAGCCGGCGGAATACCTCGTTCACATGTGGTCTATCGCCGTCATGCGATGCCTCAACGCGCCCTCGCCGACCCGGCCTGCTTGCGCGAACAATTTTTTAAAAACCGGATTATTGGAGCGGCAGCAGCGTAAGCCATGGCTTTCCCAATAATATCTCTACGAATAAAGAGTGAATTATCCATCCTCCGAAAGACGTGTGAACTGGGAACGGTTTCCACGTCTTTTAGGCATGTTCAGGACTGATTTCCGCTGGAAAACCGCATACAAAACGGACTCCCGAAGTTTCAGCCTGGCGCCAAGCGGTGTATATCCAAAATAAGATGATGAGCACTACGCAGCATGATCTTTAGGAAATACATTTTAGAAAAAAGAAGGGTGGAGTTACTATGTTAGGATGGGCTGTATTATTTTTTATTTTTGCCATAGCGGCAGGTATTCTAGGGTTTTTCACATTAGCATCGGCAGCGGCCGGCATCGCGAAAATTCTATTCTTTGTTTTTCTTATCATATTCGTTGTCTCGCTTATTTTCGGCAGAAGACGAGTCTAACGGCCGGCTTCACGAACACTTATCCTTAATGCACTTGCTTTAACGCAATTCCCATTACCGTAAACGAAATCAAGGAGGGATTCACCATGGAAATTCAAGTAACCAATGTACACACGGTCAATAACATTGCAGAGGCGCGCAAGCAGATCGAGAAATACAAGTCCAAGGGCTATGATAGGGAACATCTATATGTCCTTGCGCATGACAAAGAGCGGACGAAACGGATTGCCGAGGAAACTAACGTCGAGCAGATCGGAGTGGCTGAAGAGGGGATTGATACGGCGATTGCCAACATCTTCCGTTCCCGCGGCAGCGAGCTTCGCGCGAAGCTCAAATCCATGGGCGTCAGTCCCGAAGAGGCTGAGCGTCTTGAACGTGAGATGGATCAGGACAAAATTGTCGTGATCGCATGGGGCGGCGTCCAGTTTAATGATGAAGATTATGATCCGGCGGTAGTTTATTACCCCCTGATTCTGGTTTAAGAATAGGACAAAGTAGAATAGCATTTCACAAAAGTAGACCGTTCACTGTCGAACGGTCTACTTTTGCATCCGAAGGGGCGAGGTCGATCATGCTGCAAAAAAGCCGGTTTTTCCGATTTTGTGTCTATACCCTAGCATTTCTGTTGATCATCTACATGATATCAAGGGTCAGTTTTATGTTTCACCCGCTGTTCAAAATGTTCAACATCCTCATCGTGCCTTTTGCGCTCGCCGGTTTTTTCTATTATCTGCTGCGTCCCATCGTCCATTTCCTTACCGAGCGGCGAGTACATAAAATCGCAGCCATTCTGCTGATTTATTTGGTACTGGCGACTTTGCTTTTCCTCTTCTCCCTCGTCGTATGGCCGACATTGATCAGACAAATCAACAATTTCGCCCAGAGTGCACCAACATTAATCGAAGACTTCAGGAATCAGATTACCAATATTCAGAATAACCGCATCGTCCGCTTCTTCAACTCTGATAATTCGGACCTGTCGAATAAACTGTCGGAATCACTGAACACTGTCATTACATCGGCATCCAATTATGTAACGAATGTGATTGGCATCGTGACGAGCTTCTTCATCGTGGTTGCCACTGCGCCGATTATTTCGTATTACATGCTCAAGGAAGGAGAGTCGATTCCGAGATCCGTTCTGCATCTCATTCCGAGCCGGTATGCCAAGGACGGCAGGGAGGTGCTCGATGAAATCGATGCAGCTCTGAGCGGCTTTATTCTAGGCCGGATGATCATTACTTTTCTGCTCGGGATCATGATGTATATCGGGTTTCTCATTATCGGCCTGCCGTACTCTTTGCTTATCGCGTTTATTGCGACAATCCTGAACATCATCCCCTATATCGGGCCGATTCTTGGCGCGATCCCCTGCGTGATTGTTGCCTTTATCGATTCTCCGGCCATGGTGCTGTGGGTTTTAATCGTCGTACTGATTGCACAGCAGATCGAGGGCAATGTACTGTCGCCTTTTATTTATGGCAAAAGAATCGATATCCATCCCCTGACCACCATTATTTTGCTGTTGGTTGCCGGAGAAATATCCGGTATCCTCGGTGTGATCTTAGCGATTCCATTCTATATGGTGATCAAAATCATTGCGGTTCGTATCTACCGGCTGTTCCTGGCGGAGAAGGTGGAGGAGCTCGTTGAGTGACGGCGCACCAAGACCTCCTTCAGCTGCCAGCAAGCCAAAGCTCACTTTCATTAAGGAAAACGTTACAGCGACTTCATTGCCTCCCGATAAGCGCTCGGCGATTGTCCATAGAAACGCCGGAACTGCTTGGAGAAATAGAGCGGATCCTGGAAGCCTACCGATGCCGCGATCTGCTCAATAGTGAGCTCCAGCCTCTCACGCAGCAGCAGATGCGCTTTATCGATGCGCAGCTTAAGCAGAAAGGTAACCGGCGTAATGCCGGTCTGCTGCTTGAACAGCCGGGATAAGTATGCACGGTTATAGCCGAGCATATCAGCCATATCCTCGATGGACACCGGCTCAGCGTACTGTGTCGACAAATACCGGATAACCTGCTGTACGAGCACTTCTCCATCACCGCCTCTTTGCTGTGCGCCGGATGGATCGCTGTTAATCGGGGAACCGAACTCGGCAAATAATAAATAGAGATAGCCGGCGGCGCGAAGATGCGCAGTAGGTCCGCCTAAACGGAAGGAGCGGGCAATGCTGTTGAACAATACGCGGACTCTTGGGTTTTGGCCGGTATCAATAATGGGATTTAGTTTGGATAAGCCCGCTCCTGCGGCTAGTTCGCCTGCATGGCTGCCTTCGAAAGCAATCCAGCGGTAACGCCAAGGTTCGTTTTCATTCGATGCGTAGCTGATCAGCTGCTCGGGGTGAATAATGAAGGATTGTCCTGCCCTGACGGTGCTTTGCCCGCCTTCATAAGAGAAGGAGCCCGAGCCGGACAGCACGTGATGCATTAAAAAAAAGTCGTATACTTTAGGCCCGACAATATGCGCGGGCTTTGTTTGGCTTTCTCCAGCAAATAATACATATAAATCACCATGCTCATTGGGGATGGGATTAGATACGACATTATAGGTAACAGGCAGCTCCAAGTGGTTGCACTTCCTCCATATAGGTATGTCTTGCCTCACATGAATTGTATCACAGCATCATTTATAAGATCGACATAAAGTCACATTAATCTATGTGATCCTCACATCAAGCCATTTTTTTATTTCTTCCATTCAGCTATACTGAACCTAGAAGACAACAAACTAGAAGAGAAGGAAAGTGGTGCTGCAATGGCTAACATCCAAGAGCTTACACAACGATTTCTTAACGTATACGGTGAATCATCGGAAGGCATCAGCGTCTTTCATGCACCGGGCAGGGTTAACCTGATTGGCGAACATACCGACTACAACGGCGGTTATGTTTTTCCGGCGGCCTTGACCTTTGGAACGACACTGCTGATCCGCAAACGCAGTGACAACCAGCTGGGCCTTGCTTCGACTAATTTTTCCGAGCACAAGCATTTGCCGATTGAGCCGATCGTTTATGATGAAGCAGACGACTGGATGAATTATCCGAAGGGTATCGTTCATGAGCTCCAGCAGAGCGGACGCAAGTTCGATACAGGTTATGACCTGCTGTTCCACGGGGAAATTCCTAACGGTGCAGGCTTATCTTCCTCGGCTTCCATAGAAGTGGTTACGGGGTTCGCGCTGCTGACAATGGCCGGCTATCCTACGGATACCGTTAAGATTGCTCTGCTGGCACAGAAATCGGAGAATGAATTCAATGGCGTTCAATGCGGAATTATGGATCAATTCGCAGTAGCAAACGGCCGTAAGGATCATGCGATTCTGCTTATGTGCGACACGCTGGAATATGACCTTGTACCGTTCAAATCGGGTAAATATCAGCTCGTGATCGGGAACACCAACAAACGCCGCGGTCTTGTTGATTCCGCTTATAATGAGCGCCGAAGCCAATGTGAACAAGCAGTTGAAGATCTGAAAGCAGCTTTCCCGAACCTGACTCTGCTTGGCCAGCTCTCGCTTGCAGACTTTAACGGGAATAAACATCTCATTAAAGATGATGTTGTGCTTAAACGCGCAGAGCATGTAGTGGAAGAGATCGACCGCGTTTTACGTTCAATGGAAGTACTTAAATCCAATGACCTTGCAGCATTCGGTCAGCTGATGAACCAATCGCATGACTCGCTGCGTGATTTGTATGAAGTAACCGGCGCTGAATTGGATGCTATGGTTGCTGCAGCCCGTACGGTTGAAGGCGTCTTAGGTTCACGCATGACTGGCGCCGGGTTCGGCGGCTGTACCGTTTCACTCGTTCATGAGGACAGCATTGAGCGGTTCAAGGAAGAGGTTGGACGTCAATACACAGCAGCTACAGGCCTCACGGCAGACTTCTACGTGTGTAAAATCGGTAATGGTGTGGAGCAATTATCATAATTTATCATAAATAACAGCTGACTTTGATTAGAGTCAAGTGAATGGATAAGGGGAGAAACCATATGGCAGTTTTAGTAACTGGAGGCGCAGGCTACATTGGCTCACATGCCGTAGCTGCACTGGCCGAACGCGGCGAAGAGATCGTAATTGTGGACAACCTGCAGCAGGGTCATAAAGATGCGATTATTGGAGGCAAGCTTTATGTAGGGGATTTGCGCGATGCGGATTTTTTGGATACCGTGTTTCAAGAGAACAAGATCGATGCAGTCATCCACTTTGCAGCTAATTCACTCGTTGGCGAGAGCATGAAGGATCCCGGCAAATATTATCACAATAATGTATACGGTACGCTTGTGCTCCTTGAGAAGCTGGTTCAGTATGGCGTATTGAAGATTGTCTTCTCCTCGACTGCGGCTACTTATGGCGAACCGGAAAGTCTGCCGATTCAAGAGAATGATCGGACTCTTCCTACGAATACGTATGGTGAAACGAAGCTTGCCATGGAGAAAATGATGAAGTGGTACGATACCGCATATGGTCTCAAATATGTTGCTCTTCGCTACTTCAATGCAGCCGGCGCACATGCAAGCGGCCGCATTGGCGAAGATCACAGCCCGGAGACGCATCTGGTGCCGCTTGTGATTCAAGCCGCGCTTGGACAGCGCGCACATATCTCTGTCTTTGGAGAGGATTACCCGACAGAGGATGGCACTTGTGTTCGTGACTATATTCACGTCAGCGATTTGGCTGATGCGCATATTCTCGCTGTGGACCGTTTACGTAGTGGCGGAGAGAGTGCGGTATATAACCTCGGTAACGGCACAGGCTTCTCCGTGAAGCAGGTTATTGACATTGCCCGTCAAGTAACGGGCCGTGAGATCCCGGCGGTAATTGAAGAGCGCCGTGCAGGAGATCCTGCTGTCCTGGTTGCATCCTCTGACCGCGCCCGTCAAGAACTGGGCTGGAAACCATCGCGGAATAAGCTGGAGGATATTATCGGCAGTGCATGGGCTTGGCATCAAGCAAACCCTCAGGGCTACAACGATAAATAATCGATCGACGGATACCCGCCCTGCTTGCATGGGCGGGTTACCTGGGATAAAGCATGCTTTATAAAGGAGATCCTGCCATGACCTTACAACATCAAACACCCAGCGCAGATGAAACGCTCGTTCTCATCGAACGTCTCGTTCAATTTGCGGTGCAGCGCGGCCTTATTGAAGCTCTCGATATCAGTTATTCGCGCAATGCGCTGCTTGATTTATTCGGGTTTACGGAAGCTTACGACGGTGAAGTTCCTCTTGAACATCTGGAAAGCCCGGTGCCTCTGCTTGAGCCGCTGCTGGATTATGGAGCTTCGATTGGGCTAATCTCGGATAATGTCGGCACGTTCCGCGATCTGCTGGATGCCCGAATTATGGGGCTGCTTATACCGCGTCCTTCAGAGACTGCGGCAAAGTTCAGGAGGATATCGGGTGCAGAAGGCGCTGCCAAGGCGACGGATGATTTCTACCGCCTTAATATTGATTCTAACTATATTCGAATGGATCGCATCGCCAAGAATCAGTATTGGGAGCAGCCTACGGAATACGGAAATTTGGAAATTACAATTAACCTGTCCAAGCCGGAGAAGGATCCTAAGGAAATCGCTTTGCTGAAGACATTGGCACCGAGCAATTATCCGAAGTGTTTGCTTTGCTTGGATAACATGGGTTATGCAGGCCGTGCCGATCATCCGGCCCGTCAGAACCTTCGTGTCATTCCCCTTGAGCTTCAAGGTGAACAATGGTACTTCCAGTATTCGCCTTATGTGTACTATAACGAGCACAGCATCGTGTTCAAAGGAAAGCATGAGCCGATGCGGATCTCGAACGAGTCGTTTGCGCGGCTGCTGGATTTCGTCGATGTATTCCCGCATTACTTCATCGGTTCGAATGCGGATCTGCCGATCGTTGGCGGTTCTATTCTGAATCATGACCATTTTCAAGCGGGATGTCATGTGTTCCCTATGGAAACAGCTCCGGTCGAGAAGGTCTTCACGGACCCTGCTGAACCGGAATTGCGTTACGGTACAGTTGCATGGCCGATGTCGGTCGTTCGGGTGAATGGTACGAGTAAATCAGCTGTTCTGAATGCAGCCGGCCGCATTCTGGAAGCCTGGCGTGGATACAGCGATCCTGCTGCGCAGGTGCTGTCATTCTCTGATCAAGATGGCGTCAAGGTGCCGCATAACACAATTACACCGATTGCTCGTCTACGTGACAATGGCGAATACGAACTGGATCTGGTGCTGCGCAACAACCGCACAAACGCTGAGCATCCGGACGGTATATTCCACCCTCATCAGCATTTGCATCATATCAAGAAGGAAAATATCGGACTTATTGAGGTCATGGGCCTTGCTGTGCTCCCTGGCCGCTTGAAAGCAGAGCTGGAGGAAATCGCAGCGCTGCTTACAGGGGAAGCCGCCGTAGACCATGCGGCGCTGAGCCAAGGTAACCTGGCTAAACATGCAGAATGGGTTTCGGGTATCATTGCTGCTCACGGCACGAGCTTATCGGCCAAGCAAGCTGAAGAAGTGCTTCGTGATGAAGTGGGCCGTAAATTCCTTGATGTTCTTAAAGATGCCGGAGTTTATAAGCGTACGGCAGAAGGTCAAGATGCTTTTGCACGGTTCTTGCACTCTCTTGGCTTAAACGACGCAACCAGCATATAGTCATATAGATGCTGGTGCACACAGCAGGAACCTATCAGGCGATCGTTTAACGGTATGCAACCGGGGAACGATCGTTTTTTGTTTATTTTGTTTAAACCTATTTTCTTGTTTCGGTCTTTTGAAATGTGATAATATTAATTAATGGAATTTATTTATAATTAATAAGAGGATTATTGTTGTTTGTGGCGAAAAGTAATATAGGTTCAAATATAGATTTTTCGGGAGGATCCATATGCCTTTACCAATCATGCCGCTGGATAATTTTTTGAGTCTGTCAACGGATGAGCAAGTGGAGAAGCTGAAGCAGTGGAAGATGGACTACACGCTTAAAGATATTCGAGACGCATGGGGCTTCAAGCATTCAGCTCAATATTATATGCTTCTTAAGAAACTCCGGATCTACGAGCGGGTCGTTAATAAATCAGATAAGTTCTCTCCTGAGCAGCTGCTATCTTCGCGCAGTGGAGCGGACGGTTATATAACATCCCCCTACGTATCGAGCCAGTACAGCGCTCCTGCCGACCAGTTCGGCTACGAGCTGAATTCAACTTTGTCAGGTCCGGAACTTGCCGATAAGCTTGAGCGACTTGCTCATTTCTTGAAGGGTGAGCATAAAGCCGTTACGATTAAGCTGTCCATTACGGCCGCGTCTCCTCTTGCGGAATCTGGAAATGAATAGGGTCAATGGTTTGCCTTGCTCGTTCCATATTGAAAAAAACCGGCGCTTGATAAGCACCGGTTTATTTTTGTGAAATTAAAGTCGAATAATGTAATTAATTGTTACAAATTGTAAGAAGGAAATGATTATTGCTTTGAACGCAAACGTCCAAGCTCAGATACGAGTGCTTCAACCTCGCTGATGCTGAATTTGTCTTTTCCAGCCACAATGTCGTAGATGTCTTTCATATCCTCATACTTGTCGAGATCAAAATTTGAGGCCTGCATAGCTGCTCCAGAAGCCATTCTCAATTTGGTTTTGATGGCGTCTATCATAAATTCGACATTTTCAGCTGTCGGTTCATTCAAATTTTTCATAATCGAAAGCCTCCCTTTCCTACCTGTACGGTTGTCCGTATTGTATCATGTGCGGGATAGTGCCCGCTACCTGCTACCTCCTGTGGATTGATGCCTGCCGCTCAATTGAGTACAATTAGATGGGAAGCCTTCATTTAATACGCAGAATCACTTTGGGTTATGCTTTCGAAGTGAGTTGCAAAACTCTTAGGAGTGTTCATCATGGGTAATCGGGCTAAAAAGCGCAGAACTATAAATCAGGATGCAAGACTCAAGCAGCATCTTAAGGAAAAATGTTCCATTCAAGGTGTGCGCCGGTTTTTTAATGAAATCGCGCTCAAACACCCCGACCGGTCGCAGATTGTTTTTGTATGTATTGGAACAGATCGGTCAACCGGCGATTCCTTCGGCCCATGGATCGGAACCATGCTGAGGGAGCAGGGATGGCTTAACGTAATCGGTACGCTGCAATCCCCCTGCGATTCGACTCGATATGAAGCTGAGGTATGGGACATCCCTTCCTCGCTTACAGTTGTTGCTATTGACGCTTGTCTGGGCAAAATAGATGAAGAAGATTGTTATCTGGTATCGGGTGGCCCCTTATATCCGGCAAGAGCAGTTGGCAAACGTCTGCCGCCCATCGGAGATTTCAGTCTGGAAGGCATAGTTGGGCCGCTTAGTGCTAAACCTTATTGGAGTCTGCAAAGCGCATCTCTATACGAAGTGATGGGGATGTCCCGCGCCGTTGCGGATGCTGCTCATGCGGCTTGGCCGGCTTTTGGAGTGAATGAAGATCGGGTAATGGAAAGAGCTTGATTAATTCTCGAATTGGAAGGATGAAGGAATATGAAAGCATTATCGTTAGCGAATCAGTCGATTACGATAGCAGGCGGGCGTCAAATCGCTTACTATGATTCACAGAGTCAGGAGAAGAGCGCGGTTTCGACAGAACCGGCTGCCGTATTCCTCCATGGTTTTTGCGGGAGCTCCGCTTACTGGGAACAGCTGCTTCCGATTGTAGAGAGCAGGGCCCGAATCCTCATTCCGGATCTGCGCGGGCATGGCAGCAGCTCTGCACCGGCTGATGATGTATATGAAATGGATGCATTCGCAGAAGATTTGTTTCTCTTACTGGATGCTCTTCATATAGAGAAGATAAGCTTATTCGGCCACTCGCTTGGCGGATATGTATCCTTAGCCTTTGCAGAGCGGCACTCGGACCGTTTAAAGTCCCTGAGTCTGATCCATTCCACTGCCAAGCCTGACAGCGAGGAAGCGAAGAAGAACCGCGATAAGGCAGCGGCGGCGCTGCAAGATGGCGGTATCGACCCTTTTGTAAACGGATTAGTTCCGAAGCTGTTCGCTCCTGCTCATCTGGAGTCGATGAAGGAAAGTGTACAGCGGATCATTGATATCGGTTCTGGTACATCGGCTGCAGGCGCTGCGGCTACAGCATTTGGGATGAAAGCACGGCCAGACAGGACCGCAATGCTGGATGAGCTGCAAATCCCGCTGCTGCTAATTGCCGGCTCTGAGGATGGCGTTATTCCAGTGGAGAATACATTTACGGCGAATGGACCTCACGTATCCCAGGTGCTGATCTCCGGAGCTGGGCATATGTCGATGGTGGAAGAGCCGGCAGAGCTCGGCAAACAGGTTTCAGCGTTCATTAGCTTTCTATCTACAATCTAGCTAGCCCGGGAGAGGCAGAGGATGAACCATGTTCGAAAGAGACTATTTCATGCGGATGATTGGTCAGATGGCGCAGGTTATGGGGCAAATGATGGGTCTGCGCAAAGAGCGTAAACAGGAGGAAGCTCTCCTGGTTATCGATGATCTGTTCAATCAACAGTTCCGGATGAACGCCAAATTAATAAGATCCTTGTCCGATGCGGATCTCGTGCGGATAATGACGACCAATGGAGTCGTAGAGACGGCTAATCTGCACGCTATTGCACTGCTTATGAAGGAAGAAGCGGAAATATTAGATGAGCTCGGCCGTCCGGATCAAAGCTATATAAGCCGTCTAAAAGCCTTTCATCTCTTTATTCGTCTCTCTTTGCTGGATGCTCCGGCCTTGCTGCGCACGCCGTCTGAGGAGGCAGCGGATCTTGCCGTGAAGCTGAATGTCTATGAGCTTCCGGCAGCAACCAAGCTGCTGATGTTTGAATGGTATGAAGCGGACAAACGCTATGATCAAGCTGAGAATGTCCTGCATGAACTGCTTGAAGACGGTGAAGTCCAAGGCGGGGAAGCAGATGAGTTTTATCGTCGTCTGCTGCTTCTTCCGGACGAGCTGCTAAGCGGAGGCGGGCTTCCAAGGGGCGAGGTTATTGAAGGGCGAAAGCGGATATTGATGGATAAAGAAGGTTTAGGAGCTGAATGAGAGAAGATGGAAGAGTGGCAAGAGGATATCAAGCAATGGATAGAAGATGGCAGCTTGCGTCAAGCAACCTTAAGTCAGCTGCGGCGGAAGGATGAGCATATTCCGGCCAAAACAATCATTCGTCCCATTGAGCTGAAAGGAAGCAAGCATATTCAATTCGAATATCATTTTCAGACAAAAGTAACCCATGAGAACGTACCGCACGCTGAAGCTTATTCACGGGTTATGGAATGGCTGCAGCAGCATTACCGTCAAGCGCTGTTCAAGACCAGTCATGCGGATGCACAGCTGCTGATTTCCAAGAAAGGAAAAGCGGCAATGCTGCTGAAGTCCGCTACGGCAAAGGCAGAGGCGGATTCTCTTTCCCATAACCGCCAGAAGCAGCGCGTCGTTCAAGAAGGGGAACTGGTTCCATTCCTGATCGAACTCGGCATCATGACCAAGGACGGGCAGGTGATTGCCAAGAAGCAGGATAAGTTCAGGCAAATTAACCGGTTCCTTGAGATGGTTACGGATGTCCTGCCGAATTTGCCGGCGGACCGGGAAATCAAAATCGTTGATTTTGGCTGCGGCAAGTCTTACTTAACGTTCGCGCTTTATCATTTGCTTGCAGTCAAGCAAAATCGCCAAATCTCCGTCGTAGGCTTGGATCTGAAGCAGGATGTCATTGCATTCTGTACCGAGCTTGCCCGTAAATTAGGTTATGAGAAGCTGCATTTTCAAGTTGGCGATATTGCGCAATACGAGGATCAAACTGCCGTGGACATGGTTGTTACCCTTCATGCCTGCGACACGGCAACAGATGCTGCGCTTGTTAAAGCCATCGATTGGGGAGCCTCAGTTATTCTGTCTGTTCCGTGCTGTCAGCATGAATTATTCCGGCAGGTGGCCAATGACGATCTGAAGCCGCTGTTATCTCACGGCTTATTGAAGGAGCGATTCTCAGCTCTGGCGACTGATGCCGTTCGTGCGCAGCTGCTGGATGTTCTGGGTTATAAAACGCAGCTGCTTGAATTTATCGACCCGGAGCACACGCCCAAGAACATGCTGATTCGGGCGGTTCGAGGAGCTGCGGCAGATACAAAGCGGAAATGGGACGAGTACACAGCTTTCCGAGATCTTCTGAGTCTTTCGCCCTATCTGGAGCATGCACTTAAAGACCATTTGTCACGGGTGACAGAAGCCGTTAAATAAGACTGTGTAAATCATTGTCGAATAAATACGCAATGTGATAGAATGGGAGAGTATGGCTGGTCCCAGGTCGATATTTTATACTATAAACTCGCTGATTGGGTGAAGCATTGTGGGACTATTGACATGGCTGGACTTAAGCCTCTTTCTTATTCTGTTTATACTATTTATCTACGTTTTCGCTTTTAATGTGATTACGAATTTGCATAAAGTCTATCTATTATTCCACTTCTTTATGATGATTTGGCCCCTTGGACAAGTTGCCGTTCACACGACAGACAATCCTCAACTCCAGCTTACCTACATCACGATTTCGTTTGTCGGCATATCTATGCTCGGCTTTGGTTGGGTTCTTTTTTCCAAGTTTCTGATTGATCCGACCTATGCGCCAAAACGGAAATCACTCTATTTTATGCTGCTGCCGTCTCTGCTTCCTGTAATCGGAATCGTTTGGAATCCGGGCAATGCCTTTATATCCGGGGTCGAGGGAGAGTACGTGACACGGGTTTACGGACCGATATTTTGGTTTATGGTCGCCGTGCTTCTTTGCTATTATATACATTCATTTCGTTTGCTTTGGAGGGCTTTTCGCAAATCTGAACCGCTGCAGGGAAGGCCTCAGATTGCCAACGCGATATTAGGCATCTTCATCTTTGTCGGCTTTGCCGTATTGGACTTGTTATTCAATGTCGTATTTGATTATTGGTTTCCTGTTATATCTGGTCTTACATCAATTGGTATAGTCGTTTCGGATATTTATTTTATTATATCGATTCATAAACATCGTGCATTCGATATTATCAAAATCGCTAAGCAGGATGTTGTGGATACAATGTCGGTAGGCATCATTGTTCTGGATGATCAGGAACAAGTCATTGAAATAAACCGAACCGTCAGCCCTCTGCTGGAGCTTAAAGTCGGTGACAACTTTGAAATGGATAAACTGATCGGCTCTTTCTCGCCAGGCAATCAGGCGTCAGCGTTTCTTGAAGCGTATTGGATGAGTCCGGGTGACCGGCTGCAAACTGAAATTTGTTTAAACACGGAAGATAAACTGCTCTATCTGTCTTTGCATGTAGCGCCGATTGTCATAGGGAACCATATGATCGGAAGAGTCATTACGCTTCAAGATATTTCGGAGCTGAGAAAGCTAATTGATGATTCATACAAGCAATTTGCTGCTCTTCAAGAACGGAACCGGGCACTGATGTTTATGCAGGATGAACTGTTTCAAGCGAATCAGAAGCTCGAGATAATGGCGATTACAGATGGCTTAACCGGATGCTTCAATCGTAGATATCTCATGCAGCAGCTGGAGCATGAAGTAATAACGAATGTAAGATACCGCATTCCGTTTGCTATCTTTTTATTTGATATCGATTTGTTCAAATCGGTTAATGATCAGTATGGGCATCCTGTCGGAGATGAAGTCATTAAACGTACGGCCGATGTGGTACGCGCATCCTTGAGAAGAACAGATATACTTGCAAGATACGGGGGAGAAGAATTCACCGTTTACCTGCCTCATACGAACCGGGCTCAAGCCGAAATATTGGCTCAGCGGATCCGGGCAGCCGTGGAGGGGAACAAAATTCCAACGGGTATCGAACATGAAGCGATTTCGGTAACGATCAGTATGGGTGTACTCGCCGTAGAAGAACAAACCGAGGTTTTTGTTGTGGATGCGAATGCCTATTTGCGAGAGTTGTTTGTTAAAGTGGATTTGGCTCTTTACCGGGCCAAAGAAGATGGGCGTAATCGCATCGTTAATTTCTAAGGAGCGGAGAGGAAGCCTATGTCGTACGAAGGGCGTATTACAGCAGGAACGGCAGCAATTGGCGTTATACTGTTTACGGCCGGATTCAGTTATTGGTCAAATGGACTCAATAGCTTTACGGCGGCTTCTTCTGGCGCAGCGATCGCTGCTTTAGCCGGTTTACCGCTTGCTTGGCTGTTTGGCCGTAAATTTGATCGACTAAAAGCAGAGTCTTTCACCGACAGTGTAACGGGGATTTACAATCGCCGGTTTATTGGATCGGGATTCCCGAAGCTGGGCCGGCAAGCACAGCGCAGAAACAAAAGAATGTCGGTTTTACTGCTCGATGTGAATGATTTTAAAGAAGTGAATGATCGCTTTGGACATGCTCAGGGAGATGCAGCACTCCGGATGATTGCGGAGACATTGAAAGCATGCTCCATCAAAGGTGAGATTGTAGGCAGATGGGGCGGAGACGAGTTCATTATGATTTGTCCTTATGCCGACGACAAAGGGATAGAGAAATTAGCGGCTCACATTCATGATCAGCTGCTGAAGCTTTCCCTGCATGCCGGGATGCGATTATCGGTATCGCTTGGCAGTTCCGTGTTCCCGGAGGATGGGACACAATTGATTCAGCTGGTACAGTCCGCTGATAAACGGATGTATGCAGACAAGCTTGTAACGAAGCGCAGACCAGTCGAGCCTGAGGTAAAGCAAGCTTAGGGCGTAGCAGGAAGTGATTAAAGGCGGGAGTACACAGATGAGAAAATTACACATTCACTCCGTAAAGCCTGGAGATAAATTAGCTCGTGCCGTTCTTCAGGAAAATGGAAATATATTACTTGGATCAGGTGTGGAACTGAACGAACGGTTTATAACCCGCTTAACGGGACTTGGCATTGATACCCTTTACATTGATGATCCGATGACAGAAGGTCTGGAACCGACTAGTGCAGTTCGCGATGATACGCTGAAAAAGGCGACTGAAACGGTCTACAAAACGATGAGCACGCTCGTCGATCAGCCTGTCATTAGAGGCAGAACGATTGCGCCGGAGATGGGTCGCTCGTTTCGTAAGGTGTTCGGGGATATTATGCAGGACCTGATCACACGTGAAGATGTCTTGGTCAGTCTGACGAATATCCATGTCGCAGACGGTTATCTGTTCCAGCATTCGGTTAATGTTGCTATATTATCCGGTATTATGGGACTCGCCAAAGGCTATAATCGAAACCAGCTTGAAGAGCTTGGGATGGGTGCATTGTTATTCGATATCGGAATGACGAAGCTCCCGAAAGAGCTGTTAAATAAGACATCTCCGTTTACAGATGCGGAGAGGGCCGCAATGGAGAAGCATACGGAGGAGGGATTTAATATCATTCGGGCGCAGCATGATATCTCGCTGTTGTCCGCTCATTGTGCTCTGCAGCATCATGAGAGATTTAATGGATCCGGTTACCCCAGGAAGCTTAAGAATGACGCGATTCATGAATATGCACAAATTATCGCAATTGCTGATGTATACGATGCCCTAACCTCCCCCAGACCGTATCGGAAGCGTTATAATCCTTCAGAGGCCATTGAATTTCTGTTTGGAGCGGGAAGTACCTTTTTCGATCTGGAGTTGATTAAAACCTTTTGCAAGCATATTTCGATTTATCCGGTTTCGACTTCGGTACTTCTGAGTTCAGGTCAGGTTGGTGTAGTAGCGCTCAATAATCCGCTGGCTCTTCATCGTCCTACCGTGAGGATCCTGCGTGAAGCTGATGGAACAGTACCTGCTTCACCTTACCAAATTGACCTTAAGGACGAGAACAATCTAATGATTGCCGAAGAACTTTAAACGGGGTCCAATTTCATACCATCGATAATAGCAAACTTGTTGAAAAGCAAGGACGCAAAGCTATAGGGTCTAAGATTCCTAAAGGAATGAATGACAGCCTGGCTGCCGAAAGGAACACCTTGCAGAATAGGTGAAACCAGGGCGGCTTTCAAGTAGGGGAGTCTATTTTTGTTGGCAGAGGTAAACGCCGAAAATCCAATGGAGCCCAAATGAAACGGGAATCGCAGCGGTTTTTGAAATGGGGAATCATGCAGGAACAGAGCAAAGGCGCGGGCGGGTCAATGGCCAGTCGCGCCTTTGTTTTATGGTGATTCGTTATATGTCACGTCTTAGGGCTCGCAGCACATCAATTCGTGTCGCTCTTGAAGCAGGGCGCATTCCGGATAGGATCGCCACACCCAAACTGATAACAACGCTAACCAAGGTTAAGGTGATCGGAATGTCGGAGAAGGTAAAGTTCTCAGGCGGCTTGCTGTCCAGCACGGAGGATAAGATTGGCGGTACCACCCTGTTAATAACTGCACTGAGTCCATAGGAGACGAGCGTTCCGATTGTTATGCCCAGTAAGCCGATACCGAAGCTCTCTAACAAGAATACACTGCGGATGGTCCGCGGATGTGCACCTATCGCTTTCATGATACCGATATCCTGTGAACGTTCGGTCACCGCCATTGTCATGGTGTTATAGATACCGATCGAAGCGATGAGGACGGCAATCGTACCTACGAATATGAGGCCGATTTTCATAACGAGAAAGACAAGATCCATCTTTTTGATGGAATCCGCTACCGAGTAAATCACATAATTCTGCTCCCGCAGCACTTTGGAAATCGTGGTTACTTGCTTTGCGCTATCTGCATAGACGTAAACAGCCGGGAGGTTTTCTTCATTTGGCGGAAACAGCTTGCCCGAGAGTTTGTCGGATAAATAGATATTCGTGCCCTCGATCCATTCTTTGGCCGGCTTTTCCAGTATGCCGACAACGGTTGCTGTGACTGTGCCCAGCTGTATTTCCTTGTTCGTTTGTGGATCATACCCTTTTGCTTGGAAGGTCAATGTTTGACCGATTGGATCGCCCTGGTAGGTTTCCTTGGTTCCGTTCTTGACTAGATTCTTCGCAAAATCAAATCCGACAATGGTCTCCGATTCATCCTTGGGCATCCGGCCTGAAGAAAGCTTTAGCCCTGCTTTTGTTTCTTCTTCGAAGTCGGTCACGACGACATTGGTGCCTGCTTGAAAACCGTCTATGTCAGATTCACCGTTTGCAGCACGCTGCGCAGTGACCGCTTTTACATGGTCGAGCTGCTTCAAACCCTTAATATCTTCAGGCTTAACATTTTCGTAATCATTCCCGTTTTGCTTCGAGTGAACCTGGATTTGCGTTAGTGTCTGATCTTCGAGCATATCGCTCACAATGCTCTTCTGCAGGCCGAAGGCGACCGATGCAATCATGATGAGAAAGGAACAGCCCATAGCGGTTGCGAGCACGGTCATGAAGATCCTTGATTTGTTCTTCTTCATATTCTGTCTGACGAATCTTATTTTATCGCTTGTTTTCATGAGTGAATGACCTCCAGCTTGCGCGTGTCCGTTTGGTTAAGCAGCCTGCCATCTTCAATACGTAACGTTTTATGACCGATTGCAGCAACCTTGTCATCGTGGGTAATAATGAGTAGGGTCAGCTTGCGTTCCCGGTTGAGTGATTTAAGCAGCTGCAGAAATTGCTCCTCATTCTCACTGTCGAGACTTCCTGTCGGTTCATCGGCAAGAACGATTGGCGGATTCAGGATCAGCGAGCGGGCAATTCCGACGCGCTGCTGCTGTCCGCCGGAGAGCTCGCTTGGATAATGGTCGCTGTATTCAGCAATGCCAAGCTGCTCCATCAGCTCAAGCGTCAGCTTGCGGCGGACTGTCGGCGCAGTGCCCTGCAGGACAAGCGGAAGCTCGATATTCTCATAGGCGGTCATACTCGGAATAAGCTGGAAGTTTTGAAATACAACTCCGAGATGCCGTCTGCGAAAATCAGCCCACTGCCCCTCGGTATAAGCGGTCGTATCTTGTGAGGCAATGCTGATCGTACCGCTGGTAGGCCGAATAAAACCGCCCACAATATGGAGAAGTGTGGACTTGCCGGAACCGCTCCTTCCGATTAACGTAACGATTTCCCCGCTGTTTACCGTTAGGTCAATGCCTTTAAGGACGGGCACATGGCGCTCATTTCCCTTGCGTCCAAGCGTAAAGGCGTGTTCGATTTGTTTTAGGTGGATCATCATTGAATTCCTCCATGGGCTGCGGTTTTGGGGTTTGTGCTCTCGTGGTACTTCGTACCAAAGTCGCTCAAACCCTCAAAACCTCCGCTGCAAAGTTAAAGGCTGCGGTTTTGGGGTTTGTGCTCTCGTGGTACTTCGTACCAAAGTCGCTCGAACCCTCAAAACCTGCGCTGCAAATTGGCGCTGCGGACCAAAGTCCCTCAATCCTTGCTTAAATACGCCAAACCTCCGCGGTAGGTTTATTGCGTTTTCGAGCAGGGATAATGATGTGTTTGCTGTGCTGATAACGAACTGTGGAATCAAAAAGTTTTAGACCGCTTATCAACTTTTTTGGAATGAAAAGGCTTTTAATTAGAAACAGTGGGAAGAATGGGTAAAATATAGGTGGGAAAATCGATGAGTCCAAAAAAACTTAAATCATCATTAGGTTTGGGGATTGCTGCGCTGCTAACTGCGTTGGCGCTAGGCTGCAGCGCTTTTGTGTACGGTATGTTTTTTGATGAGAACTTTTATCGTTTGGAAGGGATCATTCTTTTCGCTGTTCTTTTGCTAATCGCAATCAAAATTGTTGATTTCTGTTTAAGCAGACTGGCGGTGACTTCTCCGTTTGCCTCTTTGGGGCTGGCGGATATTCGTATGCCGCGTTTTACAGGGCCTGTACTGGGACTTGTCCTCATCGCGATTCTTTATCTGTCGTCTTTGCTGCATGAACCCGCTTCGGTTCAAAGTACAATCAAGGAGGCGATTCGCTGGTCTGTCTATGCGGCCTACATGTGGCTGATTGCCCTTGCATTTGGATCCGAAAGCAGCCGTATCTGGCTTTCTGCTGCCCTGCAGGCAGCGGGTGCTTTTGTCATATGGGGGGCGCTGGCGGGGTGGATGGGATGGATCTCCTTTCCAGGAATCGTCATGATAACTGGAGATCCCCGTTTGTCGGCAGTCGGCGCGAGATTATCAGGTTTCGTCCAATATCCGAATTTCCTCGGCGCCGCTATGAGCGCCTATTTGGTTTGGTTCTGGCTGCTGCTTGTAAGGACGCGTTCGAATGCGGCCTTCTGGTTCGCAGCCATGCAAACCGTGCCGGCAATGCTGGTAGTATTGCTCACTGAATCCAGAGGTGCATGGCTTGCCGCTGCACTGAGCTGGATGATCGCTCTAGCGCTTGTTTCGAAAGCAGAACGATCCAGCTGGCTGCTGTACAGCGGCTGGACCTTATTGGCAGCCGGGACTGCCTATCGGTTCGTTGTTCGTGCCGGCGCACACAGCGGGAATTCCTTCAGCATCTCAAATAAGCTGCTTGTTGGGGCTGTATTCTTACTTGCATTGATGATTGCCGCCCTTGCAGGGTACGCGCTTCTTCGCAGGCTGATTACGAGAGAAACCGGGAATCGCAGACTTGGGTATTATGCATGGTCCGGCGGGGCAGCGGCGATTATGTTTACTCTGCTGCTGCTTCCGGCAGACATTCATGGACGTGTGGGCAGCCACTTTCAAACTGCAGCGGCGCGTAAGCTGTTTTATACGGATGCACTCATGTTGATTAAGAAAAATCCGCTGCTTGGCCATGGCGGCGACAGCTGGCGGATGCAGTTTACGCAAATTCAAACACAGCCGTATGTGGGAACGGAAGTTCACAGCGGCTATTTGGACCTGCTGCTGGACGTAGGCATTATCGGCTGCCTTCTCTTCCTTCTTGTGCTCGCGCTGATGGCTGGCCGGGTGTGGCTCTATGATCGCGCGGGTCTGCTGCCGGTCATCGCGCTTCTTGCCCATGCAAGCATTGATTTTGATATGTCTTACGGCTATTATTGGCTGCTGCTTTTAAGCTGGGTCGTTCTGTACAGCCGGGCGGATGGCGCCAAAGAGGACAACAGACAAGAGCGCTTGCTGCGGCAGCGCTTCCCGATTAATCAGGCAGCCGCCGTGCTGCTTGCTGCCGCAGTATTCACCGTCAGCGGCTTGTACAGCTGGCGGTTCGACCGCTCCGTGCAGTACCGCGAGTCGGCACTGGCCGCCTCCGGAACTGCACGGGCTGCCGCGCTGCGCGCGGCGCTCGAGACGAATCCGTACTGGAGCCGGATTCGCATCGAGCTGGCCAAGCTCGCGCCGCCGCAGGAGAGGGCGGCGCTGCTCGCTGCCGGACTGCGCTATGAGCCGCAGTCCGTTCCGCTCTTATGGGAGCTCGGCAGTAATGAAGCCGAGCTTGGCCGCTGGGCGCAGGCGGCGGACTGCATGCGCGCCGCCTTGCGCCTTGACCGGTTCAACCGCGACAAGCAATCGGTCGCGGTTGTGACCATGACCCGGCTCGCGCAGCAGCTGCGGGCCGATAAACAGCAAAGCGCCGCGCGGCAAGCGGCGGAGCAGGCTGTGGCATTCTATCAAGCTTATGAAGCGCAAACCCATTATATCAAGATCAACGGACGTGAATTTTATGTAACTCAAGCTGCCAAGGAAGCGGAGGAGGAGAGTCAGATGATCTTCATGAATTTGCTCCGTCCATAGAAGTACTTAAATGATCCTCTAGAATCTGAGTCAGCCGCAGCTGAGCTCTCGAATGTCTCGAATCTCGAACGTCTCGAATGTCTCGAATCTTGAATGTCTCGAATCTCTCTAATGTCTCGAATGTCTCGAATGTCTCGAATCTCGAACGTCTCGAATGTCTCGAATCTCGAATGTCTCAAATAGCGCAGATTAGCCATTTCTCCCGCAAATAAGAATTAAAAAAGGTAAGATTGTCCACTCCCTTGGGGCTGTCCCGGCATATGCTGTAACAAACTCAGGGGAGGAGTGATGACCATGGCATCTTCTCGTGTCAAACCGACTCTTTACGTGCCCAGTTCAGGAAAAGTCATTCGTAAAGCGTCGAGACCAACAAGCTTAAACCAAAGTTCGGGTCCGATCTTCAATCGGCTTACCGTCGTTTGGGTCCAGCAAAATGGGGTACCGTTCAATACGACTGGATTTTTCGCCCGTTTATTCCGGGGCAACCAACTCGTTTCCACAGCAACTTTCGATCGTTTCGGTGTCGTCCGATTCAATAATATCGGCACATTGACGAATGCAGCTTTCACCATTCAGGCCATAAGAAACGATGGAGTTCTGTTTAGAACCCGCAGAATTCCAGCAGGTGTAGAGACTTTCGCCATCATCGGCTAAATCATCCCCGTCACTTTTAATGATCCCCCATTTACGACAACAGCAGCGCAGCTCCTTTGAGGGGGCTGTGCTGCTGTTATTTGTGTTTTCATTTAGCCCCCGAAAGCATCCCGGAAAGCGGTGGACAGCTTCATGTGATCGACTTCCCACAGCTCTGCAATTTCCGCGCAGACATTCTCATCCCACCAGTCCGACAGCAGCTTCCGATTGCTGTAATTCTCATGGATCCACTGCAGATTAAGAATAACCTTCTGAAAATAAAGCTTTTCCGCTTGCGCAAGCCGATCCTTGGGCACATAAACACCCAACCGTTTGATCGTTCGATACAGCTCGTTCTCGCAGGAGCGTCTGATTTTACGGGCGCTTGGATAACCTGAATCATGCTTCTGGGCAGTAGATTTCATCGTGAACGACTCCTCTCTACCCTTATATATGCGCCCTGCTTTTATGCGGTCACACGCTTACTGCACATAGATGTAGCCGACCATCGGGCCTCCGTGCTCCATGGTGGTGTGGGTGAGACAGACGATCGGGAAGGTGCCTTTGGCTGTGGCAGTGAATCGTACAATGGTGGTTTTGCCTTTGGTTACTTCACCCTTAATGCCGAGCTCCTCGATGACAAAAGGATGCGATTTTCCGTTAACGCCTGTGATGTGCAGCTCCACATGATCGCCTTGATGGACAGTAATGGAGCCTGGATCCCAGCGGTACACTTCAATTTCCTTGCCATCATCGGTTGTGGAAGAAAACTCCCCTGTTACGAGCTGGAATATTCGGGTTTCCTGCGGAAGTGCGGAGGCTGCCCGGGATTGATTCCATTTGAGACAGGCCGCGGCGATAATCACAACCAGCAGGAGGATGGAAAATAATCGAAGCTGCTTGCGGCTGACGATAAAAATTTTTGACATAGGGGTTTGTCACCTTCTTTTCATTTTGATAGATTACACTATTCTATGCGGGGGCTTGGCCCAGCATGACTGGTATGGAGGCGGGTCTGGAAGTATGCTAGAATACCGTAAGAGGCCTACAATAGAGACATAGAAGACTAAATGATAGGAGATGGAGAATGAGTTGGTTTCATGATTTGGTTGACAGCCTGCTTCAATGGATCGAAGGATTAGGTTATTTTGGGATCATCATCGGTCTTATGCTGGAAGTTATCCCAAGCGAAATTGTACTTGGCTACGCAGGCTATATGGTATCGGATGCGGGCGGAAACCAATTTACGTTTATTGGGGCTGTGATTGCAGGGACGGTCGGAGCTGTTATTCAGCAGTGGATTTTGTATGGAATTGGCCGTTATGCAGGTCGTCCGTTCTTCGAGAAATATGGCAAAATCATTAAAATCGGCCCCAAACAGCTCGACAAAGCGGAAAGCTGGTTTAATAAGTATGGCGCAGGCATCGTGTTCACCGCTCGTTTCGTCCCTGTCATGCGGCAGGCGATTTCAATTCCCGCCGGAATGGCCCGGATGTCATTTTGGTACTTTACTTTCCTAAGCGCACTTGCTTCGCTTCCGTGGTCGCTGTTATTCGTTTATTTAGGATCGAGTCTGGGAGATCAGTGGGAAAATATCGATGAGAAGGCGGCTCCATACGTACAGCCTGCCATACTGATCGCACTGGCTCTGCTGGTAGCTTATGTCTTGTTTAAAGTAATCAGAAGCCGCGGTAAATCCGTATAATTTGTGATCACTATGCTTCGTTTGGTACAATAGCTTAAGAGACTATCATCGTACATACACCCATATATAATCAATCTAAGGAGGCGCTACCTTGAGCAAAAATGTAGCCAATAAGCTGAACAAAGGAATCAGCCCGCAGCAATTTATTGATTCCATGGAGAAAAACAAAGAGGCTTTTCTGGACTGGTCTAGCCGCTTTGAGTTTGCAAATGATGAAGATCGCGAGTTTTTCGAGTCCTTGAACAACCGCGATGACCTGCGCTGCTTGATTTTGATGGCAGATTGGTGCGGCGATGTAGTTCGCAACATTCCCGTTGTTTTCAAAGTGCTCGAGAATACCGGTATTCCGACTGAGGTTCTGATTATGGAGCAGCACCTGGATACGATGGATCAGTTTCTGACCATGGGCGGACGCGGGATTCCGATCGTCATCTTCGCAGATACCGGCGGGCATGTGCTCGGTCAATGGGGACCGCGTCCTAGCCACGTACAGGAAGCGATGACAGCGTTCAAGCTGGCCAACCCTGACCGCGATGCAGCCGATTATCAAGAAAAGCTTAGTCTGACCCGCCAAGAAATGGGACGCCGTTACGGAGAAGGCGCGGATTACCAGCAAATCATCGTACAAGAGCTGCATAAGCTGCTTGCTGCTTTATAAGATGTTGAAAATCGAGACGTTTACATTAGGACCGCTGCAGACGAATTGCTACCTCGTTACAGAGGAATCCGGCGAACGGGGGTTTATCGTCGATCCGGGCATGCAGCCGAAGCGTTTGCTTGAGAGAATAAAGGATTTGAAGATAGAGGCAATCGTGCTGACGCATGCGCATTTTGATCATATGGGCGGTGTCGATGCTGTCCGCAAAGCGGCGGGCTGTCCGGTTTATCTTCATGATCTGGAAGCCGATTGGCTGACCGATGCGAAGAAGAATGGCTCTGCCAGATGGTCGGATGTGACCCCGCCGCTCACGACGGATCCAGCGGAATTCAGCTTAGCAGAAGGGCAGATGCTGGAATTGATCGGTCATACCTTTAAGGTGATGCATACGCCGGGCCACTCGCCCGGCAGTGTCAGCTTGTTATGTGATCACCATTTGATCAGCGGAGACGTGCTCTTCCGGATGTCGGTTGGACGTACGGATCTGCCCGGCGGCCGCGAGCGTGATCTGTATGATTCGATTCGCGGCAAACTGTATAAGCTTGATCCGAACGTGCGCGTATATCCCGGTCACGGGGGGCAAACCACGATCGGCTATGAAATGGCTAACAACCCTTACGTGCCTGCTTAAGCGGGCAAGTAGGGGTTTTATCCCTTTAAAGGAGAGGAAGTTAAGAAGTGGCTGAGACGAAACAACGGATGAAGGAAGAAGATATGGAAGCAGCTTCTGCGAAGATCGAGCTTACACCCGAGGAAAGAGCGGCAGAGCAGGAACGCATCGTGAAGCGGATTGCTGCGGAGATCAGCTTGCCGATTACGAAGGTGAAGTCGGCGGTAAGCCTGCTTGACGAAGGGAATACGATCCCTTTTATCGCCCGGTACCGGAAGGAAATGACAGGCGAGCTGGATGAGAACGAGCTGCGCTCCATTGAAGAGAAGCTGCAGTATATGCGAAACCTGGAGACGCGAAAGCGCGAGGTTATTCGCCTGATTGACGAGCAGGGTAAACTGACGGAGGAGCTCCGGCAATCCATCGAATCGTCAGTCAAGCTGCAGGAAGTGGAGGATTTATACCGCCCTTACCGCCAGAAACGCAAAACGCGTGCAAGCGTTGCGAAGGAGCGGGGACTTGAGCCGCTTGCCGCCTGGATGCTGTCGCAGCCTCGGCAAGGCGATCCGAATATGGAGGCTAAACGCTACATAGATACCCAGAAGGGTGTGGAAACCGCGGAGGATGCCCTTCAAGGCGCAATGGATATCATCGCAGAACAGCTTGCAGATGATGCTAAGATCCGTGCCTGGGTGCGCCGATTCACCTTTGACCAGGGGATTCTCCGAACCGAAGCGAAGGATCCTAAGCAGGAGACGGTTTACGAAATGTACTACAACTACCAAGAACCGTTCCGCAAGCTGCCGCCTCACCGCATATTGGCCATTAACCGCGCAGAACGGGAAGATGTGCTTCGGGTTTCCTTGGATGTAGCTCCTGAACGGATTCATGACTATATCGACCGCCAAACGATCCGCGGCGGAACGACAGGCGCCATCCGGGACATCCTGCTGCAGACGATCACGGATGCCTATAAACGGCTTCTTGCACCATCGATTGAGCGCGAGGTTCGCGGGGAATTGACGGAGAAGGCAGAGGAGCATGCCATTCAGATTTTCTCCATGAATCTGCGTAATTTGCTGCTGCAGCCGCCTGTCCGCGGTCATGTCGTGCTTGGTGTCGATCCCGCGTTCCGTACCGGCTGTAAGCTGGCTGCCATCGATGAGACAGGCAAGCTGCTCGAGGTTGCTGTCTGCTACCCAACAGCCCCCAACCACAAGATTGCTGAAGCGGAGAAGCTCATTAACGGGCTGATCGATCGTTACAAAGTGGAATTAATCGTAATCGGCAACGGTACTGCATCCCGTGAGACCGAGCAGTTTATTGCTGATTTGATCAGTAAACGCAAAGCTGCAGGCACAGCCGGGGCAAGCGGGCTTAAGTACATTATTGTGAACGAAGCGGGTGCGAGTGTATATTCGGCATCCAAGCTCGCAGCAGAGGAGTTCCCGAAGCTGGACGTAGCAGAACGCAGTGCGGTATCCATCGCAAGACGGCTTCAGGATCCATTGGCTGAGCTTGTGAAAATCGAGCCCAAAGCCATTGGCGTCGGGCAATACCAGCATGATGTCAGTCAGAAGCGGCTCGAGGAGACGCTCGGAGGTGTCGTCGAATCGGCGGTTAACCACGTCGGCGTTGATGTGAATACCGCTTCGCCATCACTGCTGTCCTACGTGGCAGGCATTAATGCAACCACTGCGAAGAACATTGTTAAATTCCGCGAGGAAAAAGGCAAGTTCACTGACCGGAAGACACTGCAGAGCGTACCGCGTCTAGGGGCTAAGACATATGAGCAGTGTATCGGCTTTATTCGCGTACCGGAGAGCGGTAATCTGCTGGACCGGACACCGATTCATCCGGAATCCTACAAGGTTGTAGACGCGCTCTGTAAGGAGCTTGGATTGAAGCTGGAACATTTGGGCACCGATGACTTTAAGGCCGCTCTAAACGCCGCTCAAGCCGGGGAGATTGCGCCTAAACTGGGTGTCGGCGTACCGACTCTGCGCGATATTCTGGACAGTCTGCTTCGTCCGGGAAGAGATCCCCGTGAAGAGCTGCCGGCACCGATTTTTCATACCGACGTTCTGAGCATGGAGGATTTGAAGCCGGGAATGGAGCTTCACGGAACGGTCCGCAACGTCATTGATTTCGGGGCATTCGTTGATATCGGAATCAAGAATGACGGGCTGGTTCATATCTCCCAGCTTAGCAGCAAATTCGTCAAGCATCCGACAGATGTCGTATCCGTCGGGGATACCGTAACCGTTTGGGTGCTCGGCGTGGATGAGAAGAAGGGGAGAGTCAGCTTGACGATGCGCAAGCCTGACTAAGCTCCGCTTAAGAATTCAAGATCATATTCTCAAAAAGAAAGGGCGTTATCTTCAAGCAGTCTTCACGACTGCCGGTAGATAACACCCTTTTTTTCATTCCAATATTCAAGTTAATCCAAGTAGAGTTCATCACTTACAGGCTTGCTGAGTCGTCTTCTGGACGCTGTGTCGTGCGGTAGAAATACCAGCAATCGTTCAATAGACGAATTTGTCGTTGATCTTTCTTCAGAAATGCGCGCATCAATTGGTTGCACAGCCATTGAGGCATGAACTTCGCCCTCCTTCCAGCCGTCACTTGTTGTATTAACAGCATATGAGTTTAGGCGAATGTCCGTGCAGGTCCTACTCCAACTCTTCCTCGTACCACTGCTCAAGCTGGGCTTGCAGGGCGCGAATTTCCGTTAAGAGCGAGATTAGCGGATACGATTTCTCTTGAATGGATGAGAAATCATGCTCCAGCGCATTCAAATAATCCAATCCGGAATAGACGATAACGGATTTGTCATGGAGCTCAAGATCCGCGCATTCCGCGATTGCATAAGGCAGGGACGGAACATTGCTTGCGGTTAATTTGTCGATTTCTTTATGCAGACGCAGATTAAGCGCGCTCAGCTGGTAAGCATGCGATTCAGGCATTTCGACAAAGGTGACGCCTTGACCATCTTGTAATACAATATAACGCATAAGTGCCATTTTTAGGGCCTCCCTCAAATTTAACAGGTTAATACTACTTGACAGTGTAGCGTATCTGTACTTTAAAATTCAAGTAGAACATGCAATATGATTGAAGGAGAATATAACGTGCATGATGATATGCTTCAAGCATGGGTGGAGAAGGTCTCGCTCGAACATTTTAACCTGCCTTTTCGACACAAAGCGACTTTTAACGGAAGACTGACCTCAACCGGCGGCCGCTATTTTACGAAAACGCATCATATTGAGATCAGTCCGCATCAGCTCAAGAACCACGGTATGGAAGAAACAGAGAAAATTATCAAGCATGAACTATGCCATTATCATTTGCATCTTCTGAAGCGGGGATACCAGCATCGTGACGCTGATTTCAAACAACTGCTTGCGAAGGTTGGAGGGACGAGGTTCTGCAAGTCGGTCCCTGAAGGCAGCAAACGAAAGGTTATTCCTTATAAATATAAGCTTGTCTGCCGCAGCTGCGGGATGGAATATTTGCGCAAACGCAAACTGGATCCTAACCGATTTGCCTGCGGAAAGTGCAGGGGAGCCTTGAAAATTTTTGTGCTTGACTTCAAAACCCTCACATGATATATTCTTTCTTGTCACTAAATCACATTCCCTGATAGCTCAGTTGGTAGAGCACTCGACTGTTAATCGAGTTGTCACAGGTTCGAGTCCTGTTCGGGGAGCCATTCATGGAGAGATACCCAAGTGGCTCAAGGGGACCCTCTGCTAAGGGGTTAGACTGCGTAAGTGGTGCGAGGGTTCGAATCCCTCTCTCTCCGCCATCTCATGAATGTAACGAGGGCCGTTAAGCCGGCTCTTTTTCTTTGCTCAAATCTTCATTGTGAGCTAGCTCCTCAATAACTCACTTCGTCAATGATGAAAAAAAAGCTTGCATCAAACATAAGAATTTGATATTATAAATTCTGTTGTTTGGACAACTTATCTCATTGAAGTAATTTGCATGGCCCGTTGGTCAAGTGGTTAAGACACCTCCCTTTCACGGAGGTAACAGGGGTTCGAGTCCCCTACGGGTCACCATTATGAGCCATTAGCTCAGTTGGTAGAGCACCTGACTTTTAATCAGGGTGTCGTAGGTTCGAGTCCTACATGGCTCACCATTTCTCATAATAGCATACATCACTTATAATTTGCGGTCGTGGTGGAACGGCAGACACACCATCTTGAGGGGGTGGCGCCTGTATGGGCGTGAGGGTTCAAATCCCTCCGACCGCATCCTCGAAAAAAGCCTTGATAATAATCAAGGCTTTTTTCTTTGTCGTTATTCTCTTTAACGTCTCAATTCTTGGTATTTTGTGTGATCCGTTTGTTAGGCGCTCCCAAACCGGCTTGGACATTTCAATGGAGTGAATGCTTTTGCGAATCCAATTCGGTTATTCCTCATCATTCATATGTGACCACTCAAGAGCAGTCAATTTTCTTCTTCTGAATCCTCCGATTCATGCGCACTTACGCGATATAATACCATGCTCGAACCGCGGCAGTTATGGTAAGCTCTCCCGGTTGGATAGGCGTAACCGTGCTGTCGGCAAACAGAGCGGCCTTGAAAGGTATTGGCCCGGTTGGACGCGGAAGCTCTTGGACCCGGAAGGGGATAGCGGCAATGGTTGCTCCCAATGTTTGGGCAATAGTCACAGCCTTTTGACGGGCGTTCCGGACGGCAAGCGACAAGGCCTGATTCTCATAGATTTCCGGATTTATCAACGTGAACTGAATGTTTGAGACGGAGTTGGCGCCTTGAGACACAGCGGTATCAACAATGACCCCTGTCTGTTCTACTCGATCCGTGGTGATTTGCAGGAGATGGGTCACTTTATAGCCCCGAAATATTTGTTTCCCATCTTCATAATCGTACTGGGGATCAATTCGAAAATCATACGTTTGTATCTTCTCCTTGGGAATGCCTAAATTCTGCAGAGATTGGATGATATTCGTTACGATCATTGCGTTCTCGGCTTGGACTAACTGCAAAGCGTCCCCTTCTGTTATGGCTCCCAGCACGACTAAGACTCTGTCTGGGGAAGCGGTCACTGTTCCTTCACCTTGCACTTCGATCGTCGAAGGGGATTTTGCAGCCGTATTGTAGAATGGATAACCGTTCATCGCGGAAACTCCTTTCAGGGGTGGAGGTTATTATAATGTATGGGAATCTGCGCCGGATAGAATTTTAAGATAAAAATGAATAAAAGGAATATTGAGTTTTTCTATTATTTATAGTATTGTTATTTCGTTAATATAAATACGAATTTGATTAAAGTTTTGAAAGCGCTTTATAATTTGCTGTTGCTCAGCGTAAGTACGTGATTTTGAGAGAGGTTGCTCCTTACCGCTATGCAGGAGAAACGATCGATAAAGTGAAAAGAGAAGACATCATTGGCGATTACCAGTATATTAACCATGGAAAAGATATTTCTGCAAACATCAAACAATCTGTATACATCCAATTGAAAAAGGATAATACGATATCCGGCGAAATTAGCGGCACGTGGAAAAAAACAGGTCATAACAGCGCCGAATTAACGGTAGATGGAATCCAATATGACGGCGTATTCTTGCGCCAATGGAATCCGACATCGGCAAGCTATGTCATGACATTCAGCGCTTTGTCGAAAAAGGGAGCAGCGATTTGGGGCAGCAAGCTGCAGGATAAACCGGACGCAGAAATCGCAGCCGATGTGCAAAATGATTTGAGCCTTGGGGACACAAGCAGCGTCACGAATAACTTAATACTTCCTAATGAGGGTACCCGTCAGGCTGACATTACGTGGCATTCCTCGGACGCCGGCATTGTGTCCGATAGCGGAGTCGTTAATCGCCCAATTCCGGGTGCAGGGAACGCGGCGGTTACACTCACCGCGACCATTACCAAGGGTGAAGCGACAGCAGTTAAGAAATTCACGGTTGTTGTCAAAGAACAATCGATAGACGGATTAACCGCCCATTACGGCTTCGATAATGATCTGACGGATCGCACGGGTTCTGCCGGAGCGGGTACCGTTACCGGCGGTAAAATCGATGAATCAGGCGGCGCAATCACTTATGCGAAGGGCATATCCGGCAATGCGGCAGCGTTCGATGGAACCTCCGGGGTACGCCTGCCAAACGGCCTCATCTCGGGCAATACGTACTCCGTTTCGTTATGGGTCAATCCTGAGCAGCTTACGGATTACACAACAACCTTCTTCGGCGCCAGGGACAGCGGCAGCTGGGTAAGCTTTCTGCCGAGAGGGCATGAATTTGTGAACAACGATACGATGGTCTGGTCAGGTACAGCATGGTATGATGCCGGTTCCGGCATGAAAATCAATACGGGCGAGTGGTCGCATCTGGCTTTCACCGTTAATAACGGCCGTATAGCCGTATATATCAACGGTGTTCAGAAGTTTTCCGGTACTGGGTTCCCGAACCTATTCACAACAACAGACGGCATCTTCAGCTTGGGCGTTAACTGGTGGGATACTCCGTATAAGGGACTAATGGATGAACTGCGAATTTATGAGGTGGCACTAACGGCAGAACAGGTTGCCAATTTAGCAAAGATAACGCCGTAATCGCAAGATGGTAAAGGCCTCTAGCCCATGCGCTTCAGGCCTTTGCTGTCAATTGGAGGATGGGGGGAATTACCGGATTCAGGCTAAGAGCGACAGCTTCCACAACAATAACCCCGAAGCGAATTTTCCCCCGAGGTTATATCAGAATTGAATATAGGATTGTTCGTCCTTCCAGAAATCCTTTAGGCTCCTAGTCGGTGTCCGTTTTAAAGTGGCGATATCCGGCGGTACGCCAATCACCTGCGCGGCCTCCTGTAAGGTGAGCTGAAGCAGCAATTCGTCTGGAATGAGAAGCTCGGCAACAAATTCATTGGCTTCTCTTTCGATACGATCAATCGAGAACAAGGTGTTGCTTCGGAGAAAAGGGGTATTTACTTTCGGATGAAGCAATGCATGTCCGAGTTCATGAGAGCATGTTAAGCGCTGCTCGCTCTCGCTTAACTGATTATTGATATGAATCATTTTAATACGCTTGTAAGTATTAAAATAACCCATAATTTCACCTAGCGGCTCGTATAGAACTTCGATCTTTCTCTGAGATGCGATCACAAAGGGGTTGTTCGTTCCGTGCTTCTGGGTGAGCTGAGATACTAGTTTTTTGATACCCATTGATTACGCCCCTTTGCGAACTAATTCTTTAGATTGTTCGGGGTGAATTTTTTCTTCGCTATTCCTTTGGCTAACCTTAATGAATTCTCCAATGAAATCCGCATCAGTTCCTTCGTTTCTTCATTCATGGGCTCGCCTTGAAAGGCAAGTGCATTGTTTGACTCCAGATCATTGATCATCCGCTCCAGATCCGCTGCAATATCGCGTTCCTCCCGCGGGGAAAACAATTGTTCCGTCGATGAGGTCGAAGAGGATTTATAGTCGGATGGCTTAGACTCCTCCATGTATCCGGCATGCATCAGTAAATCCGAATAGGTGATGTTCTTGAAGAATTTGGAAAGTGTTTTTAATGTCTCGGGAACAGGCAGCTGCAGGCCTGCTTCAATTCTTGAAAGTGTAGCTTGTGAAATGCCTGAAATATTGGATAATTCCTTTTGTGTGGAATATCCATTGTCGATCCGGATTTTTCTTAAGCGTTGTCCCAAACTCGAAAGAATAAGTTCGTCGTTCATTGTCGATCACTCCTCAAATGGATTATATCCGATAAATTGCGTGCATGCAATTATTTTTATTTATTGTTGCGCACTCGTATATTTTAGTGTTACATTCAATATACGAGCTCGTATAAAATGCGCAGACGAATAATTCGCAGCAATTCAAGTGACTTAGAGGGAGCCGGGTGTCTTGCAGGTGTACCAGCATAGGTTTGAATTCCTCAATAGTTGGGAGATGGACTAGTTATGGATAATGTCATAAGAGAGATACAGGATCAGGATCGGCTCAAACATGTCGAGGATTTAATCGAAGGGCTTCAAGATAGGCAGCTGCAGATGAAGATAGAATTATCAGCAAATGTGGAGCGCTTTAAACGACTCGAAGAGATTAATAAGCTGCACGAAGAAGAATGGTGTGGGCTTAAAGAAGCTGCACAAGGACTGCAGAAGCAGGTGGATCAGTTGGCGCCGAAATTGAATACCCTGGAAATGAAATTGTTTAGCTATTTGCAGCAAATTCAGAAAGATTCCAGCAAGGAGCGGCAATCGAGCCAAAAAGAATGGATGCGTTTCCTGCAAATTGTTTTAGGAGGGACGATCTTTCTGATTGTGGCCTACATTTTTAGTGTGGATTATCAAGGATAGGAGGGGGAAAGAAAGGAATGGCGGTAGCGTTAGCGGCAAGCGGGTCAAATAGGCCAATAATGCGGGACCGGGGCCGGCTAACGATCGGTTAGTTCGTAACGCGGGGAGGCGCTTCGTGTTCCTTCTCAATCGAGTGTACAAGCATAGACGGGAAGCTTCAAATGAGGGAAAATGTCTCTGGCTGCGACCGAGGGATCACAGCCAGAGGTAAAGTCAATTAAAACTTTGAGTTTGGGTCCTGCAACGCTTCTACACTAATGATTTTAGTATCTAAGGTAGTTATCCATTCGCCTGCGGCAGTTTTAATAAGAGTAACGACCAGGCGGACGCGGCTGTTTTGGAACTGTGGCCCCTTTATTTTCTCTGTTGCTTGGGTCAGATAAACCTGTGCCTCTGTGCCGGTATAATTGATGATAGATACGTCCTCGAAACTAAACTTCAGATCATATTGATCAAAGATTTGCTGGGTAGGTGCCAATAATTCATCCAAATGAGGTGTTGCGGGATCAATTGTTTCTTTGTAAGCGGCAAGATCCTCGTTGTTGGAAGCCTCAAGCTGTTTATTAAGTACAGCAATGATTTTCTCTTTGTCGGCTGCAGGCACATCTGCCACTTGGTTAAGAATTTCCTCTGTGTCAATATAGTTCAAGCTGAGAAGCTCTAGATCGGATAAGTCCCATTTCCCGTCGGAACCGCGGACCAATGTCATCTGGGCATCATCTTCGTTATTCAAATAGAAACCGCCGCTAACCTTCTCTGAAAGTTGATGGACGAGAATTGTAGCCGTATTCGGTTGCCATTCAATGATTTGTACAAGCTTAGTCGTTGTATGGACAATTACCTTATTGTATTCTTCAGGAGAAATATTCTTGAAATATGTATACAGCGGAGATGCCGGATCAATCGTTGATAAGAAGCCCTCTCGATCACCGGCCATATCATAGGCGTCCTGCTGTGTAAGAAGGGCTTGAATTTCCTGCTGATCAGCAGCAGTCGGCCCTTTTTCCTTGATTTTAATTGATTGCTCGGATGGATTCCATTCCACAAGCTTGCCGGTTGCTTCACCGACAAAACGGAGCGGAATCAGCGTACGTCCATTCAAGGCAAGCGGCTGAACAGTCTGGGCGGCAGCTTTGCCGTTGACGACAGCTTGTCCCGTTGTCAGATTGATCTTAATAGAGCTCGAGCCTGATTGGCCCGTAACGGTCTTGGTTACAGCCTCATAAGCAATGGTATATTTTAACGCAGTAAACAAGCCTTTGAATTCGACATAGGTGGTATTATTGGCAACGACAGGCGGAATGTCAAATTTAACCTCCTGATCACCCACCCACACGCGAATGGATTTTTGTGCGGCAGCAGATGCTGCTCCGGAGAAAGCAAGAGTGAACAGCGCGAGTACAAGTATAAGGGCTTGGATTTTTTTCAAACGAAGAATCTCCTCTCAAAATAGATATTCTTATACGGTTTGTAGGTTGCTGCAGCTTTCCTTGCGGACGGCATAGCTCTCCCCTCTATTCAGGCTATAGAGAGTATATCTATTTTTCTATCAATCAACAAGAACCAGTTATGTCTTTATTTGTATCGATAATTGGATATCTGTGCCATCCTGCCCGGGGTTTGATTTGTAACTAAATGATGAATAAGCTTATAATCATGATGGAGTCGACCCGAATGTTGATTGTAATTTGCGCATGAAAGGGATGGATCAGCAGAATGAATGCCTTATATCATGTTCTTGGTGCCAAACAATTCGATCGTATAACGCTTGATCAGCTTTTCCTGTCGGCGCAAGAGATGGAGCTGGTTGTCCGGCACGGAGGGACTGGCCGGTTTTCTACTAAAATCATGAGTACGCTTTTTTTCGAGGCCAGCACACGCACCCGGTTCTCCTTCGAATCGGCGATGCATCGTTTGGGCGGCCGTGTGATCGGGACGGAGAATGCCAGTCAGTTCTCGTCAACGATCAAAGGTGAAACGCTAGAGGATACCATTCGAATTATATCCGGCTACAGCGATCTCATCGTAATGCGGCATACAGACGTAGGTGCTGCGAAGCGTGCCGCTGCTGTATCGAGCGTGCCTGTCATTAATGCCGGTGACGGCTCCGGTGAGCATCCCACGCAGGCACTGCTGGATTTGTACACGATCCAGAAGGAATTTGGCCGAATCGATGGGCTGCATATCGCGATGATTGGGGATTTAACCTACGGAAGAACGGTCCATTCGCTTAGCTATCTATTAGCGAACTACTCAGACATACATATTTATTTTATCGCGCCGGATAATGTCGTCATCCCGGAATCAGTTAAACAATACTTGGATGAGAAGAACGTCAGCTATCAAGAGACAACCGATCTCGTGGAGGTGGCGAAGTCAGCCGATGTGTTCTATCAGACGCGAATCCAGAAGGAACGCTTCACTTCCCAGGATGAATATAATAAGGCGGCGGGCAAATATATCATTGACCGTCAGCTGCTTGAGCATATGAAGGAAAACGCAATGATTCTGCATCCGCTTCCGCGTGCAGGAGAGATTGACCCTGAGGTGGATATGGATCCGCGTGCAGCGTATTTCCGTCAAGCCCAGAATGGGCTATATCTTCGTATGGCTGTTATTGAGAAATGTTTGGTTGATTAATAAGGGAAAAGCAAAAGCCTCCAACCGACTGCCACGGCAGCGGGAATGGAGGCTTATTTTGTTTAACTGCAGGTACAATTTAAGACCGGTTTTCGGGCGGCGGCCGTTTCATCGAGCCTTTTGATGACCGTATTATAAGGTGCATTGCGGACGAGCTCCGGCGTATGCTCGGCCTCGTGCGCAATCTGAATCATTTTCTCAATAAAGGCATCAAGGGTTTCCTTGCTTTCCGTTTCGGTTGGTTCAATCATAATCGCTTCTTCGACATTAAGCGGAAAATAGATCGTCGGCGGATGATAGCCAAAGTCGAGCAGCCGTTTGGCCACATCAAGCGTACGAATGCCATAAGCCTTGAGACCTTTGCCGGAGAGGACGAACTCATGCTTGCAGACGCCCGGATAAGGAACCTCGTAGTAGGGGGCCAGCCGGTGCATCATATAATTCGCATTGAGCACGGCGCATTCGGAAACCCGCCGCAGACCCTCCGGCCCATAGGTGCGGATGTAGGTGTAGGCGCGAACGAGAATACCGAAGTTGCCGTAGAAAGCTTTGACTCTGCCGATTGACTGCGGCCTGTCGGAATCCCAGAAGAAGGTGCCGTCAGAGCGTTTGCCGACAACCGGTACAGGCAGAAACGGGATAAGCCTGTTCTTCACGCCGACCGGCCCGGCACCGGGACCTCCGCCGCCATGGGGCGTGCTCATGGTTTTATGAAGGTTGAGATGAACAACGTCGAAGCCCATATCGCCGGGTCTCGTGATACCCATAATGGCATTGGAATTGGCTCCGTCATAATAGAGAAGGCCGCCTGCTTCATGAACGATATCGGCGATCTCGACAATCTGTTCTTCGAATAAGCCCAGTGTACTGGGATTGGTCAGCATCAGCGCTGCTGTATCGTTTCCTACGGCCGCGCGTAATGCTTCCAAATCAACCATGCCGCGCTCATTGGATTTGATTGTTATGGTGTCAAATCCGGCCGTCGTTGCGCTGGCCGGGTTGGTTCCGTGGGAGGAATCGGGCACGATGACCTTCGTGCGTACTTCGCCGCGGCTCTCATGATATGCACGAATGAGCATAAGTCCCGTCCATTCGCCATGTGCCCCGGCTGCAGGCTGAAGGGTAACGAAATCCATGCCGGTCAGAGCAGCGAGATCCTGCTGCAGGGTATAGAGCAGCTCGAGGGCGCCCTGTATGCTCTCTTCAGGCTGATAGGGATGGATTTTGGCGAATCCGGCGAATCTGGCGGTATCTTCATTGATCTTGGGATTGTATTTCATCGTGCAGGAACCAAGCGGATAGAAGCCATTATCAACGCCGAAGTTGCGCCTGGATAATTCGGTATAATGACGAATGACATCGACCTCGTATACTTCAGGCAGCGCTGCCGGTGCGCTTCGCAGCAGCGAAGCTGGAATCACATCAGACGGGGCAATCTCCGGAACATCGCATGCCGGAAGAGAATAAGCGACGCGTCCTCGCTTGCTGAGCTCGAATATGAGTGCTTTCTCGGGTTTCATATACAGGCCTCCAATTCAAGGACGAACCGGTCGATTTCGTCCTTCGTTCTCCGTTCCGTAACAGCAACTAATAGATGACCCTGAAGCTCCGGATAAGCACGGCCAAGATCATAGCCGCCAATGAACCCGGCTTCCAACAGCTTCTTATTGATGACGGCGGGATCGGCACCCTCCGGCAGCCGGAGGACGAATTCGTTGAAGAAGGGGGCTGAAAATGGCAGACTGAGCTTCCCTTCGTTAGTAAGCGTGAATTGTTCCGCTGCATAATGTGCTTTGCGCAAATTGAGCAAAGCCGTTTCCTGCATGCCCTGCTTGCCCATCGTTGACATGTAAATGGATGCACAAAGGGCAAGCAGCGCTTGATTGGAGCATATATTAGAGGTCGCTTTCTCCCGGCGGATATGCTGTTCGCGTGCCTGCAGCGTGAGCACGAAGCCTCTTTGCCCGTTCTGATCGACGGTCTGGCCGACGATTCGCCCGGGAATGCGGCGCATCAGCGCTTCTGTTACTGCGAAGAAGCCGCAGGTCGGACCGCCGAGTGCCGCAGGAATGCCAAGCGGCTGCGCATCGCCGACAGCTATGTCTGCACCAAGTTCCCCGGGGGATTCCAATAAACCGAGCGACATCGGGTTGGTGCTTAAGACGAGCAGTCCTTTCTTGGCGTGAATAAGCGGCTCAATGGCTCTGACATCCTCGATGCAGCCGAAAAAATTCGGGCTTTGGATCAGAACGGCGGCAGTATCCTCAGTAACAGCGGCAGCAAGCTCATTCAGATCTGTTGTGCCATTGCTGCAGCCGATCTCGGTAATCTTAAGGCCCAGACCGTGTGCCGATGTCAGCAGAATTTCTCTAGCCTCGGGATGAACGGTGCGGGAAACAAGAATCTGCTTCCGCTTCACTGCACCGCTGGCCAGCGCGGCAGCCTCCGCGAGAGCGGTTGCTCCGTCGTACATGCTGGCATTGGCCACCTTCATGCCTGTTAATTCACAAATATAGGATTGGAATTCAAAGATGGCCTGCAGCTCTCCTTGGCTGATCTCCGGCTGGTAAGGGGTGTAGGCTGTATAAAATTCGGAGCGGGAAATCATGTGGTTGATGATGACAGGAATATGGTGATCATAGATACCTGCGCCGAGGAAGCAGGCATAACGGTCAAAGTCTGCATTGCGGTCGGATAATTGGCGCATATGCTTCAGCAGATCCGGCTCGCTAAGCGCAGCGGACATGGGGAGGACGCCGGAGTAACGCACGGATTCCGGTATGTCGATGAAGAGATCTTCGATGGAGTCTGCCCCTATCGTCTGGAGCATATCAGCCTGATCCTGCTCCGTCATCGGTAAGTAGCGGTGGTTCATGGCGCAGTCACTCCTTTGCCGGATGCGGGCGTATTTTTGTAAAAAGGGGTTTTCACAATGCGGGCCCTCAGCATCTTCCCCCGGATCTCGACGAGAACTTCCGTATCTAAAGCCGTATAGTCCATTTTTATCATCGCCAGCCCCAGGTTCCGCTTCAGAGAGGGGGACTGCGTACCGGTTGTCACCTCGCCGATGAGTGAGCCGTCCGCATAGACGGGATAATGCGGCCTCGGAATTCCGCGGTCGATCAGCTCGAGCCCGACTAATTTACGCGTTAACCCTAATTTTTGCTGCTCCAGCAATGCCCCGCGTCCGATAAAATCCCCTTTAAGCAGTTTAACGAAATAGCCAAGTCCGGCCTCAAGCGGCGAAATATCAGGAGATAATTCCTGTCCGTACAAAGGAAGCCTCGCTTCGAAACGCAGCGTGTCGCGAGCGCCAAGTCCGGCAGGAATAAGTCCGTCCCCATGCCCGGCAGCAAGCAAGCCTTTCCATACGATCCCCGCTTGATCAGCTGGAGCATAAATCTCAAAGCCATCTTCGCCGGTGTAGCCCGTGCGGGAAACAAGCGCGGGAACACCGCAGACGACGGCTGGATGGATAAAGTGGAAGGAAGCGAGGCTGCCGGTGTCTGCATCGGTAACCCGGGATAATATGGCCGAGGCAAGAGGCCCCTGCAGGGCAAGAAGAGCCGTTACACGGGAACGGTTCTCCATCACAACGTCGCCAATAATATGATCCTGCAGCCAAGCCCAATCCTTGTCGATGTTGGAGGCGTTGACGACGAGCATGAATTGATCGTCTGAATATTTGTATACGAGCAAATCATCTACGACCCCGCCATTCGGATAACACATGAGTGTGTACTGCGCTTGTCCCGCAGCCAGATTCGCGATATCGTTCGTCGTCATCTGCTGCAAAAAAGCTTCTGCATACATTCCGGTTACCAGGAATTCACCCATGTGGGAGACGTCGAATAACCCTGCCTGACGGCGCACGGCATCATGCTCCTGTTGAATGCCGGTAAACTGAACAGGCAGCTCCCAGCCGCCAAAATCGATGCATCGGACGGCTGGGAAGGCGGCATAATGCGGGAAGAGCGGTGTGCGTTGTAAAGGCTCCATCTCATCACCTCTTTCATAAATTAGCTTCCATAACCGACAGGTCACACCAATTAAAAAAGACAGGCAAAAGGAATCCGAATACGCAGCTAAAGCTGCGCAGTCTCTTCCTTCTGCTCTGTCCTTTGTACCTGAGAGTTACCTGTTAAGTTACATGCAAACATAAATTAATGTTATCCACATGTTGCTTAACAGTTTCACCTTGGGTGATCCTAAAGAAATTAGGATGCTCTCCAGAGATGCGTCCGATAAAAGTCCTTTTGCCTGAGAGATTCACCTGCGGGCAGGCTTACTCCTTCGGCGTTACCCCGGTTTCAGGTAATCTCTCCCTCTACCATCATCCGCGTATTCAATTGTCCATTCACACTGATAGCTTTATTATAAACGTTGTGCATCAATCAATGTCAACCTTTGATTATACGAAATCTATTTTTATTGTTAACTATATTGACATAAAAAGAGAGAGTGAACTATGCTTGATGGAGACAACTGGATATGATGCGGATGAAGATAGTCGGGAGAGACCGCTCAGGCAGCTTGCCGATGCGGCACCGAAGGAGCAAGCCGTTAACCCGCCGGTTAACGGGTAATCTCTCAGGTAAACGAACCGGTATCGGACGCAGCTCTGGAGAGCGCGAAAGCCACCCAAGGTGTAAGGACTGCATGGCCTTGAAAGCCGTCATGTCTTAAACTCTCAGGTACCGAGGACAGAGAAGAGGCGCAATTCCTTTTCTCTGTCCTTTTTTTTGGACGGGGAATGATGAATTTTCGCTTCGTTCCCGCTATAGATTTAAGGGAAGAGACTTGTATGACCTCCTTAGCGGATAGCGCAATGGCGTTTCTTCCTGCTTTTAGAACAGCTGATGCTCCTTTATTCTATTCTTCGCTTCACCAACTAATTCGAAAAGAGGCGTGTACCGATGAGTGAGGTTAGAGAAAATCTGGTCTATAGCGATGAACATGAGTGGGTACTGGCGGTTGAAGGGCAAATCGTTCGGGTCGGCATAACGGATTACGCGCAGAGCTTGCTTGGAGACATCGTTTTTGTTGAATTTCCTGAGACGGGCACGGCCGTCACAGCAGGTGAGAGCATCGGATCCATTGAATCCGTGAAGACCGTTTCGGAGCTCTACTGTCCCGTTTCGGGGACGGTCACTAAGGTGAATCAGACGCTTATGGAACAGCCGGAGCTTGTTAACGGCGAGCCTTACGAGGGTGGTTGGATCGTTGAGGTAGAAGTCGATGGAAATGTAGAAAATGCGCTGAACAAACTTTTATCCGCGGATCGATATCGGACGTTGATTGACTAATACGCAATCGAATCAGCAAGACAACCGCCTGTCATCAAAAGGAGCTGATTGAAGGGAGCGTAGTTATGGGTGCACCTTGGAGATTCGTTCATACCGGCAGCCGTTCACCGGAGGAGAACATGGCGATTGACGAGGCCATGCTTATCGCCCACAGCGAGGGCCGCACGCTTCCATCCGTCCGTTTCTATGGCTGGAATCCGCCTACGTTATCGATCGGATATTTTCAACGGGTCCATAAGGAAATAGACGTATCAAGGGTAATGGAGAACGGGATCGGTTTTGTCAGAAGGGCGACCGGCGGACGTGCCGTGCTTCATGATCAGGAGCTGACTTACAGTATCATCGTCTCTGAGAGCTATCCGGGTATGCCGGCAAATGTGACGGATGCTTACCGTGTGCTCAGCATGGGCTTGCTCTACGGGTTTCAAAAATTGGGGCTGCATGCTGAAATGACCGGCCTTGCCGCACAGGACTCCCCCCAGCAGGTTGAGAAGGGGATAACGTCCCCGGCTTGCTTTGATTCGCCTTCGAAGTATGAGCTTGTCCTGGAGGGGAAGAAAATAGCCGGCAGTGCGCAGATGCGAGCCAGGGGAATGATTTTGCAGCATGGCTCAGTCCTGCTGGATCTGGATACGGACTTGTTATTCCGCCTGCTTCTCTTCAAGGACGTGAAGGCGAGGGAGGAAATCAAGCAGACATTTGATCAGAAAGCTGCTGCCATTAATCCTTGCTTACAGTCGAAGAACGGCAGTCCGGTTACGATTAGGGAGGTCGAAGAAGCCTTTCGACAAGGCTTCGCCGAAGGTCTTGAAACGGAATTCATCGTAGAGAAGCTGAGCGGCTACGAGGAGGAGCTTGCGGCTAAGCTTGTTCGGGAGAAATACGGCACGCAGGAATGGAACTTCCGCCGGTAAGTCAGAGAAGCCTGCCGCCTGCATCAATCACATAAGGGCTGTGCCTGTCTGCGGTGATCATCGTCACTGAGCCAGGCACAGCCCTTATTGATTAAAGCTTGGTGAGAATAAATGGTCCATCCTCTGTAATAGCAAGCGTGTGCTCGTACTGCGCAGAGAGCTTGCCGTCAATTGTTCTTGCGGTCCATCCGTCTGAATCCAGCTTGCTCTTCCAAGCGCCGACATTGAGCATCGGCTCAATGGTCAAGACCATGCCTTCCTTCAGACGCGGACCTCTGCCGGGAGGGCCGTAGTGGGGAACTTGCGGTTCCTCATGCATTTGAGAACCGATGCCATGACCGATAAACTCCCGTACAACCGAGAAACCTTCCGCTTCAGCATAGACTTGAATCGCATTGGAGATATCTCCGATGCGGTTGCCTGCAACCGCTTGTTCAATACCTTTGTACAGGGATTGCTCAGTCACGTTCAACAGGCGCCGGGCTTCATCAGAGACTTTGCCCACCGCATAGGACCAGGCGGAATCAGCGAGCCAGCCGTTCAAATTAACGACCATATCGATCGTGACGATGTCGCCGTCTTTAAGCGCTGTGGCAGAGGGGAAGCCATGGCAGATGACGTCATTGATGGAGGCGCATGTTGCGAAGCGGTAGCCGTTATAGCCTTTCTGCTCAGGTGTTGCTCCATGCTCCAGCATGAATTTTTCGGCAAATTGATCGATTTCATCCGTTGTGATTCCAGGCTTGATCAGCTTGGCGATTTCTTGGTGGCAGGAGGCGAGAATGATGCCGGCTTTGCGCATGTTATTTATTTCTTCTTTTGTTTTTATAACAATCATTGTGCACCTCATTATCGTAGTAAACTGTTTTGCTTGTCATGCATCCTGGTCCTGAATTAACCTGTATATATTATAGTCGTTTATTAATCGCAGTGGAACTTTTAATATTCATTTGCCATAATAGGGACTAAAATGTAAGCGCATTAATTTTCGGGAGGGGCCCCAAATGAAGGTATTGGGATTTTATAAATCCAAAAAATACTTGCAGCGCGTATTGATCTCCATCATGCTCTCGATGTTTTTGGTGCTTCTGTCCTTATCGATCGCGAACACTTACATTCTGGAAAGGTCGGTTAAGAACAATCAACAGGAATCTAATCTGAAGGTGCTCTCCCAAATTCAATACAATCTGTCCTATATGAATGAAATCATTACCCATTTATCGAACTTCGTATACAAGGATAACATACTCATTCCGATGATGTTTGATGCAAGGCTTCCTAAGATGGACCTCATTCGCGGGTATCAGCGGCTCAACAGTATTTTGGAAAGCTCATCCTTTCTTCACTCCATGGTTGTCTATAATTCCGCCTCCAAGGAAATTTACGGGACGACGACTCCTTTCTTGCTGGATGACGGTGTAACCAAGTCGGCCATCAAACGATGGCTCTTAAACCCTCCGAGCCCACATCCGACCTCCAAATTAATTCCGACCAGTCTTGAGAAGAAGAACGGGATGATCGATACCTTTGCTTTTATCGTGACGACTTATCTCAAACCCTTCAATCCGAATGAGTCCGCCATCATTTTATATGTGAAATCCGACTGGGTATTCGAGAGCCTGCAGAAGATGAATGTAAGCAATGACCGCGAGCAGGGCGAGCTTTATATCGCCGATCAAGACGGGCGCTTGTATGCTTCTAACCATTATGACAGCTTCGCCAATGAGCCGGATCAGCAGTCGATTAAACAGCTTCTCAGCGGCGATAAGAAGATGAAGAATCGTCAATCAGGCAATGTGATCGGCGAGATCTCCGGCAAGAAAAACATGATTACCTATATGGATGACGGCATCCGCAATTGGACGATTCTCTATATTCAGCCCTATGACAAGCTGATGGAAGAAGTCCGGATGGGGTTAAAGTAGGTTAACAGACTGTTTTGTTAATTCGCTAGCTTGGAGATGACGCTCCAAGGGGAATAGCTCATGCGGACAGATAATTAGGAATGCAACGAAGAGGCTGCGAAGCAGGCTTGAGCGTTAATCCGAAAGAAAGGACGCTGCACGAAGTGTCCTCTCTCGGGTCATCGTTCGACTAGCCCTGCGCAGCCTCTTTTTACCGACGATTCTTTACGTTGTTTGTTCATTCGGTTATATCTTCTTCTGCTTGAAGAAGTTGAGAAAAGAAATGAACGGAGCGACAAAGAACGACAGGTTATAGAAAAAAGAGTGAAATAACGATATAATCTGGAGAGGGATTTCCCAATAAACCAGTTTAAGGAGTTTGATCATGGAAAAAGTACTTATTTTCGGACATAAAAATCCGGACACGGACACGATTTGCTCAGCAGTTGCTTATGCAGAACTTAAGAAGAACCTGGGCGTTGATGCCGAAGCGGTTCGTCTTGGCACTGTCAGCGGCGAAACTCAATATGCGCTGAACCAATTCAAAGTAGAAGCACCCCGTCTTGTTGATACGGTTGCAAACGAAGTAAACCAAGTCATTCTCGTTGACCATAACGAACGCCAGCAAAGCGCTGGCGATATCGATAAAGTTCGCGTTGTTGAGGTTATCGATCACCACCGTATCGCAAACTTTGAGACAAGCCATCCGCTGTACTACCGCTGCGAGCCTGTTGGCTGTACAGCAACAATTCTTAACAAAATGTACAAGGAGAACGGAGTTGCTATCCGTCCGGAAATCGCTGGATTGATGCTTTCTGCAATTATTTCCGATTCCTTGCTGTTCAAATCACCGACCTGCACACCTGAAGACGTTGCTGCTGCCCGTGAGCTTGCTGCAATTGCCGGCGTAGATGCAGACAGCTACGGCCTTGAAATGCTCAAAGCGGGAGCAGATCTGAGCGACAAAACAATCGCTCAATTGATCTCTCTGGACGCGAAAGAGTTCCAAATGGGCAGCTACAAAGTTGAAATCGCACAAGTAAATGCAGTTGACGTGAACGATGTTCTGTCCCGTCAAGCTGAGGTTGAAGCTGCGCTGAATACGATTATTGCAGATAAAGGTCTGGATCTGTTCGTATTCGTAGTAACCGATATCTTGAACAATGACTCCGTTGCATTGTCCCTTGGTAAAGTGGCGAATGCGGTAGAGAAAGCTTATAACGTAACATTGTCGGATAACAAAACGATTCTTAAAGGCGTAGTATCGCGTAAATCGCAAATCGTTCCTGTGCTTACTGAAACATTGAGCAATCTGTAAGCAGCGGTTTTCAATTTCAAAAGGGCAGTTTCCGCCTTCATGCGGAGGCTGCCTTTTTGGTATGGACGTAATTCTCGAATAGTGCGGTTCTGATCGCGGTTTAACGAAAAGGGGCTGTCCCAATTAGTAATTAAGGTCACCTCTTACAAGGGAAATTCGTTGTTTTAAATGAAAAGTGGTTGAACAGGGTATTATACCTGGTCAACCACTTTTTGTTTTTGGTCCACTACCGCTTTTTTCAGTAAATTGCGGGCAAGGGAAAGCCATCCAACCTCAAGACTAGTGGCGAAGCAGGCGGAAACAGTCTGAAGAAGCGTTAGCGTTCGCCTTTGTACCCTGAATTTCACCGATAAAGCACTCCAAGTTCAAAAATTCAGAGGTACAACAGCGATCGGAAGACGTTTCCGCATGAGTAGCCATCTTTTTCACCTGAATTAATACCAGACGGGGCCATCCTTAAAGCCATTGTTAAGGCTTTTGGGACAGCCCCATTTTCCCTCAATCCAGGGCAGCGTGCCCGGATGGAATCAGAAATTGACACGCAAAATGCCATCTGCTACGATATTTTTGAACACGTGTTTATGGAAAGTGGGAAGCAGTTTGAAAAATAATGAGATTAACAGCGTCGAGATCGCTAAGCGTGCTGGCGTATCCCGCAGTACGGTCAGCAGAGTCATTAACAACTATCCGAATGTGCCCCCTGAGACACGGGAAAAAGTCATGAAGGTTATACAGCAATATAATTATTTTCCGAATGTGTCTGCTCAGGTGCTTGCGGGTAAAATCACCAAAACGATTGGACTGTTCCTCATCGAGAAGGGAGAGGTAGCCAGCGATGTTCTGACAAACACACTCGTTGTCAGTGTAATTGAGAACGCTTCCGCAGCAGGGTACTATGTCTTGACGAATATTATCCGCAACACACAGGATGAGGAAGCTGTTAAAGGCGTGAAGGAAATTTTCTATCAACGCCGCATTAACGGCGGTGTCTTTATCGGGGCGGCCAACCATGAGCCATTAATTGAAGAATTGATTCAAGACGGCTTCGTTGTTGCTGTTGTCGATCAAGAGCTGAAGGAGAAATCAGAGTCGAACCGCATCATCGTTAATTTCGATAATGATTTAGGCATGCAGCAAGCGGTTGATTATCTGGTCAGCCTGAATCACCGCAAGATCGGGGTCATTAACGGCGATATGCTGCGTCAATCCGGACCTTCCAAGTACGAGGGTTATCTGAAAGCGATGAAGCAGCATGGACTTTCCATCCGCCCGGAATGGGTGCTGCCGGGTGATTTTAATGAGCATAGCGGCTATCAGGCGGCGAAAGCGCTTATGGAACAGGGCGGCGACAAGCCGACGGCCATTATAGCGGCCAATGACAGCGTTGCGTTCGGAGCGATGAAGGCTTTCAAGGAAAAAGGGATTCAGATCCCGGAGGACATCTCTGTGATCGGGTTTGATGATCATCCAATCAGCAGTATGTACCACCCGGCTTTGACGACGATCAAGGTTGATTTTAAAGAGATGATGAGTGAGCTGACAAGCGCTTTGATCCGGCATATTGAGCAGGGGATTGATGAATGTCAAGCCTTCCGGATCGGCTGTTCGTTAGTGATCAGGGATTCATGCAGGGCCATCCAACCCAAGTAACGAAGAAAGCGGTGCATATCAAATGAATAGCGGACTCCTGGGTAATCACTTCATAACGCAAATCGGAATAGTAGTTAACGATATTGAGAAAACAAGCCAGGCATATGCTGATTTCTTCGGCGTCAATAAACCGGACACGATCATTACGGACACGGTGGATATCGCGCAAACCGAATATCGGGGAAACTCTTCGGTCGCCCGTGCGAAGCTCGCTTTTTTCAATATGGGATCGCTGCAGCTGGAGCTGATTGAGCCGGATCTTCATCCAAGCACTTGGCGGGAGTATCTCGACGAGCATGGCGAAGGACCGCATCATATCGCATTCGTTGTTGAAGGCATGAAGGAGAAGATTACCCTTCTTGAAGGAAAACAAATGCAGCTGTTGCAAAAGGGTGAGTACACCGGCGGGCGTTATGCCTATATGGATACGTTCAAAGAACTGAAAGTCATAGTGGAATTATTGGAAAACGATAAATAAATAGGGCGGGAGCGATGCTTTGGTGAACATATGGATATCCGGCGCCAACCGCGGGCTTGGTTATGAAGCTGCAGCGGAAGCAATAAGAAGAGGGCACTCCGTCATTGCATGCTGCAGGAATCCTCAGAAGGATGGGGAACGTCTCTATGCCCTGCAGGATCACTGTCCCGGGCGGGTAGTCATCGCTGAGCTGTCCATTACGGATGAAGCGATGGTTGAGAAGCATGCTGCACAATTACAGGAGCAAGGTACCCGAATCGATGCCATCATTAATAATGCGGCTGTTCTGGTAGGGCGCGAACATTCACTTGAAGAGCTGCAGCTGGACAATATGCGATCTTCCTTCGAAATCAATGTGTTTGCCCCGATGAATGTGGTGAAGCACCTGCTTCCCTTCATGAAGCAGCGCGCCGATGAGTCAGCAGAACCGGCTGTAATCATGAATGTGTCTTCCGAAGCAGGCAGCATTCATCATGCCTATGGAGGCGATTATCCGTATGCGATGTCCAAGGCGGCGCTCAATATGTTCTCTCAGCAGCTGAGAAGCTACGTTGAAGCGCGGGGGATTCATGTATACAGCGTGCATCCCGGCTGGATGCGAACCGACATGGGAGGCGCGAATGCACCGACGGATCCAGCGGACAGCGCAAGGGGGATGCTTGATCTGATTGAACAAAGGGTAGAAGCACATACACGACTTGCTTTCATTGATTACCTGGGGCGTCCGATGGATATTTAGGACGTGGCAGGATGAGGAGAGGGAGCAGAATGAAGGCTGTTTATGCAGGCAGTTTCGACCCTATTACGCTTGGACATGTATCCGTCATCGAACGGGCGTTCAAGCTTTTTGAAACGATCCATATTGTTGTTGCGAACAATCGGGCGAAACAGCATTTGTTCACCTTGGAGCAGCGCACCGATCTCGTTCGAAGATCCATCCCTGAACAGTTTGCAGATCGAATCGTCATTGCCCCCTTCGAGGGGATTGTGGCTGATTACATTAACGAGCATCAGATCGAAGCCGTCATCCGGGGAATTCGTAATGCGACCGATTTGGAATATGAGCTGCAGCTCGAACAGTATATTCGCCATACGACGACAGCTGAAACGGTATACTTGTCTCCTTATACGAAGCATATGCAGACCAACAGCTCGCTTGTCCGAATGTTCTTTCAGTCCGGCAAGCATGAGCTGGCAAGTCATTACATGGCTGCAGATGCTTATGAGCTTGCTTTGCTGTATGAGCTTGGCGGTCATTAACGCTGGGAATCTCGAAAGGCGGCAGGAGAGATGCCATGCTTTTGGCGAAAGACCCGAAAGAAATAAGAGTAGCTGCCAAAGCCGCAGGTTTCGGCGATCTGCTCCAGTGTCATCCTGCTGAATTTGATTCGTTCCGTAGCCATGGATAAACGGACATTCTGCGTATACTGAATAATGGTCATTCCGAAGCACTCCTTAAACAGATGGACCGTGCGCGAGACGCTCAGACCAACGTGATCGGCCACCATGGGAATGGTAAACGCATCACCGGCCCGCTCATCGATGAAATTCTTCATCCGGGTGGCGATAAAGGATCTTCCCTGAAGCACGGATTGCGTTTTAATCGCACGATCGAGGCCGAGGCAGAGAGAGCGCAGCAAGTAATCGGCAAGCTCTTGATCCTCTTCCTGGAAGCGCCGTTTCTCCATAATGAGTGCTTGCCAGATGGAGAGCCACCGGTCGTCAGGCACCACCTTTACACGCCCCGGACGATTCTTCCGGCTCCACCATTCGTCGAGCCACTGTCCGCTGCATACGACATAATAATCTCCGCTGGAAATGCCGGTTTCGGCACTGTTTGGTTTGGTTTGCATCTCGGTGACGTTAAGTTCATAGCCATCTCCGGGTTTGAACAGCAGCAGGTCGCCTGCATCGATGCGCTGCATGCGCCCGTCGACCAAGGCTTCGCAGCAGCCTTCGGTTTGGAAACGGAAGAGATAGGTCTTCAGGCCGTCAGGAAATCCGGTTTGAAAAGGTTGAGTGTGGTAGGAATAGCCGCAGTCCATAATTTCCGTATGCATAGGTGCTCCTTTATTTGTAGCAAAATCGTACATGTCATGATTATATTCTACATCTATTAACAACGGCTTTTCCACTATAATTGGAATCAGATTCGCAAACTAATATGGATGACGAGAGGAAGATATAAAAGTGAAAATCGGATTGCAGTTGTATACGCTTCGCGACGAGACAGCAAAGGACTTCACAGGCACGCTTCGCCAGGTTGCTGAAATGGGCTATGAAGGCGTTGAATTCGCTGGTTATGGAAACGCTTCGGCTGAGGAAATGCGCGACTTGCTGAATGAGATTGGTCTTGCTGCTTTCGGAAGCCATGTCAGCCTGCAGCGTCTGGAAGAAAACCTGGATGAAGAAATCGCTTATTTGAAAACCGTTGGTGCTAAATATGTCATCTGTCCATACTTGACCGCTGAGCACCTGGCTGGCGGAGAGGCCTTTTGGCGTGAGCTGTTCGTGAAATTCAAAGGCATCGGCGAGCGTCTGCGCGCAGAAGGTCTGGAATTCGCTTACCACAATCATGCTTTCGAATTCGAAAGCAAAATTGACGGTGAGTTTGTATTCGATGCGATGTACAGCGCGGTTGATGCGGATTTACTGAAGGTCGAAATCGACCTGGGCTGGGTTCAATACGCGGGTCAAGATCCGCTTGCTTATATTGCAAAATACGCGGGTCGTCTGCCGCTGCTTCATTTGAAGGATTTCCGTCAAGGCAAGCCGGGTGAGGCAATCGACACCGTTGAGCTGGGTCAAGGGGATCTGGCACTGAACGAGTTGATCGCCGCTGCTGAGAAAGCGCAAGTGGAATGGTTGATCGTCGAGCAGGACCGCTGTGCGAATCCGCCGCTGGCTTCCGTTCAGACAAGCATCAATTGGCTCAAAGCAAACGGGCATAAAGCTTAATTAATCATCTAATCATCTGAAATAGAGGAGCTGTGTAAGGTGAGTAAAGTTAGAGTAGCGGTTGTTGGTTGCGGTTCGATCTCCAAGTACCGGCATATCCCTGAATATGCGGCCAATGAGAACGTAGAGCTTGTTGCTTTCTGTGATCTTGTCGGAGAACGTGCGCAGAAATACGCTGATCAATACGGTGCCAAAGCCTATGCGAACTATGAGGAAATGTTAGCTGAGCTTAAGCCGGATGCTGTCAGCGTCTGCACGCCGAACTATCTGCATGCAACGGTGGCCATTGCTGCCGCTAATGCAGGAGCTCACGTTCTTGTTGAGAAGCCGATGGCTTCGACGGATGAAGAAGCAGCTGCGATGATTGAAGCTGCAAGCAAGAATGGTGTATACCTGATGGTAGGCCACAATCAGCGCTTAATGCCGCCGCATGTGAAAGCGAAGGAGATCTTGGCCAAAGGCGAGCTTGGCAAAGTACTGACGTTCCGTACCTCGTTTGGACATCCGGGGCCTGAAGGCTGGAGCATCGATGGCAGGGGAAGCTGGTTTTTCCGTAAGGAAGAAGCAGTTATGGGCGCAATGGGCGATCTCGGCGTGCACAAATCAGACCTTATCCGTTACCTGCTGAATGATGAAGTGTCGCAGGTCACTGCATTCATCGATACCATTGATAAAGAAGGTACGGATGTTGACGATAACGCGACCGTCCTTCTCCGGATGAAGAGCGGAGCAATCGGCACGCTTGTTGCAAGCTGGACGTACTATAAAGGCGAGGACAACAGTACGGTGCTGTGGTGCCAGAACGGGGTTATGAAGATCGGTACGGATCCTAATGATCAAATTATCGTCGAGCTTCGTAACGGAACCGTAGAGCGTTATAACGTTGGCGCCATTTCTACCAATGACAAGCAAGAAACGAGCGGCGTTATCGATGCGTTCATTACGAGCATTACAACGAACACCCCTCCTAGCATTACCGGAGAAGAAGGCCGCAAATCCTTAGCCGTAATCCTCGCTTCATTCGAGGCGCAAGCAACGGGTAAAGTAATCAGCCTTTAATCCGCCAAAGAATAGAGCAAAGCCCGGTTCCTGAGCGGAATCGGGCTTTTTGGCGTTCGCCTATTTGAAAGCGTCGGCTGTGAAATTTGTCATTTGAAGAACAGGAAGTTCGTCGGTACCGGTCTGAGGACGCCATCAGAAGGATGATTGACGACTTGTCCATTAAATACAAGCGATGAAGAACCGCCCCCGTCCAAATTATAACCGTCGATAGCGCCGAAACGAGCAAGCAGGATCTGAATTTCCTTCAGTGTCGCACCAGAACCGCCGCTCTCGTTATAACCGTCAATGACGAGGAAGAGAAGCTGGTTATCCTTATAATTCGCCACGACAGTTCGAGGCGCCCTGGTGGGACTGGACTGCCATTTGGCCGGAATCGACTGCGGGATGCCGTTCTTCATGAGAACGGGGACAAAGGATGCGCCGAATTTAGGCTGCTGCTGGTCCAGCTGGCTCTTATCATTGAATTTGCCGCCGATCAGCTTCAAATCCTTATTAAGTCCGACGAAGAAAAGATCCTTGTGGGTAGGCTCAAATCCACTCAAGTATTTGCCGTTTAGGACCGTGGTGCTGAGCGGGTATCGCTTGCCGTTCTGATCGGCGAAGCCGCCGGCATTAATACCGGCAACAGCCTGGTAACGCCTTGCTGCGGCCAGCGTAGTTTCGGCACCGCCATATTTGTCTTTACCGAGGACCATCTGCATGCTTTTATCGGATTTCAGCTTTACTTTTAAAGCATAGCCGCTGAAGTTTTGCGCATGAATGTTGAACAGCTGGGCTGTTATTTTATCGGATTGGACTGAGCGGGCCGGAGAGCCGATTGCCCGTGTAATCCGCCGGTCATAGACAAGAGCAGGCCTGCCGGCTTGCGAAGAAACGGTCTTCACGATATGGCTCATACTCTCATTCGTGGCCTTATAGAGCTTAATGGTTCGCTTTATGGATGACGCCGTATGTAGAGCCGTCTGCTTCGCCTGATCGAGCTGAGTCAGTAAAGATTCCGTTTGCGCCGGAATGACGGCGGTCTCCGGAAGCTGCTTCGGGAATGACTCGCTTGGAAGTGAGATGGACATATTCGCTGTGACAAGCCATAGGATAAGCCCGATGAAGGGGGCCAGGGTAAGAAGCGCGAGCCGGTTTAATTGTTTCACGCTTAGGGTCATTTCAACACATCCAAACTTTTCTGCAGCTCATTCAGCTGCTTCTTCACTTCACTAAGCTGGCTGAAGAGCTTATTGCTGTTGTCGGTCTTGTTATTGGCATTGTCCTTGGAGAATTCGAGCAGCTCGTTAAGGGCGTCTACTTTTCCCTGAACCTTGGTGATTTCGCTCGTGAAATTCGTCTCGAGCTGTTTGATTTGGGTTTCATAATCGGTTTGCATCGCCTTTATCTGCTGGGCCGTCTGCTTGCTGACCTCTAGCGTCAGCTGCTCTTTCATCTTACCGGTATACCAGATCATTCCCAGCACGCCGGCTGCGATCAGGAGAATCCATATGCACAGGAATAAGATAACGGACGGTTTGGATCTGCGAGGTTGAAGCTCATATCCACGGGGTGTCGACGACTCGGTGTTGGCAATCATGGTTAATCAATCTCCTCTTGAATTACTATGGATAGAGACGTAAACTCTACCATCAAATGTTGCAGTTCTATGAAAGTGAATCTATATTTTAACATAAAATGTGAGGGGGAGGGGGGCGGAGGACGTAAAAAAGACTAGAATTAACAAAAATGACAAATATGAAAGAGTTCACTCCAAAGGGTGCCTCAAAACTTAAAAAAGAGACTTCGGGTGCAAACCTCGCTTTACAATGGATTGAATGATTATTACGTATTGGCCGGTTGGGGAGCGCGCATCTATACTGGATTTATACAGCTATAGGGGGCTTAATTTGTTCAAACGGGCGGCTATACTGGATATTTCCAACTGGATATGCCTAGTTGAGCTCCATAAGGCTGATTAGGGGCATTTAACGGTATGGATTGCAGTATAGAGGCAGCCTTAATAGGATGGTAATCTTTTAACTGTACCAATTCCAGTATAGGCTAAGGAGGAGCAAGCATCTTTTGCCGGGAAGGGAAAATGTGATTGACTGACACACAGCTCTGCTACTGAAGCAAGTAGAGGACTGATGGCGGTCGCTTGCACAGCTGCTTATGTAAGCAGCGATCGACCAAAAATAGAAACGGGACGAAGCAGGAATAAAGCTGCTCCGTCCCGTTTTCTTTTTAATAAATCAAGGTTTATCGACTATAGAGAAGCGGATTGAGCGGCGAAACTGCCAATTCACCCGGCTTGACACCCGGAAGCCAGCCGGCCAAATCATTTTCTCTAGCGCTGCTGTCCGGCTCCATGGCACGGGTTCCATCTGCGTAATAAATAATGGTCATGACTTCCCGCATCTGATCGGTCGGATTGCCGGGCGCCGAGTGGAGCGTCCATCCTGCATGAAACGTAGCGTCTCCGGCTGACATCGCGCCATAGTTGGTCGTTGGCAGCCCCTTGCCTGCAATGTAGGATCCCAGTGTTTTGTGGGATTCGTCCGAAATAAACTGACGGGTCATATAGCCTGAGTTGTGGGAACCATCCACGAACGTCATCGAACCGACTTCCTCAGAGATGGAGACAAGAGGCATCCATAGTGTGATGGTGTGCTTCGTATCCAGCGGCCAATAGACTTGATCCTGATGCCAAGGCGTGTGACCGCCCCCCGGTTCCTTGAACAAGGCTTGGTCATGGTATAAGCGCACGCCGTTTACACCCATCAAGTCAGCGGCGATTTTTGCAAACCGTTTAGCTAGAACGAATCGTTTGGCTGCTTCATTCTGCTGCCAGATGTTTCCCACTTGAATGAAGGCTTTGCCGTAGGTATCACGCTCCCCCACCGGCTTGGTATGGTGATTGTGCTGACGCACATATTGTTCGATGGCAGGCTCATAGCTGTTGATTTCTTCGGCGGAAGCGACGCTGCGGAGCATAATATGTCCGTTGCTTTGGTAAGCGGCGATCTGCTCCTCCGACAAGTGATACGGATCTTCCAAGGAATGTAATTGTGAGCTATTCACATTCGAATGCATGGCTGACTCCCCTTTAATGCTTAATAGCTTGCATACTTTCATTATAAAAGGGGAAGCTGGAATTGGATTTGCTCAGCTCAATTAATATTTTTGTCAAAAACAACTGTTAATGGTTTATACTTATACCTATCCAATAGTCCGATCAAGGAGTTGAGCTTATGTATTTGTCCGAAATTATGGTCAAGCACCCGGTTGTCCCCTTTATACGGGAAGGAGATTTTGCCGTACGCAAACCTTGGATTTACCCGGAACGAAGACTGCTTGATTATTTGCTGGTGTATTTTCAGGAGGGGGAATGCATGTTTCGTGTGGATGGGGTGGACTATGAATTCCGCAGCGGGGATTTTTGTCTCATTCAACCGGGAATCTTAAACCAATTAGAAGGGCGGACGAATACGATTACGCCTTTTGTTCATTTGGACGTGTTCTATGACAGCAGACGTGAGGAACGGTTCCCGACCAAAGGCGGTCAGACGGATTTATCCGCTTACCTGCATCTCATGCAGCCAAGGCTGAATGACTTGACCGGAATCGAGCTGCCGGTCAAGCTGCATCCTAAGCATCCAATCGCGTTCCGCGATACATTTGTGCGTATGGTTGAATGCTGGCAGTATAGAGATCCGCTCATGCAGCTAAGAGCGCAGTCGCTTGCAACGGAGATCATACTTACGGTGCTCGAGGACCATACAGATCTGAGAGCCGCAGAGAAAGCAGCCCCACAGCCGCTCAATTGGATAACATCCTTCTTCTCGTTTCGTTTGTCAGAACCGCTTAGCGTGAATGAGATGGCTAGAAGGGCCAATTTATCACCCTCGCGTTTCAGTGCCAAATTCAAGGAGCAGTTCGGTATTGCGCCGCATCGGTATTTGCTGGGATTGCGTATTCACCATGCGAAGGAGCTGCTCGCGACAACAGATCTTCAATTACATGAAATCGCCGATTACTGCGGATTTGCGGATATTCATCACTTTGCTAAAGCGTTCAAAAATCAGGTCGGAGCTGCGCCAGGCGCCTACCGCAAAGGCAATAAATAATTTATATATATATAAAATCTATTAAGTATATAAGGAATATGCTATAATCCATTTGAGTTATGAATTTATTACTTGGAGGGATATGTGTAATGCTGCAATTCGAAGTTGATAAAGAGTACCCAAGACCGCAATTTTATCGTCATCCATGGATCAATTTGAACGGAGCATGGGGATTCCGGTTCGACGATGCTTTTGAAGGGGAGAAAGCGCAGTGGTTTAAGAGTGTTCCGGCAGACAAACAAATCAACGTTCCTTTCACATATGAGACGAAGGCAAGCGGCATCGGTGAAGAACAGTTCCATCCTTGCGTATGGTATGAGCGTGAGATCGCGGTTCCATCCGAGTGGAACGGCAAGCTCGTTAAACTGCATTTTCAAGCGTCCGATTATTTGACTAAAGTATGGGTCAATGGCAGTTTTGTCGGGCAGCATGAAGGCGGTTACGCAGCATTCGCGTTTGATGTTACGAATTATCTGTCCGGTACGGGCTCTGATAAGCTGGTCGTACGCGTAGAAGACGGCAACAGCTGCTCTCAGCCTCGCGGCAAGCAGCGCTGGGTTGAGAATAATTTCGGCTGCTGGTATGTTCAGACGACGGGAATTTGGCAGTCGGTTTGGATGGAAGCGGTTGCTGAGCAGTATGTGCAATCGGTCAAGATTACGCCGGATGTCGATAAGAACGCCGTCCTTTTCGAATATGTGATACCGAACTACAAACAGCAGGATCAACTATCCCTGAAGACAAGAGTGACATTCAAAGGACAGCTGGTCCGCGAAGTTACGATGTCGGTCGATCGCGCAAGAACCAGTGTTGAGCTTAACCTCGTAACTGACCGCGTCGCAGAGTGGAAGTCCGTTCATACCTGGTCGCCAGGCAACCCGAATTTATACGAAGTGGAATTCACGCTGCTCTCTGATCATGTTGAAACCGATCACGTGAAATCTTATTTCGGTATGCGTAAGGTCTCCATTGTGAATGGAAAAGTGCTTCTTAATAACATTGAAATTTATCAGCGTCTGCTGCTTGATCAAGGCTACTGGAAGGATTCCCATCTGACTCCGCCGTCGGTTGAAGCCTTGATTGAGGATATCGACAAAACGATGGAGTTTGGCTACAACGGGGTCCGCAAGCATCAGAAGCTGGAGGATCCAAGATTCTTGTACTGGTGTGACCGCAAAGGGCTGCTTGTTTGGTCCGAAATGCCGGCAACCTATGAATTTAATGACGATGCGATTGACCGGTTCACGCGCGAGTGGATGGAGGTTGTTCAGCAGCATTACAACCACCCGAGCATCATTACATGGACACCATTCAATGAATCATGGGGTGTTCATAATATCCTGACCGAGGTTAAGCAGCAGCAGCTGACAGTAGCTGTTTATCACTTGACCAAAGCATTCGACTCCATGCGTCCGGTTATCGTTAATGACGGCTGGGAGCATACCGTTTCGGATATCATTACCCTTCATGACTATGAAGAGCGCGGCGAAGTTCTGAGCAAGCGTTATGCATCGAAGGAAGAAATGGTCGGCTTCAATAGAAGCTTTAACAATTTCAAATTCGCGCTTGCACATGGTTATGAGTATAAAGGCCAGCCGATCCTGATGAGCGAATACGGCGGCATTGCCTTCAAATCCGAAGAGGGCTGGGGCTACGGTAATCAAGTGAAGACGGACGAGCAGTTCATTGAGCGCTTCCGCAGCATTACGCAAGCCATTAAAGACCTTCCTTATATGGTGGGCTTCTGCTACACCCAAATCACCGACGTCCAGCAGGAAGTAAACGGTCTAATGACGATCGATCGCCAGCCAAAGATTGATCCGAAAATCATCCGCGACATTAACCTGGCCTAAGACGCGTAATCCAAGACTTCGTTCCATGCACCGAGCAACCGGTTGACTTGGGACGGAGTCTTTTTTTTGCTTGAACCATGAATGATGTTGAAAAATCCCTGAAGCGGACAATCTGGAGATTAAAACTAATCCTGGTGGGTAATAGAAGATACACCTGCTAAGCAGGAGTGTTTACCCAAAATGGAAAGGAAGTGCACCTTATGACTGATCAAGCGAAGAAGGTAGCTTTCTTATTAGCCAATGACTTTGAAGATTCCGAGATGAGAAATCCATATGAAGCCATTACCAAAAACGGGCATGCAGCCGTTATTATCAGCCTGGAGAAGGGTGCTGAGTTAACTGGGGAGCATGGAACGATATCTTATACTTCCCATTTATCTGCAGATGAAGCGAACGCAGCAGATTATGACGCAGTCGTTATTCCGGGCGGCAAATCCCCTTCACATTTGCTCGAGAACGAGCATCTGATCGCGTTTGTCCGGCAAATGGACACGGACGGCAAGACAATTGCCGCCATCTGCCATGGACCGCAGCTGCTCGTCAAAGCAGGATTGCTGGATGGGCGTAATTTGACAGCTTATCCGGGACTGCATCAACAAATAAATGATTCAGGCGGCCGGTTCATCGATAATGCTGTCGTGGTGGATGAGAATTTAGTTACCTCGCGTACACCGGAGGATGAACCTCATTTTATTGAAGAAACGATCAAGAAGCTCGGCGTGGCCGCTTATTAATGAATCGAATATTCAAGCGTGCAGGAAATCAAACAGCACTGGCCCGTAAGTAAAGGGCCAGTGCTGTTTACATGCTAAGGACGAATAAACATTTGCGACCAATACGGGCTCATATTTCCGCCGGGACTGCAGCCGATACCCATTTGAGTAAAGTTCTGGCTCAAGATATTGGCTTTGTGGCCAGGACTGTTCATCCAGGCAGTCATAACAGCTTGAGGCGTTTGCTGCCCGGCTGCGATGTTCTCCCCTGCATACGAATAGCTGATACCGAACTGTTTCATCATATCGAATGGGCTTCCATACGTAGGTGAATCATGGGAAAAGTAATTTTTGTCGCGCATATCCGAAGCTTTGGTCTTCGCTACACTAGATAGCGACCCATTCATTGTAAGCGCGTTTAGACCTGCTTTGGCACGCTCGGCGTTAACCAGCTGCAGAACCTGAGCTTCAACTGTACCGGTAGTGGGGGTTTTGCCGGCTCCTGCGCCAGCGCCATTCCCTGCGTTATTTCCCGTGCCTGTCGGTGGTGTATATGGCTGCCCTGCCGGCTGTCTATTGGGCTGTGCCGGTTGTGCTGGCTGTGCTGGCTGTGCCGGTTGATTCGGTTGGCCAAATTGCGGGAATTGCTGCTTCAACCAATCCGGAAGCTGATTCCAGTCGTCAATTGTGATCACCCTTGTGGTTGTACCTGTCGTATTCATGTTCAGCTTATGCGGGGCAATCGGCTTATTGCCGGTACTGATGGAGCTGCTTCTTGTCGTATGATTGTCATCATTGTCATGGGTCATCTGATAGACAATGGAACTGGCACCTACGATGAGAACAAGCCCGCAGAGTGTTAACAGAAATCTTTTCATTAGTAATGAGCTCCCTTCATGCGAATGATTCATCAACTAATATGTTCATTCGCGTGAAGGACTACCCTGATCAAATTTTGTGAAAGAACTATTTTATTTCCACAATCATTACATCATATCCAGCCAGCTCGGTTTGCCTCGAAACAGCTTGACCCGTCAGCAAATTAATGCCTGTCTCGGAGCCAAGATCGATGACTGTGCTGCCGGCTTGATGGTTCATAATAAAGAGATAGCCGATCCCGTCTTTATCGCGGCGCGTTACTTCAACATTCGGCTGTTTGCCTGGCAGTGCCTCAATATGATGCTGCTTGCAGAGCTCTCCAAGGAAGCCTTGAAGGAAGCTTGCTTCCGGACTTGAGGCGATATACCATGCTTGACCGGCACCGAATTGGTTGCGTGTCAGCACCGGCATACCGGCGTAGAAATCATCTCCGTATTCAGCCAGGATATCAGCGCCTTCGGAGTGAATTAAGTCACATAACAAGGAGCATTTGAAGGTTTCATTTGCGCCAAATGAGCCAAGTGATTCTTTCATGATGATGCGGTTTGTTTGATCCGGAAACAGTGCATCGATTTCTTCCGCCCAGATACCGAGCAGATTTCTTAGTTCGCCTGGATAACCGCCGAGGGTGACGATGTCATTCTCATTGACGATTCCGCTGAAGTATGTGGTTACGAATGTTCCGCCGTCTTTTACGAACGCTTCAATACGTGAGGCCATTCCTGGTTTAACCATATACATCACAGGAGCGAGCACAACTTGATACGAACTGAGATCGTCTTCGAATGAGACAAGATCCACTTGAATCCCTTGCTGATAGAGCGCATCATAGTACTTATGAACTTCGTTCACGTAGTCAAGTGCAATAGTTGGTCCGCTCGAGAATTCGACCGCCCACCGATTATCCCAATCATACATAATCGCAACCCTGCTGGATTGACGGGCTCCGATTACCTTGTCTCCCAGCTTTTGCAGCTCTTCCCCAAGTGCCGCACATTCACGGAATACTCTTGTATGCTCGTGACCGACATGCTCGATCAGAGCGCCGTGGTATTTCTCGCAGGCGCCCACTGAACGGCGAAGCTGGAAGAACATCACGCTGTCAGCTCCGTGAGCTACAGCTTGATAACTCCATAAGCGCATAACACCGGGACGCTTCAAGGTATTATAAGCCTGCCAGTTCTGCTGGCTCGGCGTTTGCTCCATAAGCAGGAAAGGGGCGCCGCCTTTGAGTCCGCGCATTAAGTCATGCGTCATAGCGGTAAAGCTGGTTTTGGTATCTGCAGAAGGATAATTGTCCCAGGAGACGATATCCATATGCTTGGCCCACTTGAAATAGTCAAGCGGTTTGTAGGTGCCCATCAAGTTGGTCGTTACCGGAATATCAGGGGTATGCTGCTTAAGAGCGTCATATTCCAGCTTGTAGCAGTCTAACATGCTGTCCGAATTGAATCTCGCATAGTCAAGCGAGATGCCCTGGAAAGATGTCCGGTTGCTGGACCACTGCTCAGAAAGAACGTTCGGAAGGACGATCTCATCCCAATCGTAATAGGTATGACCCCAGAAACGGGTGTTCCATTGTTCGTTAAGCTTGTCCAGCGTTCCATACTTCTGCTGAAGCCATATGCGGAAAGCTGCTTCGCAATTGTCGCAGTAGCATTCTCCCCCGTATTCGTTGGAAACATGCCACAGAAGCAAAGCCGGATGATCCTTGTAGCGCTCAGCGAGCTTCGAAGCGATACGAGTGGAATAAAGGCGGTAGGAAGGACTGTTGGGACAGGAATTATGTCGTCCGCCGAATTTGCGCTTGCGGCCTTCAAAATCGGTTCGAAGCACATCCGGGTGCCTGCGGGCCATCCAGGCAGGATGCGCTCCCGTGCTCGTTGCCAAACAGGCGTAAATTCCATTCTGGTGAAGCATATCCATGATGGCATCAAGTGTCTCGAATTGATAAGAGTCCTCACTCGGCTGAATCATCGCCCATGAGAAAACGTTGACGGTTGCAATATCCATCCCGGCTAGCTGGAGCATACGCATATCCTCAGGCCACACGCTCTTGTCCCACTGTTCAGGGTTGTAATCACCGCCATATAACATTTTGGGCAATTTGGAAGTATTCAAGTTTATTCGCTCCTTCTTTGCGGATATCTGCTTATAAGTAAGATAAGCATGCATAAGTTATGATGATAGCTCCATTTTATGATATGATTCGACTAAGAAGATATATAAATAAATAAAAGGCAGGATATGATAATATGGAACAGATTATGGAGCGGAAGGAATGGGTGGTTGATGGTTCACTTCGCCGTTTCTTGTTTAAACACTGTGAAGTTGAGCTCCCGCTTTATATTGAAAGCATAGGTCTTAATCCGGAACAGGAGCCGCTTGTCAGAGCGAAAGGTTATCCCGTGTTTCACTGGCTCCAAACGCTTGAAGGCGAAGGTGAATTTGATCTCGGCGGGAGACGCTTCTCGCTTCCGGTAGGAAACGGTACCTTGCTGTTTCCGGGAGTACCGCATAGTTATTCGGCAAAAGGGAAGAAATGGAAAACAATGTATGTGACCTTTGGAGGTTCGATTGCGATGTCCATGCTGGCCTCGCTTGGTATCCGTCATACGGAATGGCTGCATTGGAACGAGGATGCTCCGGTTACCGCGCAGCTCATGGAAATGGTTGAACAAGCGCAGCATGACGATGACCGAACGGGACTTAATGCATCTGCGCAGCTGTACCGCTTTTTGACAATGATTAAGATCTACGGTCAAACCGGCGGGCGTTCCTCTTTGATGCAGCATTTGGAGAAGCTGAATCCTCTTCTAATGTGGCTGGATTCCAAGTTTGGCGACCCTGAAATCGGATTAACGGATATGGCAGATCAGCTAAACATAAGTCCGCGGTATCTTAATTCCTTGTTTCGTCAAGCATTTGGCATTACGGCATATGCGTATCTGATTCAACTGCGGATTCGAAAAGCCAAAGAATTTATGAGTGCCAGCGACCGGATGTCGATTAAAGATATTGCCCATCTGTCCGGCTATCGGGACACAAGTCATTTCATCTCCGTATTTGGCAAGACAGAAGGCATGACGCCTGAGCAATTTCGAAGGCTGCACGGACTTCATAGTTAGTCTTAGCCAGCCTACTTGAACGGAGCGGAAGAAAGCGATGGATGTGAAACAATGCGCGGGCTGCGGGCAGGAAAAACCGTTATCCGCCTATACGAAACGTTCTGGCAGCACCAGCCGGCGCGGCACATGCCGTGCTTGTCTGCGCAGACTTAAGCGAGATCGACAACAGGCTCCTCCCCGGTTGGAATTTGAGCCTAATGAAACAGCAGTGGAGGTGGAAGCCGGCGATGCTCCGGCTGCCGCCAAGCCCAAACGCAAACGAAGACGCAGACGCCGCAAGACCGGAGCGGTTTCTGGCGGCAGACCCGGTTCATGGAAAACGAAAACTCCAGCAGGGACGCCGGCAGTACGTCCGCCTGAAAAGCATATCACCCCGCTTGAAGGGCCGTTTACGTATAAGACATCCCTCTTGAATGACAGAGGCAGGGGATGGATCAGACTGCGCGGTTACCGGGACACGGGCAAACACTGGTCTACCGAGATTCCAACCGAGATGGCAGTGCGGATGGTCAAGGAAGGTGCGGCCGGCATTATTGGTCCGGGATTGATTCATAAACTGTATACGAAGACGGATTTTCGCTTACTCATTCTGCAGAGGGATGATTATGTATGCCACTATTGCGGCCGCTATGGTGACACGATTGACCATGTGCTTCCGAAGTCCAAAGGCGGATTGTCCACTCCGAGTAACTGCGTGTGCGCCTGCGCGGACTGCAACTTAAAGAAAGCCGACAGCCTGGAGTATAGATACGATGATTATATCTGACCTAACACAGCAGGAAAGGATCCGCGATGAACAAAAAAATTCTGGTCGTAGATGATGAGCAGAGTATTGCCGGCGCGATTGTTTATGCCTTCCGCCGGGAAGGCTACATTGTCGAAGCAGCCTATGACGGAGAAGAAGCGCTGAAGCTTGCTTCAAGCTTCAAGCCGGATGTCATGATACTCGATGTGATGATGCCCAAATTAAATGGTTATGATGTATGCCGCAGGCTGGAGAATCGAATTGGTATGGGAATCATTATGCTGACGGTGAAAAATGATATTGTCGACAAGGTCATTGGTCTCGAGTTAGGGGCGGATGATTATATGACGAAGCCGTTTGATCTGCGCGAGCTTGTTGCCCGTACGAAAGCGCTGCTGCGCCGGCTTGAAAATAAGCCGGAGGAAGAGGTTCAGCTTACTGTAATCAAGGATCTCCGCTTAAATAAAATAAACCGGTCCGTTCAATTGGGAACGGAGACACTCGAACTTACGCCCAAAGAATTTGATTTGCTTGCTCTGCTGATCATGCATCCTGACCGGGTATATACGAGAGACGAGCTGCTGGATCTTGTTTGGAGCATGGATTATGCAGGGGGGACACGCACGGTCGATATTCATATGCAGCGGCTGCGCAAGAAGCTGGGCGAACCGTACCAGCAGCTTTTGCAGACCGTCTATGGCGTCGGTTACAAGGCACTCCGGGAGCTCCCCTGATGCGGGGGAACAAGCCAGCCTTTCGATTAAGTCTGAAGTGGCGTTTCACTATAGGCCTAGCCGCCCTGCTGCTGTTGACCGTTGCGGCTCTAAGCTGGCTGGTTCTGCGTGAAATCAAGCAGGATCAGATGCAGAAGGTCGAGAGTGATCTGAAGCAGCGAAGTGATCTTGCCAGCCTGCGGGTAAGGCAGACCTACTTAAGCGGAAGCGCACTCGATAATATTCCGGGATTTCTACGGCGAAGAGGGACTGAATTGGCTGCTGATCTCAGTGCTCTGTTAAGCGGTGCCCATGTCATCTTGTATGATGCGAAGGGCAATGAGATCGGCAATTCCATGCCGCTGTCGGAAAGTCCGGACGTCAAGGACATTATGGTCTATGCCACGCAGGGAAAAATCGTCTATGAGCAATCCGGCGATTCTCTGATTTATTTGGCCCCTATGATATGGTCGGTCGGTCAAGTCGGCATTGTGCAGCTGCAGCTATCTTTGAAAGCGGATCATGCTTTCTACAGCTCCATAGCGAAATCGCTTCGCAATATCGGACTCGGTTCCTTGGCCGTGAGTTTCCTGCTCGGTTTTCTTTATCTTCAGCGGGTAACCGCCTCCCTTCGCAAACTGCGGGAAGCCGCAGATCAGATTCGGGATGGCCGCTTCCTCACGCAATCGCCTGTTCGCAGACATGATGAAATTGGCGAGCTTAGTGAAGGAATTACCTATATGAGCCGTGAAATTGAACAAAGCTTGGCCAGACAAAAGCAGTTTATCGGCAATGTCAGTCATGAATTCAAGACCCCTCTAACCTCCATTATCGCTTATTCGGATCTGCTGGATATGTACCGTGACGACCCCTTACTGCTGGACGAAGCAAGAGCTAACATCCGTCAGGAATCAGGCAGATTGCTTGAGATGGTGGAGAAAGTGCTCCATCTCTCAGAGATGGAGCAGTATGAGTTTAATTTGAACGCAGAGAAGCTGGATGCGGCTGAAACGCTTGTTGAGGTGTGCGGGAGATTGAAAGGAAAAGCGCAACAATTTCAATTGAACATTGAGACCGACCTGCATGCTGCCGTTATAAAAGCGGATCGTGAAAGTCTGATTCACATTTTCCTCAATCTGCTTGATAATGCAATCAAATATAACGTGCCTGGAGGAAGCATTCAGGTTTCCTGCCATACCGAAGCAGATAGCGCAGTCATTGTTTTTCGTGACACGGGGATCGGTATTCCAGCGGAAGCAAGAGCGAAGCTGTTCGAGCCGTTCTATACCGTGAGTAAAGACCGGGCCAGGTTGACAGGGGGAACTGGTCTTGGATTATCGCTCGTAAAGCGGCTTGTGGAGCTGCAGCACGGTAAGGTTGCTTTCTCGCCGCATTCAGGTGGACAGCAGGGATCGCAGTTTACGGTTTCTTTTCCACTGATTAAGTAACAAGAATGTATTCCTGGATAGACCAATATAATGAATTCATGCAAAAATAATTTACAAGCTGGAAACAAGTTTTGCTCATTCCGGATAAATTCATCCTGTACGATAAGCAAATCAGCCTTTGCAGGAGGACATCATTATGACAATCAAGCCGAAACAGCGATTTAGGAATAGGACAAAACTCATTACTTTGGCTGGACTTGTATTCACATCAGCGCTGACTGGCTGCGCCAGTTCGGCTCCGAGTGACAATATTGAGGGTTCGAATCATGAAGTTATTCAGAAACAAGAGAAGACAATCACGGTCGTAGACACGGAATCGACAGCAGCGAGTACGGCCATAGATGTCGTCAAAATCGACGAGCTGAAGGGCATTCGCGGTATGGACTGGCTCGGTGAGGACAAGTTGATTATTGATAAAGAGAATAGAGAGATGAAACCGGTCACTGTTGAAGGCGAGCAGCGGTACCCGCATAATATGTATATTCACAGCTTGAACGGTGGGGAGCAGACTGGAGATAATGATATGCTGCTGAAGAGCGGAGCCGTAAATCAAGGCTTTGCCATGCTGTCTCCGGATAAGAAATATATGTTCTATAAGGAAACGGAAGAGACGACTGGGCGCGGTTATATCATGGATCTTGTGACACGTGAAACTGCGGCTGTCGGTATGGAACAAATCTCCGCGCAGGAAGGCAGCTGGAATGGAAACGAACAGATCGTTTTTCCGGTTATGACGGGGCAAATTCTTTCTTCCAATATTCAAGGCAAGACGGATCTCATTACAATAACCAAGGATATAACCGTCTATAACGTCATTCAGCGCGGCGCAAATGTGTATTATATCGGCATCAATAATAACTTGTTTCTGTATAACACGGTCAGCAAACAGACGAAGAGGCTTGATAAAAGGGTTATCTGGCTGATTCCTTCACCGGACGGAAAGCAGCTGGCCCTGGTGAAACGAACTTCGGATACGGAAATGGAGCTTACAATAACAGATTCTTCATTGACGAAGAAGGTCTCGCTGGCAAAAGGAACACAGGTATTCGGTACGAGCTGGTCACCTGATGGAACGGAGCTCGCCTATACGGTCAGTTCTGAGACAGGCGGTGTCAAAGGAGTCTTTGTAGCGGATGCGGTATCCGGTAAATCAACACAAATTTCGGTGGATGTGGAATATGCATCAGATCCTCTAAAATGGAGCCCGTCCGGACATAAAATTATGACGACTACCGGCAAGATTCAGGATAATAAATACGTTTTTTCAACGTATATCATTACTTTAAAATCCTGATTAGCCGGCGTAATAATAACGGCTGTTAAGAGCTGACCAGCCTGCGCGAGCAGCCCGGTTGAATGGTTTTGGAATATTTTATGGCATGAAATGATGAATCCCCCTGTGTTAACATGGGTGGCGTCGGGAAGGACGTCATCTGGTTTCAAGCGTATGCTTCCGATGTGAGTTTTTTACTCGCATAGAGGTTTCTCAGGGAAGTAACGCAAATAAACTCTTAGGAGGATTCATCCATGAAGATGCAAAAACCATTTCGCGTAGGTGCAGCAAGCGTGCTAGCAGCGAGTTTAATCGCTTTTGGCGGAGGAGCAGCCGTACAGAAGGCCAATGCAGCCTCCATGAACGGAGCCCCTGTCACGTATAAAGTGACGAGCAATGATACGATGTATAAAATCGCCAAGAAATATGGCGTTAACTTGAGTAAGCTGATTGCGGCAAATCCTTGGCTTTACAATCCAAACGTGATCTGGCCTGGCTTGACTATTAAAGTCCCCGTCTATAACGGAACTGGCACTGGAACTGGAACTGGCACTGGAACTGGGACAGGCACTGGATCAACCGGGACTGTAACACAAAGTCAATTTGCGGCACAGGTGGTTACGCTTGTAAACAAAGAACGCGCCAATGCGGGATTGTCTGCTTTGAAATCCGATGCTCTTCTGACGAAGGTTGCAACGGATAAAGCCAAAGATATGTACACGAATAATTACTTTGACCATACATCGCCGACTTACGGTTCACCATTTGATATGATGCGTGCTTATGGGGTTTCCTATTCTTATGCTGGTGAGAACATCGCCAAAGGACAGCGTTCTCCGCAAGAGGTTATGACAGCTTGGATGAACAGTTCAGGTCACCGTGCGAATATCCTTAACGCTAATTTCAAGAAAATCGGTGTTGCTTATTACAACGGCGAGTGGGTTCAGGAATTTACTTCTTAATCGAATGAAACAAACAGCATGTTAAGGAAGCGGCCCATTGCGGCCGCTTTTTTTTGATAGCTCTGAATGGTATCGCCAATAGTGGCGGCCGGCGGTAGATAATAGGTATCCGCTTGATTAAATAATAACCATCGGTTATAATATAACCAATGGTTATTATTTTTGTTTGGAAGGATGTGTCTTTACATGACTTCGAGAAGGAAACAATTGACGGAGGAGATGAAGGCTGCGGTTCGGACGGCAGCAGCATCTTTGTTTGCGGAGAAAGGGTATCATTCGGTTACGATGAGAGAGATTGCCAAGGAAGCCGGATGCTCGCATACGGCAATCTATTTATATTTTAAAAATAAAGAGGACTTATTGCAACAAATCGCAATTCCTCCCCTCTTGGAGCTGGAGCAAAGAGTACAGCAGATTATATCGAATCAATCGCTGAACAGCATGGACAAGGTGATTGCCGCCTGCTCGGATTATGTTGTTTTTTGTCTCACGAATGGCAGTCTTCATACGGTACTGCTTATGTCGGGCTCGGTACGCGTGGATGATCCAAACCCGGAACTGGAGGTTAACCATATCCGGAACCGGTTGTTTGGTCATATCATGAAGCAGCTGCAGGAAGCGGTGCAGACATCTGATTCGGATAAAATATTGAACAACGGACGGGTATTGGTTTACTATATGCAAGGTTTTATCAGTACCTATGCCGATCACAGCGAGGAAACAACGGCTTTGCTTGAGCGCACGCTGCCTATTTTCCAGGAAGGAATACGGCTTCTTGTTAAGGGGATGAGGCCATAGTCTCAGTGATGCGACGAAAATAGGGTGCTGAGAAGGAAAGGTGTTTGATGGAAAATAGCGAATTGTTGATATATGGAGCTTCTTCGTACATCGGAGGATGAATGATGAGATGAGACAGAAAGCTGTTTATGCCAACAAATTGCTTGCCAAGAAATACAAGGAAATGAGTAAATCTATAATAAACCGGCCAGAGGGGAATTTTACGATTTGGAGCCATTTGAATGAGCTGCTCGACGAATCGCTCACCTGTGTGTATCTGACACAGGAAGATAAAATTATTTATGTCAATAACAACCTTTGCAGGATGTTTGGCTATACCCAGCAGGAAATGCTTCGGATGCACCCAACCGAATTTGTACATCCTGATGATCATGAGAAGCTAAATCAGGAAGTAAGGAACAGGCTTCAAGGCGAGGAGCGTAAAGCGTATACTCTTCGCGGCAAACGTAAAGATGGGAGTCTATTCTATTACGAGACCAAATCCAGGGCGTTTAAGTATCGCGGACAACCGGCGCTTCTGGGAACACTGGTGGATGTTACGAATTCGGTGCAAGCCAATCAGATGATCCAGGAGAATGATTTGCGTTACCAACGCTTGATCCGTTATCTTCCTGAATCCATTGTCGTTCATGACGGCCAGTATGTTCTGTATGTCAATAATGCCGGGAAAGCCTTATTCGGAATTACAGAAGAGGATATACAGAGTCTTTGTTATATTTATACACTCATTCATCCCGACTCTTTGGAACAATCCATTGAGCGGGTCAACCGCGTCTTACAAACGGATGATCCGAATGATTTTACAGACGTGAAGCTGATTACTAAAGACAGACGTGTCATAGATGCTGAGGTTTCCAGTATTCGAATCCACAATTTTCAAGGGCATGAATATGTGGTTCAATCTGTTTTCCGTGACCTTACGGATCGGAAGAAGGAAGAGGAAGCACTTATCAAAGCAGAAAAGCTGTCCATTGCCGGACAGATGGCGGCCGGAATTGCGCATGAGATTCGAAACCCGCTTACCTCATTGAAAGGCTTCTCCCAATTTCTGAAATCCAAGACAAGTAATTATCATGAGTACTTTGATATCATGCTTACCGAGCTTGACCGCATCAATGCGATAGTCCAAGAATTCATGGCACTGGCCAAGCCCCAGGCGAATCAATTTAAAAGTCATGATTTAGTTGATATCCTGGAGAGCGTTCATACATTGCTGGAGACACAATCCAATTTGAATAATGTTCAGATTGTAACGGGAGTAAATTCAGATCATACCCGGATAAGCTGCGACGAGAATCAATTGAAGCAGGTGTTCATCAATATCATTAAGAATGCAATAGAAGCCATGCCAGGGGGCGGAAAAGTTGTTATTAATCTCCACAGCAAGCAGGCGGGAGTCGTCATGATTCAAATTACCGATCAAGGAGTTGGAATACCCAGTGAGCTGCTGGATAAGCTTGGAGGTCCTTTCTTCACAACCAAAAGCAGCGGAACCGGGCTTGGGTTAATGATTTGTCAGCGGATTATTCAAGCGCATCAAGGCACGCTGTCGATAGAAAGCGAGCTTGGCAAAGGGACGACGGTGACGATTGAGCTGCCGATTCACTGTTCCAATACATAGAATTCCTTAAAAAAGTGCTGTCTCAAATCTTAACAAAAAGACTTCGGGAGCAGCCGTTATATATTTGAGTGTATGACTCTCCGCGTGTTTGGCACCCTGCGCAGCTCCCAGCGCTTGGCGGGGTGATACTGTTGGCATTCAACCATGCGAAGACGCATGTGCATCTATACTGGATATCTACAGCTATTTCGGGCTTTAAATGTTCGAAACGAGCGCTATACTGGAAATTGGACCTCTGTCAAGAAAGTGGACACCCACATAAGGCACTTAACGTGCTCGTTTGTAATACATCGAT